>CANRNF010000029.1 GCA_947631865.1 uncultured Oscillospiraceae bacterium | reverse complement strand
TTCACCGGCTCGATCTGGTCAAGCTCCAGATCCACCGGCGTCTCACGCCCGAACATGGACACGATGACGCGGACCCGATCTTTGTCCGGCTCCAGCTCGTCCACGACGCCGATGAAGCCCTCCAGGGGGCCGTCGGTGACCTTGACGCTGTCGCCCAGGCCGAAGCCCACCACGACCTCGTGGCGCTCCATGCCCAGGTCCAGGACCTCCCGCTCCGTCAGGGGCACAGGCTTGCCGTCCATGGACACAAAGCCGGTGGAGCCTCTGGCGTTGCGCACAAGATGCCAGCTCTCGTCCGTGAGGATCATCTTCACCAGGACGTAGCCGGGGAACGTCTTGCGCTCGTAGGTCTTGTCGCCGTTGTCGGTGTGCTCGGTGACCGTCTCCATGGGGATCTTGACCTCCAGGATCAGGTCCTCCATGTGTCGGTTCTCCGCCGCCTTCAGAATGGAGGCGGACACCGTGTTCTCATATCCGGAGTACGTGTGAACGACGTACCACTTCGCGCTGTCTGCCATCTTCTTACGCGAAAATGTTGATCAGCGCCTTGACCGTCGCCTGCGCGGCGCTGTCAAAGCCCCAGAGCACCACGGCGCACACAACGATCATCACGACCGCGACCGCCGTGTTCTTCATGGTCTGCTTGGGGGTGGGCCAGACCACCTTCTTCAGCTCGCTCTTCATGTCCCGGAACCACTTCTTGATCCGCTGCATGCGCTTGGGCTTGTCGGTAGTCTTTTTGACCGCGACCTTCGTCTCCTTGGAGGGAGCGACGGCTTTCTTCTCTTCTGCCATTTGCTCTGCCTCCTTACTTCGTTTCCTGATGCAGTGTGTGCTTCCGGCAGAAGGGGCAATACTTCTTCAGCTCAAGCTTCTCCGTGGAGTTCTTCTTGTTCTTGAAGGTATTGTAGTTCCTCTGTTTGCACTCGCTGCAGCGCAGTACGACCTTGATCCTTGCGTCTGCTGCCATTTTTTCGGCACCTCCTTGTAATATTGCCTCCCTATTCCGGCCATAACGGGTCAGCCCGTCCGGACGGCAGGTAAAAGTTATCCTATCATATTATCCAAATAATTGCAACCATTTTTTCATTTTTCCGCCCCACACGTTCTGCCTCCGGGCAAAACTTGTCCGGCCGGGCGCCAAAGCCGTTGCTTTTGCGGCTCATGCGTGGTATCATCGGGGCATATCAGAGTAGGGACGGCCGCGTGAAGTGCCGGGGGGATGGGAAGTTGCCCTCCGGACGAACGGCGCGCGCCGGCGGTGGCCGCCCCGCATCCGCTGGAGGGAATCGAATATGAAAAACACCAAGCGTCTTGTGACCGACGGCCTGTGCGCGGCGCTGTACGTCGTGCTGTCCAGCCTTCTGGGGCTGAGCCTGGGGCCCATCAAGCTGTCCATCGACGGGCTGCCCGTATTGCTGGCGGCGCTGCTGTTCGGGCCGGCGGACGGGGTCGTCGTGGGCCTGCTGGCCGGTTTTCTGGGCCAGCTTCTGGGGCCCTACGGGGTCTCCGCCACCACGCCGCTGTGGATGCTGCCCGTGGGCATACTGGGCCTTATCGTCGGTTTGTACGCCAAGCGCGCCCGGGGTGACATCGACCGGAAAAAGCTGGCGGTAGTGATCCTGCTGGCGCTGCTGGCAGACACCACCGTCACCACCGGGGTGATGTACGTGGACTGCCTGGTGTATAAATACTCCTTCGTCACCTACTCGCCCTACATCGTCTGGCGGTACGTGGCGGATGTCATCAAGGCGGCCCTTTATACCCTCATCCTGCCGCCCATGCTGAAGGTGCTGAGAAAGGACGCTTCATGAGAGTGATGGCCATAGACTACGGCGACGCCCGCACGGGCATCGCCGTGTCCGATATGCTGGGGATGCTGGCCGGGGAGACCTTCGTCATCACCCAGTGGGACCCCGCCGTCTTGGCGGATACCATCGTTTCCGAGGCGAAAGCCCGGGACGTGGGCACCCTGGTGCTGGGCCTTCCCCGGAATATGGACGGCACCGAGGGCCCCCGGGCAGAGAAGAGCCGGGCCCTGAAGGCCCTTTTGGAGGAGCGGGGCATGACCGTGGTCCTGTGGGACGAGCGGCGCACCACCGTGGATGCCCACCGCATCCTCCGGGAGAACGGCAAGAGGGAGAAAAAGCACAAGGCCACCGTGGACGCCGTGGCCGCGGCCCTCATCCTGGAGGGATATTTAGGTTCCCTGCGGTGACAGCCGCTTCCCCTTCCCCACAGACAAAGAAAGGCCGGCGCCGAACGAATGTTCGGCCCCGGTCTTTTGTCATGCCTGCCAGTCCAGGCTCAGCATCATTTTGACGGTCTCGCGGTTCTTCTCCTTTTCCGACGGCGGCAGTTCCCTGTAAGGAACCAGGTCCGCGTGGATGCGGCGGGCCCGGTCCTTGGCGGCGCCGTTCTCCGGCACGCCCCAGCGCCAGTTATACAGCCGGTGATACCGGCTCCAGCGGATATGCTCCAGCTCCGCCAGCAGCTCCAGCACTTCCGGCGGCAACGTTTCCGGGTCCGGCCGGACGCCTATGGCGGCCAGCATAGCCAGGCGCACGTCGTGGTAATCCGCCGCGCTGATATTGGAATAGCGGGTGAAGGTATCCAGCCGCTGCCAGGCCTCCTCCCGGTTTTTCTCGTTGTCCGGAACGCCGTTGTACTCGGTCTCGTAGCGCATATTGATCTGCTTGGCCCGGGCCAGAAGGGCGTCGCCGAAAATGTTCTCCAGCCGGTGGCCCTCCTCCTTCCAGGCGTAGAGCGTCAGCCGCTCCCGGCCGTCCAGGAGGCCGGGGGTCTCTCCGTCCGCCGCGAACACGTCGATCTGAGGCCGCGACGTGGCCAGCAGCAGGTCCCGCAGCAGCTCCAGCTGGCCCTCTTGGGTCAGCACCAGCACCAGATCCGCCTGTTCCAGCAGCGTCAGCCGCTCGTACCAGGGCTCGCCGTGGAACACCACCGGGTCGGATATCTCCTCCAGCTGGGTGTGGATGGCCCGGAACCGGGCGCCGTCCCCGAAGATATGGTACTCGATGCGCTGGTCCGGGGCAAAGACGTTGCCCTGAAGGGCGTAGGTCAGGACCTCCTCCCCCAGCTTGCCGAAGCCCAGCAGCACGATCTGCATATGGTGCTCCCGGGTCCGGGACAGGGCGTACAGGTCCCGCCGCTTCCAGAACGTCCGGGCCGCCGTCTCCTCCGGGCAGAACAGGTGCAGATGGGGCGCGGAGGCCGCCTGGGCCGGGATGGCGCTGCATTTGACGTATACGTCCGCCCCGCCGAAATCCCGCCGGTAGCGGTTATAGAAAGCGAACACCTGGCTCTCCTCCTGCAGGAGGATATACCGGTTGGCCCGGATGAAGCGCTCCTTGCCGTCCACGCCCTCCCGGCCCAGCTGGGCGAGCATGTCCGCCTTTTCCTCCGCCGGGCCGTAAACGGCTACGGCCCGTCCTCTGCGATAACGGGCGTAATTCAACAGCCAGTCCCGGGCCGCCACGACGGCCAGGACCACGCCGCTGGCCGTACAGAGGGGCGCTGTCCAGCGGGCGATCTCCACCAGCGCGTTGGGCGCGTCTCCGCCGTAGTCCAGCAGATACATGTTCAAGCTGTGATAGAGGGCGTCTCCCAGAAGCTCCGGAGGCTGAGCCAGCACATGCAGTCCGATGAAGCCCAAGGCGCCGGGGATCAGGAACAGACAGTATTTACCTATCTTCGCAAGGGCCTTCCGCATCCCCTCGCCTCCTCTCTCCGAACTGTCAGAGCTGCGTCACGGTGGCGTTCTGGTATTTCCGTTCCCAGGCCAGGGCGTCCTCCACGATCATGCTTCGCACCAGTTCCTCCGACAGGTTGTTCAGCACGTCTACCGGCACGGCGTCTCCCATGGCCAGGAGCGTGTCCACCTGGGCCAGCAGGTCGCCCAGACTGTCCTCCGTGCGCACATGGCTATCATAGTCGAAACGGAAATTGCAAAGGGATATCTTGGAGGAGAAATAGGCCGCCCAGGCCGGCACCATCAGCGCGATCATGTTGGCCGCGCTGCGGATGAAGCTGTTCAGCTCTACCCCGTTGATCTTGCCGGTGATGGGAAAGACACAGACATAAAACTGCAAAAATGCCCGCAGGATCACCAGGGCGAAGCCCAGTTTGAAGATCAGCTGGTACAGCTTATCCAGCCGGTCCAGGACCCGCCGCAGGCGGGCCGCCGCGGCCTTGTGGTAGGCGATCTGGTCCGCCAGCATCTCGTGGATATGGACAAGCGCCATATGGGCGGTGCGGCCGTCCAGCCGCTGGACGTCGGGCTCGTCCGCCAGCGTCATCTCCTGCAGGCCGGCCCGGAGCGCCTCGCTGCCGCCGCACACGTCCCGCAGGTCGGCATAGACCCCGTAGGGGACCAGATGAACCAGCACCCGCAGGACTTCAGCTATGTAACGGTTTTGCAGGAACGCCTGGTGCTTGCGCTGTATGCTCCCGTTACGGGACAGGAAATAGACGTACAGATTCAAAAGCCCGTGGATGAGAAAGCCGGTGCCCGCCAGGACGGCCCGGGGCGTCGACCCCATGCCCGTCACGCTGAGAAGGGTCTCGGCGTAAAAGCCCACCGCCAGAAACACGGAGGCCGCGAAGGGCAGGATGGCCCGCCAGTACAGCACAGCCTGATACTCCCCGTTCAGGGATATGGCGGCAGAGTCGAAGCGGCTGTACCGCGCCAGGATGCCGCGGCGCACGCCCTCGGCCCCGGCCCGCTCCTCTTCCAGAGAGAAGCCGTCCTGCAAAATGTGGTCCTCCTCCGGGGCAGTCTCCGGTTTGAGGGCGTCGTACTTGCGCAGGAACCGCCGGCGCAGCCTGGCCCCCAGGGCCAGGAGAGGGTCACGCCGCCCCTCTGCCAGGGCGGGCTCCGGGGCCTGGGCCTTGTGGGCCATGCAGAGCTTTTTCAGCCCCTCGTCGGAAAGGGGTTCATAATAGGACTCTTTGGACCAATAGGCCGCGCCCGTCCGGGTGGACAGCCAAAGGCAGGGCGTTCTCTCCTTGTGGGCCAGCTGTATCAGCTCCCAGGTGGCGCCGGAGATCTCCGTCACGTCCTCGTCCCACACCGCCAGCACCAGGTCCGCCCGGTCGCACATGGCCTCGCCCAGCACGCCCCGCAGGGGCGCGTCCTCCCAAAGGGTCTTCCCGCAGCGGGCAGACCAGTCCGGGTCGTCCCGCTTGCAGAAGCAAAAGACGTCCTCCCGGTCTACACCGGGCAGGGACGCCCACCGCTCGTCCGTATAGGCGGGGCTCATCAAAAACTGCACGCCCGGCCCGCCGGACGCCGGGTCCAGCCAAGCCAGGATGTCCCCCAGCCGCCCGCGGACCGCGTCCAGGACCGGGCCGGCTTCCGGCAGGCGCCCGCCTACCGCCAATTGAAACGCCATGTCAATCCTCCCGCGGCTCTATCCTGTAGCCCAGCCACAGGAGCATCTTTATCGTCTGTGTCACCGTGGCACGGTCCACGTCCTTTTCCGATTCCGGCAGCCGGTCATATTCCACCAGGCCGCTGTGGGTCTTCTTTTCCGAATCGTTCTTCTCGCCGTATACCCAGCCGGCCCGGACCCGCTGCAGGGCCCAGGTCTCATGGATGTTCTCGGCGATCCGCTCGATGTCCCGGGCGAGCTGCCCGCTCAGCTCCACGCCGCTCAGATCGACGGGATGCGGTACGTAATCCAAAACGACACCTGCTTTCTTTTTTCTCGAGAACATACATTATGTATCAGCTGTAAGTGACGCCGTACATGGCCAGGAACTCCTCCAGGCACAGGCCGTGCTCCATCATGTACTTGGCGGCGGTCTCGCCCACATAGCGCAGGTGCCAGGGCTCGTATTCCACGCCGGTGATCTCCGTCTTGTCCGCCGGATAGCGGATCACGAAGCCGTACTTGGCGCAGTGCTCCTCCAGCCAGAGCATCAGGCCGCTGCCGCCGATATAGGGCTCCATGTCCTGATTCGGGCTCTCCAGGATGTCGGCACACAGGCCGGACTGGTGCTCGCTGGAGCCGGGGTAGTTCACCGCCAGGCGGGCCTTGGCGTTGGCCTCCTCCTCGCTCATGCCCTGGGCCATATACACATCCACATGGTTGTCGAAATAGATGATGTGCTGGGTGTTGTAGTCCCGGTAGCCGGAGCAGAAATACACGTCATAGCCCGCGGCCCGGGCCGCGCCGAACAGGTCCTTCAGGGGCTGGGCGATCCGGCTGTCCACCTGCTGGCCGTTCTCGATCTCCGTGAGGGACTCGGGCACGAAGTCCGCCCCCAGGGGCTTTTCATAGCGGATGAGCCGCAGCTCCCAGCTGTTCACGTCCACATTGGGGGGCGTGGGCGTGGGCAGCGGCGTGGCGGCGGGCTGGGCCGTCACCGGCAGACGGGAGGGCATCGGAGCGGAGGCCGCCGCGGCCTTCTCACCGCCGGGCCCGGCGAACAGCCGCAGGGCCATGTACATCACCCCCGCGACGCCCAGTAAAACGATCAGAAGATAAAACGCCCGGCGTCCGGCGCCGTTCCGGCGCCGCCGTTTTTTCGGCGCCGTGCGGGGCCGGTTCCCCTGGGCTGTCCTGGCTGGAGCTCTGCCCTGCTGGGACCGGGGACGGGTCTGGGACCCTCTCGTTGACTGTGGTGCGCTCATGCCGCTGCCATCCTTCCACTCTTCTTTGCAATTTTATTTTATCACCCTGAAACGGGACCGTCAACGAAAAACGCCGGCCCTGTTTCCCCAAAGGATACGAAAAACCGCCCGGGACATGTCCGGGCGGCGTTTCATTCGATCATTACTGCGCGGCGTTGAGCTTCTTCGCCATAGCGGATTTCTTGTGGGCCGCGTTGTTCTTGTGGATCAGGCCCTTGGCAGCGGCCTTGTCGACGGACTTCACGGCGACCTTATAGGTCTCGGCAGCCTTGGCGCTGTCGCCGGCCGCAACAGCCGCTTCGAACTTCTTCAGCTCGGTCTTCAGCTCGCTCTTCGCGGCCTTGTTCTTCGCATAGGCAGCCTTCTGGAGCTGATCACGCTTGGCCGATGACTTGATGTTCGGCATCCCCTCGCACCTCCCTGTAAAAGTCTGAACATGATGTCCGCAGATGGAGATTATACCAAGTGTTTTCAAGAATTGCAAGTATTTTTTTCATTTTCTGGCTACAATATAAATGAATCGCTCAAAATCGCTCAGGAGGGATGGATATGGTGGGCTGCCGCACCGACCTGGCCACCGAGGAGCTGCCCCAAAACGGCGGGGAGCTCAACGGCGTCCGCAGCCGGCAATATGACAGGGACGGTTTCGCCGTCACCGACGTGGAGGTGCTGGACGATCAGGGTGCTCATGCATTATGTAAACCAATTGGGCGCTATCTCACCGTGGACCTGGACAGCTTTTTCCGCCGGGAGGAGGACTCCTTCCCCCGGGCCGTGGAGCTTTTGGCGGAGTGCGTAGGCCAGCTGCTCCCCCTGGGACCGGAGGACAGCATATTGGTGGCGGGATTGGGAAATCCTTCCATCACGCCGGATGCGGTGGGTCCGGAGACAGCGGCGGTGACGCTGGCCACCCGGCATCTGAAGCAGCAGATGCCGGAGGACTTCGTCATGTTTCGCCCTGTGAGCGTGTGCCAGACCGGCGTGCTGGGCACTACGGGCATCGAGAGCTCCCAGCTGATCCACGCCATCGCCGGGGCCATCCGCCCTGCCGCCATCGTGGTCATCGACGCTTTGGCGGCCCGGTCATCAGACCGGCTGTGCCGGACCGTCCAGCTCACGGACACGGGCATCATCCCCGGCTCCGGCGTGGGCAACGACCGGGCGGAGCTGTCGCCTCAAAATCTGGGCGTGCCTGTGCTGGCGGTGGGCGTGCCCACGGTGGTGGACGCCGGCGGCGGCCTTATCGTCACCCCCCGGGATATCGACAAATACGTGAAGGACGCGGGCAAATTGATCGCTTATGCGCTGAATATGAGTTTTCATAAGGGTCTGACGGTATCAGACATTGATATGTTCGTGGGGTAATGTTTCACGTGAAACGTTTTGTCGAAAAATGCGGCGGGACGTTTCACGTGAAACATTGAAATTTCAAATACATCTGCTATAATAGGGAGGCATCAAGAAAAGGAGGCTCTCCCATGGCGCGCATCGTATGCTTTGCCAACCAAAAAGGCGGCGTGGGCAAGACCACGACCTGTGTGAACCTGTGCGCCGCCGTGAAGGACAAGCGGCGGAAGATACTGCTGGTGGACGCAGACCCACAGGGCAACGCCACCACGGGCATGGGCGTGGACAAGCACGCGGATGTGACCCTCTATGACGTGCTCATCCGGGGCACGGACCCGAAAACAGCCATCGTCTCCACAAAATACGGCGATGTGCTGCCCGCCAACCTGGAGCTGTCCGGGGCGGCGGTGGAGCTGGTAGACGCGCCGGAACGGGAAAAAGTGCTGCGAAAGGCCCTGGAGCCCCTGCGGGGAGACTACGACTACATATTCATCGACTGCCCGCCCTCCCTGGGCCTGCTGACCCTGAACGCCCTGGCGGCGGCGGACACCGTGCTGGTGCCCATGCAGTGCGAATTCTACGCCATGGAGGGACTGGCGGATCTGATGACCTCCATGAGACTCACCAAAAACAGCATCAACCCATCCCTGCAGATCGAGGGCATCGTCCTCACCATGTACGACCGGCGGCTTTCCTTTGCCGGACAGGTAGCCAGTGAGATCAAGCAGTACTTCGGCAAGGCCCTCTACAAGACCGTGATACCCAGGAACGTGCGCATCGCGGAGGCACCCAGCCACGGCAAGCCGGTGAGCGCCTACAGCCGCCTGTCCCGGGGCGCGGAGGCCTACGACCTGCTGGCTATCGAGTTTTTCCGCCACAACCACACCATAGACATCTGAGCGAGGGAGGACCATATGGCATCAAAGAAGGAAAAGGCGCTGGGCTCGGGCCTGGGGGCCCTGTTCGGCAGCGAGCAGCCACTGGCGCCGGAAAAGCTGCCCATCGCCAAGGTGGAGCCCCGTTCCGGTCAGCCGCGGACCAATTTTGACGAGCCGGCGCTGCAGGAATTGGCCGATTCCATCGCCCAGCACGGACTTTTACAGCCTATCACCGTGCGGCGGCTGGACAACGGGTACTACCAGATCATCGCCGGGGAGCGCCGCTGGCGGGCCGCCCGTCTGGCGGGATTGAAGGAGATCCCCGTGCGCATCGTGGAGGCCGACGACCGGAAGGCCCAGGAGCTGGCGCTGGTGGAGAATCTCCAGCGGGAGGACCTGAACCCTATGGAGGAGGCCCGGGGCTACAAGGCCCTCATGGAGGACTACGGCCTGACCCAGGAGGCGGTGAGCCAGAGCGTGGGCAAGAGCCGCCCCGCCGTAGCCAACGCCCTGCGGCTTTTATCCCTGTCCCAGCCCCTCGCCGAGATGCTGGAAAAGGGGGAGCTCACCACCGGCCACGCCCGGGCGCTGCTGCCCGTGGAGCCGGAGGCCCTGCAGCTGGAGGCGGCCCGGCAGGTGGTGGAAAAGGGCCTGTCCGTCCGGCAGACGGAGGCGCTGGCCGCGTCCCTCATGCGAGCGCCCAAGGCGAAAAAGGCCCACACCGGCGTGGATTACGCCGCCATCGTGGGCGCGGAGCTGGGCCAGGCCCTGGGCCGGAAGGTACATATCGTGGACGGCCGGAAGAAGGGCCGCATCGAACTGGAATACTACGGCGCCGACGACCGGGAGGCCCTTTTGCAGGCGCTGTTCACTCTAAAAAAATAAAAGACGGAGAGAGATCATGCTGGACATCAAATTCGTGCGGGAGAACCCCGACATCGTAAGGGAAAACATCAAAAAGAAGTTCCAGGACCAGAAACTGCCCCTGGTGGACGAGATTCTGGACCTGGATGTGAAACTGCGGGCCGCCAAGACCGAGGCGGACGGCCTGCGGGCCAACCGGAACGCCCTCTCCAAGCAGATCGGCGTGCTCATGGGCCAGGCCAAGAAGGACCCATCCAAGAAGGAGGAGGCCGAGGCCGTGAAGGCCCAGGTGGCGGCCCAGGCGGCCCGCCTCGCCGAGCTGGAGAAGCAGGAGCCGGAGCTGGAGAAGGCCCTCACCGAGAAGATGATGGTCATCCCCAACATCATCGACCCTTCCGTCCCCATCGGCCCTGACGACAGCTGCAACGTGGAGGTGGCCCGGTTCGGAGAGCCCGTGGTACCGGACTTTGAGGTCCCCTACCACGCCCAGATCATGGAGAGCTTCGACGGTCTGGACCTGGACGCCGCCCGCCGGGTGGCTGGCAACGGCTTCTATTATCTCAAGGGCGACATCGCCCGGCTCCACTCCGCCGTGCTGGCATACGCCCGGGACTTCATGATCGACAAGGGCTTCGTCTACCACATCCCCCCCTTCATGATCCGTTCCGCCGTGGTCACTGGCGTCATGAGCTTTGCCGAGATGGACGCCATGATGTACAAGATCGAGGGGGAGGACCTGTACCTCATCGGCACCAGCGAGCACTCCATGATCGGCTCCTTCATCGACCAGATCCTGGATGAGAAGCAGCTGCCCATCACCTACACCAGCTATTCCCCCTGCTTCCGGAAGGAGAAGGGCGCCCACGGCATTGAGGAACGGGGCGTGTACCGCATCCACCAGTTCGAGAAGCAGGAGATGGTGGTGGTCTGCAAGCCCGAGGACAGCATGGCCTGGTACGAGAAGATGTGGCGCTACTCGGTGGAGCTGTTCCGCTCCCTGGACATCCCCGTGCGGCAGCTGGAGTGCTGTTCCGGGGATCTCGCGGACCTGAAGGTGAAGAGCTGCGACATCGAGGCCTGGAGCCCCCGGCAGCAGAAGTACTTCGAGGTCTGCTCCTGCTCCAACCTGGGGGACGCTCAGGCCCGGCGCCTGCGGATCCGGGTCCGGGGCGAGGATGGCAAACTCTACCTGGCCCACACCCTCAACAACACCGTGGTGGCCCCCCCGCGGATGCTCATCGCCCTGCTGGAAAACCATCTGCAGGCCGACGGCTCCGTCACCATCCCCAAGGCCCTGCAGCCCTATATGGGGGGCAAGGAGATCCTTATTCCCAAGAAGTAAATAAACGTAAGCAAGGGCGCGTCGTGCGACGCGCCCTTTTTATATGCTCATTTTCAATTGTTCGTATTTTGATGGGAATTCCCGCAGATACGCAAATATCTCCTCAGGCTCGTACATCACGCCATGGGCCCGGCAGCCGTCCCGGATCAGTCTCATCAGCCCCGGGCCGTTGGGCGAGGGTATCTCATAGGAATATCCATATTTTTCCATATATTTTGCTTTCAGACCAGGGAAATACCGGTCCAGGGCGGCGTAGAAGTATTCCCGGTCCCCGGACCGTAGGGTCATACCTCCCTGGCCGAAGGTCAGCACGCCCTTCACGCCCGCATCGAAACAATAGTCCAGGATACCCCGGACATTTTCCTCTGTGTCATTGATGCCAGGCAGCAGCGGTGTCAGCCACACCACAGTTGGGACGCCCTCCCGCTGGAACGCTTTCAGGACCTCGTACCGCCGGCGGGTGGTGCATACGTTGGGCTCTATCACCCGGCACAGGTCTTCGTCAAAGGTGGTCAGGGTCATCTGCACCACGCATTTGGCTTTTTCATGGATGCTCCGAAACAGGTCCATGTCCCGCAGGACCCTGTCGGATTTTGTCTGCACCGCCGCGCCGAAACCGTATCGGTCGATGACCTCCAGACACCGGCGGGTAAGACAAAGCTCGCTTTCGCAGTGCATATACGGGTCGCACATGGCGCCTGTGCCGATAATGCACCGGCTGCGCTTACGCCGTAAAGCCGATTCCAGAAGTTCTGCGGCGTTTTCCTTTACCTCCACGTCCTCAAAGGCGTGGTCCATCTGATAGCAGTCGGAACGGCTGTCGCAGTAAATGCATCCATGGGTGCATCCACGATAGACATTCATCCCGTTTTGGGCGGACAAAATGCCTTTTGCACGCACAAAATGCATGGCAGATCACGCTCCGCTCTCCGGCTTGGCGCACACGGACAATATCAGATCGTGGCACTCCTCCGCCGTCCAAACCACCGGGCTGATATACCGGGGATTGGCCATGGCCGCGGCCAGGCCCGCGATCCGGGCCGCCTGCTCCGCCGAGACGCCCTCCAGCTCCTCGGGAAGGCCCATACGGAAGGCCAGGGCCCGGATGCGGTCGATCAGCGCCGCGGCCCGGTCCTCCCGGCTGCCCTCTTCCACCGCGTCCGCCATTACTGCCAGCTCCGCCAGGTCATCCCGGGCAGATATACCATATTTTTCCAAAACAGCGGGCAGTATCACGCCGCACAGGTCCGCGAAGGGAAGGCCGCACACGCTTTGCGCCGCCCGGATGAGGGCCCGGGCGTAACCGGCGCCGGCGGCGTTGGCAGCCCGGCCCGCCAGCCGGGACGCGGACAGGATATCCCCCCGCTCCCGGAGGGTGCCGCCGCTGTTCCAGCAGCTCTCCAGGCTGGCGAAAAACAGCTCCGCCGCCTCGACAGCCAGGCCGCGGGTCCGGCTGTCTCCCCTGGACGTGGCCAGATAGGCCTCCACGGCCCAGCAAAGGCCGTTCATCCCGGCCGCAGCCAGCTTCTCCCGGGGGGCGTCGGCCATCAGCTCCGGGTCCAGCAGGGCCACATCGGGCATCAGCGCCCCGCCCTCCAGGAAGAGATATCCGCCCTTCCCGTCCGCCACGGCGGCCAGGTCCAGGCTCTCCGCGCCGGAGCCCGACGATGTGGGCGCCGCGATGACAGGAGGGATCCGCCGGCCGGACACCCGGCCGTGGGCCAGGGCCTTGACGGGCCGGCCCCGCTTGCCGCAGCCGGCGGCCGCCGCTTTTACTGCGTCCAGCAGCGGCCCGTCGCCCAGGGCGATGAGGCTGTCGCAGCCGGCGCTTTGATAAGCCGTGGCCATGGCCTCCGCGTCCGCCGCGGTAGGCACGTCCGGGACTTTGTCATAGACTGTGTAGGTGATATCCTCTTCGGACAGGGCGTTCAGCAGCTTATACCGGGCCGCCGCCTCGCCCGCGCCGATCACCACCAGCGGCGACTTCAGCCGCCGGTCCCGCATGAGCTGGCCCAGAGCGAACACCGCCCCCTGGCCGGTCTCCAGGTGCTGCGCACCCGCCCGGCGCATATGACGGCCCAGCCGGATGAACATCTGCGCCGCCCGGACCCGGACCGTGGTCCCCATGCCCATGGACTCACCTCCAAAAAATTGGAAAAATTTTCAATTTCTACTCATTATACCATAGAATCCACAAAATGTACAGCTTTTCCGGCGGGATGTTCTGTACATTTTAGGTGACAAACGGACGGTTTACTGATATACTGGTCATATCTTCCAACAGGAGGTGCGGATATGCGCATCCAATGGCATGGCCACAGCTGTTTTGAGGTGACCACGGAGAGCTATACGGTGGTCTTCGACCCCTACGAGGACGGAAAAGTGCCTGGCTGCGGGCCTCTGCGGCTCACCGCCGACGCGGTCTTCTGCTCCCACGAGCATGGCGACCACAACGCCCGGGGCCTGGTAAAGCTTTCCGGGCGGGACTGTCCCCTGCGGGTGGAGACGATCGCCTCCTTCCACGACGACAAAAAAGGCGCCCTCCGGGGCCCCAACGCCATCCACATCCTCCACGGGGAGGGCATGCGCCTGGTCCACCTGGGGGACCTGGGCCATGAGCTCACCGGCCCCGCCCTGGAGGCGGTGAAGGGGGCGGACGCCCTGCTGATCCCGGTGGGCGGGTACTACACCATCGACGCGGCCACGGCGAAGAAGGTGGCGGACGCTGTCGGCGCCCGGGTGGTGATCCCCATGCACTACCAGCTGGGGAAGATGGGCTTCGACGTGATAGGCACTCTGGATGGCTTCACCAGGCTGTGCGGCGACGTGCAGACCTACGAGGGCGACACATTGGAACTTCGCGCGGATACCCCCGCGCAGACGGCGGTGCTGACCTATGGAAAATAAACGCTATTATGGTATCGACATCGGCGGGACCACCGTGAAGGTGGGCCTGTTCGAGGACGGCAAGCTCCTGGACAAGTGGAGCGTGCCCACGGTCACGGCGGACGGGGGCCGGCAGATCATCCCCGACATCGCCGCGTCTCTGCGCGGCCCCGCGGACGGGGCGGCCCTGGCCGTGCCCGGGGCGGTACAGCCCGACGGGACGGTGAACCGGTGCGTGAACCTGGGCTGGGGCGTGTGCCGCCCGGCGGACGAGTTCACGGCCCTCACCGGCATCCCCTGCAAGATCCTCAACGACGCCAACGCCGCGGCCTTTGGCGAGCAGCGCCTGGGCGGCGGCAAGGGCTACGAGAGCGTGCTGTTCGTGGCTCTCGGCACCGGCGTGGGCGCCGGGGTGGTGCTGGATGGGAAGCTCCGGGTGGGCGCCCGGGGCACCGCCGGGGAGCTGGGCCACATGTGCTGGGACCCCACGGACACCGCCGCCCGCTGCGGCTGCGGCCATATAGGGTGCGTGGAGACATACTGCTCCGCCACGGGCATCGTCCGGCTGGCGGCCCAGGCCGGCGTCACGGGCATGTCCTGCAAGCAGGTCATGGACGCGGCCGCGGCGGGGGACAGCCGTCTGGAGGCCGTGGTGGACAAGGCCTGCGACATCCTGGGCTGGGCCATCGCCTCCGCGGCGAACATGCTGGACCCGGAGGCCGTGGTCCTGGGCGGCGGCGTGGCCCAGGCGGGGGAATTCTTCCGCCTGAAGGTCCAGAACGCCTTCATGAAGTACGCCTTCCACACCTGCCTCGACATCAAGATCGGCCTGGCCGCCCTGGGCAGCGACGCGGGCATGATCGGCTCGGCGCTATACGCTATGGATAGCTGACACAAAAGGGCCCCCTCAGACGAGGGGGCCTTTTGGTTGGTACGATGACCAAATAAAAACCTTCCATATAGAAAGGGCGCGTTGCAAAACGCGCCCCTTTATTTTCAACCTATGTATTTCCCCACAAACTCTGTCACCGTGTCCCAGTAGAGGGTGGGGTCCGTGCTGGCTGCGGCGCCGTGGCCGGCCATGGGCACCGCCAGCTTTTCCTTTTCGGGACTGGCGCAGGCCTCATAGACCTTGTCCAGCATCTCAAAGGGCACGAAGGTGTCCTCCTCCCCGTGGATGAACAGCATGGGCACCGAGGCCTTTTTCAGCTGCTCCACTGCGGACGCCTCCCCGAAGGAGTACCCCGCCCGGAGCTTGCTGAACAGCGACGCCGTGTGGAGCAGGGGGAAGGCGGGCATGTGGAAGACGTTTTTCAACTGCAGGCGGAACTCGTCCCACACGGAGGAGTAGCCGCAGTCCTCTATGATGCACTTCACGTTCTCCGGCAGGGCTTCCCCGGCGGCCATCATGACCTCCGCGCCGCCCATGGATACCCCGTGGAGCAGAATCTGCGCCTCGGGGTCCATTTGGACGATATAGTCTATCCACCCCAGGGCGTCGGGCCGGTCCAGCCAGCCCATGCCGATGTACCGGCCGTCGCTGTTCCCGTGGGCCAGGGCGTCCGGCGTCAGCACGGAAAAGCCCATGTCCCAGAATTTCTTTGCCCAGGCCGCCATGTCCGAGGCCCGGCCGGTGTAGCCGTGGAAGAGGAGGGCGTACTTATGCCCCTCCTGGGAAAACAGCATCCCCGCCCGGACCCCGTCGGGCCGGGAGAGCGTTACGGTCTCGCCATTATTATCGTACCAGTTGTAAGCGTCGTATGTATAGTCCTGCCAGGCGGTCCGCTCCGCCGTGGCCTCCAGGACCGGCCCGTCGCCGATGCCCTCCACGTTCCCCCGGGCGAACATGTCCTCCATGGTGAAGGAGGCCTCCGGGTCCAGGGCGAACTGGAACAGGAAGTTGCCCGCGAACGCCAGCGCCCCCAGGAGGAGCACAACGAGTACAGCCAACACGATGAGCGCGATCTTCGTTTTCCTTTTTGTCTTCATGATCCGGCCCCTTTTGCTTGATACCCCAGTTTAACAATTTGGACGCACAAAAGTCAAGAGCATGTCACCGATTGGCAAAACATACCCCCGGCGGCAGCCGGGGGTATCTCTTACAGCATTGGTCTCATGTACTCGTAGCAGGCGGCGGCGCTGTAGCAGTCCGCCAGGGCCCGGTGGGCCGTGTCCCGCTCCAGACCGAACCGCTCCATCAGGTCCGCCAGGGTGTGGTGCTTATACTGGGGGAACAGTTTCCGGGAAAGGCGCAGGGTATCCACGAAGTCGTTGGACAGGGGCTCCAGCCCCAGCATCAGGGACTTGTCGTAGATAAAGTTCACGTCGAAATGGACGTTGTGGCCCAGAAGCACCCCATCCCCCAGAAAGTCCCGGAAGTAGGGCAGTACGTCGCCGATGGGCGGGGCTGTCCAGAGCATGTCGTCGGTGATGCCGGTGAGGGCCGTGATCTCCGGCGGCAGGTCGTATCCGGGGTTTACCAGCAGGCTCAGCTCCTCTACGGGCTCGCCGCCCCGGAACCGGACCGCGCCCAGCTCGATGATGGCGCTGTACCGGGGGCTCAGGCCCGTGGTCTCGATATCCACTGCGGTGTAGTCGGCCAGGGCCGCCCACAGGCTCTGGCCCTTGTATGGCCGGGCGGGAGGCGGCTTCAGGGCGGGGCTCATTGGGCGTATCTATCCCGCTGGGCCACCGCCAGGGCGTCGCAGCGGTTGTTCGTCTCGTCGTCCGCGTGGCCTTTCACCCAATGGAAAGCGACCTCATGCTTTTGCAGCAGAGCGTCCAGGGCCCGCCACAGCTCTGCATTTTTGAGCCCGCCTTTTTTGGTAAAGCCGGCGGCTTTCCATTTGGCGAGCCACCCCTCGGTCATTGCCCGGGAAATATACTGGCTGTCGGTGTACACCGTGACGGCGCAGGGCTCCTTCAAGGCCTCCAGAGCCCGGATCACGGCGGTGAGCTCCATGCGGTTGTTGGTGGTCTCCTTTTCGCCGCCGGCCAGTTCCTTTTCCGCCGCGCCGTAGCGCAGCACGGCGGCCCAGCCGCCGGGGCCCGGGTTTCCCGAGCAGGCCCCGTCGGTGTAGATGGTCACGTCCTTCATGCCTGGGTCTCGCCCTCGGCGGCCGCCTCTTCCTCCTGCTTGTCGGTGCAGGCGATGGAGATGATGCGGCTGCCGTCGGCCACCCGCATGAGGCGCACGCCCTGGGTGGACCGGCCGTAGACGGAGATGGCCCCCGCGTCGGTGCGCAGGATGGTGCCGTCGTCGCTGACCAGCAGGATGTCCTCCTGGCCGGTGACCAGCTTCATCTCCACCACGGGCCCGGTCTTGTCCGTGACGTTATAGTTCTTCATGCCGTAGCCGCCCCGGCCCTGGGCCTCGCCGCCCCGGAGGTATTCCTCCGCCGGTGTGCGCTTGCCGTAGCCGTTGGCGGTGACGGACAGGACCATGTCCCCCCGCTGGACCGCGCCGGCGCCCACGACCTTGTCGCCCGCGCGCAGCTTGATGCCCCGCACGCCCATGGCCGTCCGGCCCATGGCCCGCACGTCGTTCTCGTTGAAGCAGATGGCCGCGCCGTTGGCTGTGGCGATGAGGATATTCTGGTCCCCGTCGGTGAGGCACACGCTCACAAGCTCGTCACCCTCGTCCAATGTCAGGGCCCGGATGCCGATGCTGCGGATATTCTTCAGCTCCGTGAGGAACATGCGCTTGACGGTGCCCTTCGCGGTGGTGAACAGCAGATACTTGCCCTCCTCTATCTGCCGGATGTGGAGCATGGCCTGGACCCGCTCGCCCGGCTCTACGGGCACGAAGTTCACGATGGGGGCGCCCCGGCTGGCCCGGCTGGCCTCGGGGATGAGGTAGCCCTTGCGGCTGTAGACCCGGCCGGCGGAGGTGAAGAACAGGATGAAATCGTGGCTGGAGGCGGTGAACACCGTCTCCACGTAGTCCTCCTCCCGGGTGGCCATGGCCTTTACGCCCTTGCCGCCCCGGTTCTGGGCCCGGTATTCCATGGCCGGCAGGCGCTTGATATAGCCGTTGTGGCTCATGGTGTAGACGCATTCCTCCTCCGGGATCAGGTCCTCGGCGTCTATCTCGCCGTACACATCCTGGATCTCGGTGAGGCGCTTGTCGCCGTACTTGTCCCGTATGGCGGCCAGCTCGTCCTTCAGCACGCCCCGGAGCATCTCCTCGCTGCCCAGGAGCTGCTGGTAGTAGGCGATCTTCTCCTCCAGGTCCTTGTACTCCGCCTCCAGCTTCTCCCGGTTCAGGCCCTGCAGGGCGATCAAGCGCATGTCGCATATGGCCTGGGCCTGGACGTCGTCCAGCCCGAAGCGGTCCATGAGCCGCTGCTTGGCGTCGTCATAGCTGGAGCGGATGATGTGGATGACCTCGTCGATGTTGTCCTGGGCGATGAGAAGGCCTTCCAGCAGGTGGGCCCGCTCCTGGGCCTTTTTCAGGTCGAACTTCGTCCGGCGGATGATGATCTGCTCCTGGTAGGCGATGTACTCGTCCAGGATGTGGCGCAGGGAGAGTATCTTCGGCTGCTTCTGGTCGTCCACCAGGGCCAGCATGATGATGGAGAAGGTGGTCTGCAGCTGGGTCTGCTTGAGAAGGTTGTTGAGCACCACCTGGGCGTTGGCGTCCCGCTTCAGCTCTATCACGATGCGCATGCCGTTGCGGTCCGTCTCGTCCCGCAGGTCCGAGATGCCCTCCAGGCGCTTGTCCTTCACCTGGTCGGAGATGGAGCGGATGAGCTGCTTTTTGTTGACCATATAGGGCAGCTCCGTGACGATGATGCGGGTGCGGTGGTCCCGGCCGTACTCCTCGAACTCGGTGCGGGCCCGGACGGTGATCTTGCCCCGGCCGGTGGCGTAGGCCTGGCGGATGCCCGCCCGGCCCATGATGATGCCCTTGGTGGGGAAGTCGGGGCCCTGGATGTGCTCCATGAGGTCCGACAGCCCCGCGTCCGGGTCATCCAGCACGCAGACCGTGGCGTTGATGACCTCGGTCAGGTTGTGGGGCGGGATGTTGGTGGCCATGCCCACGGCGATGCCGCTGGAGCCGTTGACAAGCAGGTTGGGGAACCGGCTGGGCAGCACCCGGGGCTCCTTGATGGACTCGTCGAAGTTGGGGTCCCAGTCCACCGTATCCTTGTCGATATCCCGCAGCATCTCGTTGCAGATCTTCGACATGCGGGCCTCGGTGTAACGGTAGGCCGCCGGGGGGTTGCCGTCCACGTCGCCGAAGTTGCCGTGACCGTCCACGAGAGTATAGCGCAGGGAGAAATCCTGGGCCATGCGGACCATGGCGTCGTATACGCTGGCGTCGCCGTGGGGGTGATAGTGGCCCAGCACTTCGCCCACGCAGGTGGCGGATTTTTTAAAGGGCTTGTCGCTTGTCAGCCCCGTCTCATACATGGAGTAGAGGATGCGCCGGTGCACGGGCTTCAGGCCGTCCCGCACGTCGGGCAGGGCGCGGCCCACGATGACGCTCATGGCGTATTCCCGGTAGCTCTGCTGCATCTCCCGGACCAGCTCGCTCTCCACGATGTGCTGTTCGGGGAACGCGATGTCCTCCGGCTTATAGTCTCTGTTATGTGCCATTTCCCGTCACCTCCTCAGTAGTCCAGATTCACGGCGTAGCGGGCGTTCTCTTCGATCCACTGCTTCCGGGGCTCCACTTCCTCGCCCATGAGGACGGTGAAGATCTGGTCCGCCGCCACCGCGTCCTCCAGGGTGATGCGCCGGAGGGTGCGGGTCTCCGGGTCCATGGTGGTCTCCCACAGCTCGTGGGAGTCCATCTCGCCCAGGCCCTTGAAGCGGTTGATGTCGATCTTGGCGTTGGGGTTGTCGGCCCGCATCTCCGCGGAGATGGCGTCCCGCTCCTCGTCGGAGTAGGCCACCCGCTGCTGTTTGCCTCTCGTCAGCTTATACAGCGGCGGCACGGCGGAGTAGACGTAGCCGTTCTCAATGAGGGGCCGCATGTAGCGGAAGAAGAAAGTCAAAAGCAGGGTGCGGATATGGGCGCCGTCCACGTCCGCATCGGCCATGATGATGATCTTGTGGTAGCGGAGCTTGTCGATGTTGAACTCCTGGCCGATGCCCGCGCCCAGGGCCACGATCATGGGATAGAGCTTGTCGTTGCCGTAGATCTTATCCGCCCGGGCCTTCTCCACGTTCAGCATCTTGCCCCACATGGAGAGGATGGCCTGGAAGCGGCTGTCCCGCCCCTGGATGGCGGAGCCGGCGGCGGAGTCGCCCTCCACGATGTATATCTCGCACAGGGCCGGGTCCCGCTCGTTGCAGTCCTGGAGCTTGTCGGGCATCTGGCCGGACTCCAGGCCGGTCTTGCGCCGCACGCTCTCACGGGCCTTCCTCGCGGCCTCCCGGGCACGGGAGGCGGTCATGGCCTTGTCCACCACCGCCTTGCCCACGGCGGGGTTCTCCTCCAAAAACTGCTCCAGCTTGTCGCTGACCACGCTGTCCACCAGGGTGCGCATCTCGGAGTTGCCCAGCTTGGCCTTGGTCTGGCCCTCGAACTGGGGGTTGGTGAGCTTGACGGAGATCACCGCCGTCAGCCCCTCCCGCACGTCCTCGCCGGAGAGGGTCTCGTCGTCCTTGAGGAGCTTAGCCTTGTGGCCGTAGGCGTTGAGCACTCTCGTCAGGGCCGTCTTGAAGCCGGTCTCGTGCATGCCGCCCTCGGGGGTGTGGATGTTGTTGGCAAAGGAGACCAGCGCCTCGTTGTAGCCGTCGTTCCACTGCAGGGCCACCTCGGCGGTGGAGTCGGACCGGTCGCCGGACATATAGATGACCTGCTGGTGGACGGGGGTCTTGTTGCGGTTGATGAAGGTGACGAACTCCCGGATGCCGCCCTCGTAATACATCTCGTCGAAGGCCTCTTTTCCCGGCCGCTCGTCCTTGGTGGAGATGCGCAGGCCGGCGTTCAAAAACGCCTGCTCCCGCATGCGCACGTGCAGCGTCTCATAGTCATAGACCGTGTCGTCGAACATCTCCGGGTCCGGGTGGAAGCGCACCACCGTGCCGGTGTGGTCCGTCGTGCCGGTGACGCGCATGTCCTCGGTCTTCTCCCCCCGGGAGAAGGCCATGTGATAGATCTGGCCGTTTTTGTGTACGTCCACCTCCAGCCAGTCGCTGAGGGCGTTCACCACGCTGGCGCCCACGCCGTGCAGGCCGCCGGAGACCTTGTATCCGCCGGCGCCGAACTTTCCGCCGGCGTGCAGCACCGTGTACACCACCTCCAGGGCGGGCTTTCCCGTCTGCTCCTGGATGTCCACGGGGATGCCGCGGCCGTTGTCGGTGACCTTGATCACGTCCCCGGGCTCGATGACCACCTGGATGTGGTCGCAGTAGCCCGCCAGGGCCTCGTCGATGGCGTTGTCCACGATCTCGTAGACGAGGTGGTGAAGGCCCGAGGCGGAGGTGGAGCCGATGTACATACCGGGCCGCATTCGCACGGCCTCCAGGCCCTCCAGGACCTGGATTTTTGACGCGTCGTATTCCTGGGTAACTTTTTCGTTCAGTTCAGCCATATGTCCTCTCCTGGTCTTCCAGCCGCCGGACCAGCGTCGCCGCCGTGGGCTGGGTCAAAATCACGTTTCCGTCGCCGCACAAAAGGAAGGACCGGGGAAGGTCCTCCGCCGCGTTCACCACGCGCCCGTCCCGTTCGGCCCGGGACAGAAATTTTCTCGTGAGGTGGGACCAGGACGCGTTGTCCATGTCGAAGATCCCCACGATATCTTCTCTTGCAAGGGCGGTCCCGCCGCCCGCATATATATAGCCTTTCACCGGATACGGCCCTCTTTCACGGTGAACACCTTGCCGCCGGTGCGCCGGGAGATGTCCTCGTCCTCACAGCAGGTGATGAGGGTCTGACCCCCGCCGATGCGGTTCAGGACGAACTCCTGGCGGGTGCTGTCCAGCTCCGACAAAACGTCATCCAAAAGCAGCACCGGATACTCCCCGGTCTCCGCCTTGAATATCTCCCGCTCCGCCAGTTTAATGCTGAGGGCCGCGGTCCGGGCCTGGCCCTGGGAGGCAAAGGAGCGGGCGGCGGCGCCGTTGATGGATATCTCCAGGTCGTCTTTGTGGATGCCTGTGAGACACTGGCCCGCGTCCAGCTCCGCCTGGCGGTGGAACTCCTGGTGCTCGCACACCTGGGCGTATATCTCTTCCGCCGGGGCCCGGGGGTCCGTCACGGTGCTCACGGTCTTATAGGAGAGGCCCAAGTCCTCCCGCCCGCCGGAGAAGTCCCGGTGGATGGGAGCGGCCGCCCCGGCCAGCCGCTCCACGAATGAGGCCCGGTAGCGTATCATCCGGGCGGAGCACCTGGCAAGGCCGTCGGAGAACTCATCCAGGGCCGTGAGGAGGCTGGGCTTTTCCCGCCAGTCCTTCAATATCCGCGTCTTATTCTCGTAGAGCTTGTTGTAATCCGCCAGCAGCTGGGCGTAGCCTGGCCGGAGCTGGCAGATGGCGTTGTCCATGAGCCGCCGCCTGGCCGCCGCTCCCTCCTTGATGAGGTACAGATCGTCCGGGGAGAACAGTACCGCCGTCATCAGCCCCGCGAGAGCGGAGGAAGGCTTTTTCACGGTGTTCACCGTCACCTGCCGGCGCTGGCCCTTTTGAAAGAGCAGCTTGATGGTCTGGCTCCGGCCCCCTGACTCCACGTCCGCCAGGATACTGCCCCAGTTGCAGTCGAAACCGATGAGTTCCTTGTCGAACCGGGTGCGGAAGCTGTGGGCGCCGGTGAGAAGATACACCGCTTCCAGCAGGTTCGTCTTTCCCTGGGCGTTGGGGCCGCAGATCACGTTCACGTCCGGCTCGAAGGCGACTGTCTCCTCGTCATAATTGCGAAAGCCCGACAGGGCTATGCGCTCTACTCTCATGCGCCGGCCTTCAGGCGCACGGGCAGGATCATATAGGAGAACCCGTCGGACCCATCCGCGGGCAGTACCACGCAGGGGGAAGAGGCGTTATTGAAGCACAGGTCCAGCTTTTCCGCCGGGGCGGCCTTCAGGGCGTCCAGCAGATAGCGGTTATTGAAGCCTATCTCCAGGGAGGCGTCCTTGCCGCCCTTCACGGCGCACTGATCCTTGCCCTGACTCACGCCGGTGTTGCACCAGATAGTGAGAAGGCCGTCCTCCAGCTTCAGCCGCAGGGGGTTCTTCGTCCGCTCGTCCACGATGATGGACACCCGGCTCACCGCCTGGACCAGTTCCTCCTTGTCCGCCTCTACTTCGACGGCGAACTCCGAGGGGATGGAGCGGGAGTAGTTGAGGAACTCTCCCTCCAGCCGCCGGGAAACCAGCACCGTATCGCCGGCTACGAAGGAGATGTGCTTGGCGCCTACGGTGATAGATACCTTCTCATCGGTGTCGCCGCAGAGCTTTTCCAGGTCGCTGAGGGTGGCGCCGGGAACGATAAAAGAGCAGTCCTCCACGTCCTTGGCGTCCACCTTCTCCCGCCGCAGGGCCAGGCGGTAGCCATCCACCGCCACCAGGGTGAGCTCGTCGCCCTTGACCTCAAAGAGCTCGCCGGTGTAGACCGGGCGGCTCTCGTTGTCGCTGACGGCGAACACCGTCTGACGGATCATCCGGCTCAGGATGCCCTGTGGCACGGAGATGGCCCTCTCTTTGTCAACGGAAGGAAGCTCCGGATAGTCGGCGCTGTCAGAGGCCACGGTGGTGAAGTCCGCGTCGCCGCACTGGATGCGGGTGTTGAGGCCGTTCTCCGTGTAGATGGTGACCTCTCCGGCAGGCAGACTGCGGACGATATCGCTCAAAAACCGGGCGCTGAGCACGATGGAGCCTGGCTCCGTCACGTCTGCGGGGATACTGGTATAAATGCCCTTTTTCAGGTCATAGCCCGTCACGCGCACGTCGCTGCCTGCCTGGATGAGCAAGCCTTCCAAAGCGGGGATAGGGCTCTTCGCCGCGGCGCAGCGGCTGGCGGTCGCCACGGCCGCCTGAAGCATGGATCTGTCACAGGAAAATTTCATATCTTCGTCCTCCATCATAGATAGCAAGGTAGGATATATTTTTAGTAGTCGTAGTAGAGACAGGGGAAAATGTCAGAAACCGGGAAGAATGCCGTTGGACCGGACAAAAGAGATGTGGGAAAGTCTGTGGATAAAAGGGATGGTTTTGCACCATTCTGTCAAAGAGGAAGAGGCGGAGATTTTTTTGACCGTTTTCAAATCGTCAGGCGCAAAACTTTGTTAAAAAGCGGTCCTACTGCCCGCGGGCGTTCAGGTTGGAGGTGATGTCCCGTATGGCGGCGGCGGTCTCCGGGTCGGTCTTTATGAGGTCCTCCACCTTCCGGATGGAGTATAGAACAGTGGAGTGGTTCTTCTCAAAAAGCTGGCCGATGTTCTCCAGACTCATGCTGGTGAGACTGCGGATGAGGTACATGGAGATGTGCCGGGCTACGGCGGTATTCTTGCTGCGGCGGCGGCCCTGGAGGGCGTCCTCGTCGATACCGTAATAGCGGCTGGTCTCGGCGATGATGGCCTCTGGGGTGGGTACGTATACGCCCAGCTGTATCACGTCCTTGATAGCCCGCTTCACGCTGTTGATGTTGATGGTATCGTCCAGCATGTCCCGGTAGGCGGTGAGCCGATGGACCACGCCCTCGATCTGGCGGATGTTGGATGTGATGGACTCGGCTATGTACTCCACGATGTCGTCGGAGAGGACAAGGCCAAGGCCCATGCTCTTGCTGCGGATGATGGCCATGCGAGTCTCCAGGTCTGGCGGTTGAACGTCCGCCATCAGGCCGCCCTCAAAGCGGGTGCGGAGCCGGTCCTGGAGGTTGGCCATCTCCTTGGGGGGTCTATCGGAGGTGATGACGATCTGGTGGCCGGCCTCGTAGATGTCGTTGAAGGTGTGGAAAAACTCCTCCTGGATCCGCTCTTTGCCGGCGATGAACTGGATATCGTCCACCAGGAAGAGGTCCACGTTCCGATACTTATTGCGGAATTCCTCCGGTGTCTTTCGCTGCAGGTGGGATACCAGCTGGTTGGTGAACTCCTCGCCCTTTACGTAGCTGATCTTCACGCTGGGGGTCTTCTCCCGGACCGCGTGGGCGATGGCCAGCAGCAGATGGGTCTTGCCCAGGCCGGAGTTGCCGTAGATGAAGAGGGGGTTGTACTTCTTCCCCGGGGTCTCCGCCACGGCGATAGCGGCGGCGTAGGCGAACTTGTTGGACTGACCAACGATGAACCGGTCAAAGGTGAAGGCCGCCGCCTCGGGAAGGTCGTCGTCCGCCTCCGGCTTCTGGTAGTCCTCCATCTCATCCGGGGTCAGGATGAGGATATCGAAGGGGCAGGAAAAGATATCCGACAGTGTTTTCCGGATGGTGTCCCCGAACCGCTGGAGGATGATGCTGCGCTTGAAGTCGCTGGTGGTCTGCAGTACGATACGCCTGTCCTCCAGTGCCACCGGCTGGCAGTCGGAGAACCAGGTGTTAATGGCGATGGGTGTGAGCTGCTCGGAGAGCTTGTCGATGACGCTCTGCCAGATGTCCTGGATGGAGTTCATGGAGTTCATATCCCCGCCCCCTTTACTTGGTGAAAGGTCAGTTTTAATAATAATAAATATGTATCAGCTTATTATAACATTATTCTAAACAGGATACAACTGGAAAATACCACAAAACCGGTCCCATTTTTTGACCGAAAGGGGTTGAAAGCGGCGGCCCGGCGGGGTAAAATGGGCATCGAGGTATTTACTGTGAATGCTCTGACCCTGGCGATCCTGGAAAACAATAATATGACCCCCCTCCCCGATCTGGTGGAAGGGGGCAGTCTGCCTGCCCTGGTCTCCGGCCTGGCGCCCATCCACCGGGCCCACCTGGCGGCGGCCTTGGGGGAAAAATGCGGCCGGCCCCTTTGCGTGGTGACGCCGGACGACGCCTCCGCGGAGGCTATGGCCGCGGACCTGCGGTCCTTCCTGGGCCGGGAGGTGGTCACGGTCACGGGCCGGGACTATACCTTCTATTCCTCCGAGAGCGTGTCCCGTCAGACGGAGCAGAAAAGGCTCCGGGCCCTGGACAGCCTCCGGGCGGACGACCCGCCCCCCGCGGTGGTGACCGCGGGGGCCCTTTTGATGCGCGCCATGCCCCCCGCGGCTCTGGAGCGGGCGGCGTTCACCCTGAAGAAGGGCCAGGAGATACCCCCCGAGGAGCTCATAGACAGGCTCCTGCGGGCCGGATACCGCTCCGCCGACCAGGTAGAGGGTCCCGGCCAGTTCGCCCGCAGAGGCGGCATCCTGGACCTGTGGAGCGCCGCAGCTGACGCCCCCGCCCGGCTGGAGTTCTGGGGGGACGAGATAGACGCCCTCCACGCCTTCGACCCGGGCAGCCAGCGCCGCACGGGTAAGCTCCGTTCCCTGCGGGTGCTGCCGGCGGCGGAGACCCTTCCCTCCCTGGCCGAGGGGGGCCGGGAGGGGCTCATAAATGCTCTTCATGAGCTATACGGAAAACTGAACCGCAACGCCACGAAGTTCGACGTGGAAAAGCTGCGCAAGAACCTGGCTGCGGATATGGAGGCCCTGGAAAACCGGGCGGAATTCACCGCCGCGGACCGGTATATGGGCCTTATCTACCCCAAAGCCGCCACGGCCCTGGACTATTTCGCCCCGGACGCGCTGGTGGTGCTGGACCAGCCCGGCAAGTGCGCCCAGCGGGCCCGGGATTTCCTTAAGCAGGCCGCCGAGGATGTGCGCCTTCTCATAGAAGGGGGCACCCTCCTGGGCCGGTACGCCCAGTTCTATGCCACCTGGGAGGAGGCGTCGGAACGGCTGGCCGACTGGCCGGTGGTGATGGCGGACGCCTTCACCGTGGGCCGGTATCCCCTGCCGGTGAAGACCAATATGGGCCTCACCGCCAAGCAGCTGCCCTCCTACGCCGGCAGCGGCCAGCAGGCCGCGGAGGATGTGCGCCACTGGCTGGGAGAGGGCTACCGGTGCGTGGTCCTGGCCGGAGACGAGCGCCGGGCCAAGGCCCTGGCGGACATCCTGCGGGAGAAGGGCGTGGAGCGGGTCTATATGGATACCGTCCTCGAAAAACTCCCGGAGCCCGGCACCTGCGCCCTGGCGGTGGGCAGCCTCTCCGCGGGGCTGGAGTACCCCCAGATCAAGCTGGCCGTGCTGGCGGACACCCAGATCGTGAAGAGCGGCCTGCGCCCCGCCAGGCGCAAGCGCGCCCTGCCCGCCGGGGCAAGACTGGGGTCCTACGAGGACCTGGCCGTGGGGGACCTGGTGGTCCACGAGACCCACGGCATCGGCCGCTTCGCGGGCATCTTCAAAATGCCCGTGGACGGTGTGGAGAAGGACTATATCAAGATCTGCTACGCCGGGACGGACAGCCTCTATGTGCCCGCCACCCAGCTGGACCTGGTGACCAAATACATCGGCGCGGGGGAGGACGCCCCCGTGAAGCTGTCCAAGCTGGGCGGCGCCGACTGGACCCGGGCCCGCAGCCGGGCCAAGGCCGCCGCCAAGCAGATGGCCGGCGAACTCATAAACCTCTATGCCGCCCGGCAGAAGAGCCCCGGCCACGCCTTCGCCCCCGACTCCACCTGGCAGCGGGAGTTCGAGGAGGCCTTCGAGTACACCGAGACGGAGGACCAGCTCCGGTGCATCGACGAGATCAAAAAGGATATGGAGCGTCCGTCGCCCATGGACAGACTCCTGTGCGGCGATGTGGGCTACGGCAAGACGGAGGTGGCCCTGCGGGCGGTGATGAAGTGCGTGCTGGACGGGATGCAGGCGGCCATATTGGTGCCCACAACGGTCCTGGCCCAGCAGCATTATCAGACCGCCGTGAGCCGGTTTTTCGGCTTCCCGGTGAACATCGCCATGCTGTCCCGGTTCAGCACCCCCGCCCAGGCCAGAAAGACCCTGGCGGCCCTGGCTGACGGCTCCTGCGACATCGTCATAGGCACCCACAAGCTGCTGCAGAAGGACGTGTCGTTCAAGCGTTTGGGGCTTCTGGTGGTGGACGAGGAGCAGCGCTTCGGCGTGGGCCATAAGGAGCATATAAAAGAGCTCACCAAGCAGGTGGACGTGCTCACGCTGTCCGCCACGCCCATCCCCCGGACCCTCAACATGGCCCTGTCCGGCATCCGGGATATGTCCACACTGGAAGAACCGCCGAGGGACCGGCTGCCGGTGCAGACCTACGTCATGGAGCACGACTGGGGCGTGGTGGCGGACGCCATCCGACGGGAGGTGGCCCGGGGCGGGCAGGTGTATTACCTGCACAACCGCATCGAGAACATCGAGCGCACCGCGGCCAAGATCATGGAGCTGCTGCCGGACGTGGCGGTGGACGTAGGCCACGGGCGCATGAGCGAGAACGAGCTGTCCGCCGTGATGGAAAAGGTGACCCAGGGCCAGACCCAGGTGCTGGTGTGCACCACCATCATCGAGACGGGCATCGATATCCCCAACGTGAACACCCTCATCATCGAGGACGCGGACAAAATGGGCCTGGCCCAGCTCCACCAGATCCGGGGCCGGGTGGGCCGCAGCGCCCGCCGGGCCAGCGCCTATCTCACTTACCGGAAGGACAAGGTCCTGACGGAAGTGGCGGAAAAGCGCCTGGAGGCCATCCGGGAGTTCGCCGAGTTCAACTCCGGCTTCCGCATCGCCATGCGGGACCTGGAGATCCGGGGCGCGGGCAATCTTCTGGGCGCGGAACAGTCCGGCCACATGATCGACGTGGGCTACGATATGTATTTGAAGCTCCTGGAGGAGGCGGTCCTGGAGGAGAAGGGCGAGCCCCTGCCCGTGCGGGCGGAGTGCTCCGCCGACCTCTCGGTGAACGCCAATATCCCGGAGAGCTATGTGCGCAGCTCCGCCCAGCGGATGGACATCTACCGCCGGGTGGCCCTCATCCGCACGGAAGCGGAGGCGGACGACATCACCGACGAACTGTGCGACCGCTTCGGCGACCCGCCCCCCAGCGTCAACGCCCTCATCCAGGTGGCCCTCCTCCGGGGCGAGGCCTCTGCCCAGGGCATCACCGACATCTCTCAGAAGGGCGGCGCGGTGAAGTTCACCTTCGCCAATTTCGATTTCGCCCGCATCAGCGCCCTGTACGCCAGGCCGGCGTGGAAGGGCCGGGTGAAGGTGGACGCCGGCGGAAAACCCGCCGTGATGCTGCGCCTAGCCTCCCGCCGGCGCATTTTGGAAGAGGCACGGGCGTTCATCGCGGATTATGCTGAGACGGCATCGAAAGAACTTTGATGGGTCATTGGTAAAATCATTGTAAAAACGGCAGCTTATTGTTATAATCTATACAGACAGGAATATCCGCAGAAAGGGGACTGGCGACATGCCCGTGCAGGAGATCGAAGAGCTGAAAAGCCGGCTGGTGGAGCATCTGTCGCCGGAACGGGTGTATCTGTTTGGCTCCTTTGCCAGCGGCACCGACACGCCGGAGAGCGACCTGGATTTTTACGTCGTCGTACCGGATGACGGACAGGATCTGGCGGAGCTGACGGCAAGGGCATATAAAGCCGTCCGCAAAAGCAAAAAACGCCCTGTGGATATTTTGGTCGGAACGACCGCTGCCTTCGAGGCGCGAAAGAACATCCCGTCGTCAGTAGAGCGGGAGGTATATCGCAAGGGGGTGCTGCTGTATGGCGCATGAGGCCGTCCGGTGGCTGCAAATGGCCGAGGTGGACTATAATGTCGCGGAGCACCTGTATGCGACGTATCATCCCCGACCGCTGGAGATTATCTGCTATCATTGCCAGCAAGCGGCGGAAAAAGCCGTCAAGGCGCTCATCCTGTGGCAGAATGATGGACGGAAGGTCCCAAAAAAGCATGATATTTCTTTTTTGCTGGACCGGCTGAAGGACAACATGGATGTAGATGAAAGCTACTATGACTACGCAGATTCGCTGACACCCTATGGCGTTGTGGTGCGGTACCCCAGCGAGTTGCATTTGGAACCGCGCCACGCGCAGGGGGCTTTGCAACATGCAGGAGCGATCCTGGAATGGGCAAAAAGCATCGTCCAAGAGTAAAGTAAGTATAGCCGCAGAGCAGAGGTCATGCGCCTCTGCTCGTTTCTTTTTTCCTTTTCGGCAGCGTCACCAGCCACAGCAGGAGAAACCCGCCGTAGAGCACGCAGTCGCTGGCAAAAGGGATATACTGGTCCGACCATTGGCGCAGAAGCCAGGGGGGCATGTCGAAAAAGAAGCTTACTGCAAACACGGCCGCCCCCTCCAGCCACAGCAGATACCGCCCCGCACCCAGGTCCAGCATGGGCCGGCCGTCGGGCTTGGGATAGCCGAAAACGGGCCGCAGCGCCTCGTGGGCGCAGCGTAAAAGCCCCACGCACAGCATGAAGTCCGTCCCCACCCAGGCGGCGATGACCACCGCCTCGATCCGGGGCACCATGTCCCCCAGAGAGATGGAGCGGATCATGACGAAAAAGGGATAGGAAAGCGTCGCGGTGAGCTCCGGGCCGAACACCGCCAGCACGGACGCGCATATGAGCCCGCCCAGCACCAGCAGCAGCCCCAGGGGCCGGGCTGTCCACCGGCCGCTCTTGGGAAGGTCCGCATAGCCGTAAAGGAAGGAGAACCCGGCCGCCACCGCCCCCACCGAGGCCAGTGGCAGCCCGCCCAGGGCGATGGACGCGGCGTCCTTGGCGCTCACGGGCAGAAGCCGCCCCGGGTCCATATTGGGGACGGACAGAACGATGACCAGAACCAGCGCCCCCACCAGCACGCCCCGGAATATCACCGCTGAGCGGGCGGCGGCCCGAAGATCTCCCAGGGCCACCGCCAAGGCCAGGACGATGGTCACCGCCGCGAACATGCCCTGGCCGCTGCTGGGATAGATGGTGGACACCAGCCGCTCCGCCCCGCTGCGGAGGATGAACCCGCCGTAAAAGAGGAACCACCCGGCGAAGAGGAGCAGCGCCAGCCGCCCGAACACCGGGCCCAGCCAGCGCAGGAGCAGGCCGCCCATGCCCTCCCCGGGGCGCATGCGCCGCCGGAAGGAGGCGAGGATGGCCCCCAGCAGGGCCAGAGGGACCGTGGCCGGCAGGAAGGACAGCCAGGCGCCGTTCCCGGCGAAACCCACCGCCGTCTGGGGCATCAGCCGCAGCAGCGGGCTCAGCAGGGAGACCACCATGGCCGCAGAGAATTGTTTTCTTGTGATGAGCTCGCTGTCCATATCATTCCCCCAGATCGTAACTGCGGTCCACCCGGCCATCGATCTCCACCGTCACGGGCAGGGCCGGGAACAGTTCCCGCCACCGGTCCCCGTAGGCGTCCCGGCGGGCGGCGGTGTCCAGCACCGCGCCCCGCAGGCCAAGAAAATCACAGCCGGTCTCCCGGGCCGCTTCCAGGGCGGCGGTCACCCACCGCTTGATCGTGTCGGAAAGGGCCGCTTCCAGCGCCTCCGGGGACATGTCCCCGTCCTCGCCTTTCTCCAGCACGCCGGCGTCGATATCGCAGCGGACGCGGATACCCGCGGGCGCGCCGGAGCTGTCGAACTCGCCCGCTATCTCCGCCTTTCCGCTCACGACCTCCAGGGTGTCCCCGGACACGGTGAGGAGAAAGCCCGCCGGGTCGCCGGTGAGTATCTCCGCGCCCACGGAGGCCTCCGGGCCCAGAAATCCCACCAAGCCGTTTTCGCCCAGCACCGCGTAGCCCGCCGGGACCACCGCGTCGGCCTGCTGGGATCCGGTGAAGATAGTACCCTTGGTGGGGGCGGTCTGGACCGCGAGGCACAGGGCCCCATCGCCCCCGGCGGTGGCGGCGGCCACCTCCCGAAGGGTGTGCATGGTCCAGCCGTTGGCCCGGGCCTGCCGGTCCAGGGAGGCCAGCCGCTGGGTCACGTCCGTGGCCTCCTGAGAGGCGCCCACCACCGCGTCCTTCGCCAGGCCCTTCACCACCAGCATGTCGGTGTCCATGCGCAGGGTGGGGCTCCGGTCCACCCACTGGATGACCCCGTCCAGCATGTCCCGGGCCGCGTCCTCGCCCAGGAGCAGGTACTGCACATGGGCGTAAAAGAGCTGGTTTTCCGGGGAAAAGTTCTGCAGCCGGGCGATGGCGTCCTCGATGCCGTCGGCCTGGGTGGACATGACCAGCGCCGGGGTCTCCTCCGGCCCCATCCCCGAGGACACGCTCATCTCCAGCCGCCCGTCCGCGCTGTCCAGACCCATGGTCTGGATAAGGAGCAGCCGCTCCACGTCCTTCCTGTCCCCGGAAAGGGCCCCGCAGCCCACCTGCACCGCCAGCAGGAGACATACATATATAATTATAGCGAAACGCTTCATTTCCGCCTCCGCAGATCGCCGCCGTTGATGATGGGGTCCCGGAACAGATGCCGCCAGGGCGGCCGCCGCACGAAGGTACCGCCGGTGTCCCCGCCCCGGCCCCCGGCCAGGGGCGTCATGTAGGCGCGGCCAAAGCTCTCCAGGGAGCAGAGGTGCCATATGAGCATGGCGCAGCCCATGATGATGCCAAACATGCCCGCGAGGGCGGCCGCCGCCACCAGGAGGAACCGGAAGATGCGCAAGGCCGTGCCCATATCCTGGCTGGGCATGGTGTACCCTGCGATGCCCGCCAGGGCGACCACGATCACCGCGATGGGGCTCACCACCTTGGCCTCCACCGCCGACTGGCCCACGATGAGCGCCCCGATGATGCTCACGGTCTGGCCCACAGGGTTGGGCAGGCGAAGCCCCGCCTCCTGCAGCAGCTCGAAGCATAGGAGCAGCCCCATGATCTCCGCCGCCGTGGAGAAGGGCACCGACTGCTTGGATTTGATAACGGACAAAAGCAGCGTGGTGGGCAGCATCTCCGGGTGGTAGGTGGCCACCGCCACGTAAAAGGCGGGAAGAAGCAGCGTCAGCACCACGCTCACCCACCGCAGCAGGCGGATAAAGGACGCGGCCCAGAAGTGCTGGGCGGCGTCCTCGGTGGTCTTGAGGAACTCCCCGAAGAAGGCCGGGGCCGCGAACCCCACGGGGATGCCCTCCACGATAAGGCCCACCCGCCCCTGGAGGAGCAGCTGAGCGAACTTGTCCGGCCGCTCCGTGTGGATGAGCTGGGGAAAGGGGGAGAGCGGGTCGTCCACCACCGCGCTCTCCAGAGCGTCCGGCAATATGACCCCATCCGTGTCCAGGGTCTCCAGCCGGTCCAGAAACCGACGAGGCAGGTCCGGCGCCGCCACCCCCTCCAGCCACATCACCGCGGCCAGGGATCGGCTCTTCCGGCCCAGGGTGGTCTGACGGAGCTTCAGCGCCGGGGTGTGCAGCCGGGACCGGACCAGACCCGTGTTCACCCGCAGCACCTCCACGAAGGCGTCCTTGCCCCCCTTGATGGATTTCTCCACCGTGGGTTCCTGGACGGACCGGTGCTGGCCGGACTTGACCTGGAACACATAGGCCTGCCCCTGGAACACCAGGGCGCAGTGGCCGTAGCTCAGCGCGTCTGCCAAATCGTCCATGGTGGCCTCGCGCTTCATGGAGGGACCGTACACCCCGCCCCCGGCCAGCAGATCGATCACGTCCGCCTCCGTTTTCACCTGCCCGAACCGCCCCGGGTCGGTGAGAGGCTTCAGGACCTGTTCTGCCGTGTCCGCCCCGGACACCACCCCGTCCAGCCAGCAAGCGAACACGCGGACAGACGTTCCCCCAGCAAAGACACACCGGCTCTCAAAGTCCTCACAATCAGCATAGAGCGCTGCCGTGTTCTCCGGGCTTATAGCCATATCATAGATGAGGTCAGGCAAGGGATGGGCGTCTACATCTTGTGGATTTTTGTCGTTTTTCTTCAACATACAGTTAGTATGGACAACTGGAAAAGATTTCATGAAAAATTTTTCAAAAAAGCCGCAAAAAAGTGTTGACAACGGCATTTTGGAATGGTATATTAGCAAAGCGCCTCGCGGGAGGCCCCGCGGGCGCGCGTGTACCTTGTAAATTAAACAATGCAAACAAG
>CANRNF010000028.1 GCA_947631865.1 uncultured Oscillospiraceae bacterium | reverse complement strand
CCGGAGCGCTCGAACTCCCGGTCGTCGGAGCGGCTGTTCTCCACGGAGCCGAAGGTGGGGGTGAAATCGTCGTCCTCGTCGTCCTTCAGCTCGATCTCTCCGCCCTCCTTGTCCAGGACCTTCACGTCCAGGCAGAGAGACTGAAGCTCCTTGACCAGGACCTTGAAGGACTCGGGCACGCCGGGCTGGGGGATGTTGTGGCCCTTGACGATGCTCTCATAGGTGCGCACACGGCCGGTGACGTCGTCGCTCTTGACCGTGAGGATCTCCTGCAGGGTGTAGGCCGCGCCGTAGGCCTCCAGGGCCCAGACCTCCATCTCGCCGAAGCGCTGGCCGCCGAACTGGGCCTTGCCGCCCAGAGGCTGCTGGGTGACCAGGCTGTAGGGGCCGGTGGAGCGGGCGTGGATCTTGTCGTCCACCAGGTGGTGGAGCTTGAGGAAGTACACCCAGCCCACGGTGACGTCGTTGTCGAAGGGCTCGCCGGTGCGGCCGTCCCGCAGCTGGATCTTGCCGTCTTCCCGGAGCCCGGCGTCCTTCAGGCACTGGCGGATGGACTCCTCGTTGGCGCCGTTGAACACGGGGGTGGCCACCTTCCAGCCCAGGGCGTGGGCGGCGTAGCCCAGGTGCACCTCCAGCACCTGACCGATGTTCATACGGGAGGGCACGCCCAGGGGGTTCAGCACGATGTCCAGCGGCGTGCCGTCGGGCAGGTAGGGCATATCCTCTCTGGGGAGGATGCGGCTGACGACGCCCTTGTTGCCGTGGCGGCCGGCCATCTTGTCGCCCACGGAGATCTTCCGCTTCTGGGCGATATAGACCCGGACCACCTGGTTGACGCCGGGGCTCATCTCGTCGCCGTTCTTGCGGGTGAACACCTTCACGTCCACCACGATGCCGCTCTCGCCGTGGGGCACCTTCAAGCTGGTGTCCCGGACTTCCCGGGCCTTCTCGCCGAAGATGGCCCGCAGCAGCCGCTCCTCGGCGGTCAAGTCGGTCTCGCCCTTGGGGGTGACCTTGCCCACCAGGATGTCGCCGGAGCGGACCTCGGAGCCCACGGTGATGATGCCCCGCTCGTCCAGATATTTCAGCGCGTCGTCGCCCACGCCGGGGATGTCCCGGGTGATCTCCTCGGGGCCCAGCTTGGTGTCGCGGCTGTCGCACTCGTGCTCCTCCACGTGGATGGAGGTGTAAACGTCCTCCATGACCACCCGCTCGGAGAGCAGGATGGCGTCCTCGTAGTTGTAGCCCTCCCAGGTCATGAAGCCCACCAGGATGTTCTTGCCCAGGCTCAGCTCGCCGTCCTTGGTGGAGGGGCCGTCGGCCAGCACGTCGCCCTTCTTCACCTTCTCGCCGGCGTTGACGATGGGCCGCTGGTTGAAGGCGGTGGACTGGTTGGAACGGGCGAATTTGATAAGGGTATAATCCTTGACCTCGCCGCTGTCGTACTTGACAGACACATGGTCGGCGTCCACCGCCAGGACCACGCCGTCGTCCTCGGCCAGCACGCACACGCCGGAGTCGATGGCGCACTTGTGCTCGATGCCGGTGGCCACGATGGGGGCCTCGGTGGTGAGCAGGGGCACCGCCTGGCGCTGCATGTTGGCGCCCATCAGGGCGCGGTTGGCGTCGTCGTTCTCCAGGAAGGGGATCATGGCCGTGGCGATGGAGACCATCATCCGGGGGCTCACGTCCACGTAATCCACCTGCTCGGGGGGCACGGCGATGATCTCGTCACGGTGCCGGCAGGTGACCCGGTTGTGGATGAAATGCCCCTCCTCGTCCACCTCGGAGGCCTGGGCCACGAAGAACCGGTCCTCGGTGTCGGCGGTGAGGTAATCCACATCCTCGGTGACGAGACCGGTGGCCTTGTCCACCCGCCGGTAGGGGGTCACCAAAAAGCCGTATTCGTCCACCCGGGCGAAGCTGGCCAGGTAAGAGATCAGGCCGATGTTGGGGCCTTCAGGGGTCTCGATGGGGCACAGGCGGCCGTAGTGGCTGTAGTGCACGTCGCGCACGTCGAAGTTGGCGCGCTCACGGCTCAGGCCGCCGGGGCCCAGAGCGGACATACGGCGCTTGTGGGTCAGCTCGGCCAGGGGGTTGGTCTGGTCCATGAACTGGCTCAGGGGCGAGGAGCCAAAGAACTCCTTGATGGCTGCGGACACGGGCCGGATGTTGATGAGGCTCTGGGGGGTGATCACGTCCTGGTCCTGGAGGGTCATGCGCTCGCGGATGACACGCTCCATGCGGGCAAAGCCGATGCGGAACTGGTTTTGCAGCAGCTCGCCCACGCTGCGGACGCGGCGGTTGCCCAGGTGGTCGATGTCATCGGGGGTGCCGGCGCCCTTGGCCAGGCAGTTGAGGTAGTTCACGGAGGCGAACACGTCGTCCGCCACGATGTGCTTGGGAATGAGCACGTCGATGTTCTCGGTGATGGCGTCCCGCAGGGCGGCCTCGTCGTCGCCGAACTGCTCCAGCAGCCGCTGGAGCACCAGCCAGCGCACGTTCTCCTTCACACCCAGCTCCGCCGGGTCAAAGGATACGAAGGGGGCCATGGGCACCATGCCGTTGCCGAAGACCCGGATGGTCTCGCCGTGCTCGTTGAGGATGGAGGCCTCCAGAAGGCCGCGGGCGGCCAGGGCTTCGGCCCGGTCGCGGGTCATCTTCTCCCCCGCCTCCGCCACGATCTCGCCGGTCTGCAGGTCGGCGATGGGGGCGGCCAGGGTCATGCCCACGATGCGGTTCCAGGCGGCCAGCTTCTTGTTGATCTTGTACCGGCCCACCATGCTCAGCTCGTACCGGCGGCGGTCAAAGAACAGGCCGTCCAGCATGGCCTCGGAAGTCTCCACCGTGGGAGGATCGCCGGGGCGCAGCTTCCGGTAGATCTCCAGGAGGGACTCCTCCCGGCTGTGGCAGGTGTCCCGCTCCAGGGTGCTCTCGATACGGGGATCGTGGCCGAAGACCTCCACCAGCTGCTCGTCGGTGACGGCACCGTCCTCGGTGTTGGCCACGCAGGTCAGCCAGGTGTGGGGCTTGGCCGGGTCGTAAGCGCCCAGGGCCCGCAGCAGCCAGGTCACGGGGATCTTCCGGTTCTTGTCGATGCGGACATAGAAGATATCGTTGGCGTCGGTCTCATACTCCAGCCACGCGCCGTGATAGGGGATGGTGGTGGCCCCGTAGAGGTCGGTGCCGGCCTTGTCGGCATGCACGTCGAAGTAGACGCCGGGAGAGCGGACGATCTGGGAGACGATGACGCGCTCGGCGCCGTTGATGATGAAGGTGCCGCTGTCGGTCATCAGGGGGAAGTCCCCCATGAATATCTCCTGCTCCTTGATCTCCTCGGTCTCCTTGTTGCGCAGACGCACGGAGACCTTCAAAGGCGCGGCGTAGTTGGCATCCCGGCTCTTGCACTCCTGCACGGAATACTTGGGCTTCTCGTCCATGGTGTAGTCCACGAACGACAGCTCCAGGTTCCCGGAGTAGTCCGTGACCGTGGCCACGTCCCGGAACACGTCCCGCAGCCCCTGCTCCAGGAACCACTTGTAGGAGTTCTTCTGGATCTCCAGCAGGTTGGGCATGTCCTGGATCTCGTTGACGCGGGCAAAGCTCTGCCGCACTGTCTTGCCATAGCAGACTTCCTTCGGCATGTGTTTCGATCACTCCTTTGGTATATGATGATACGCCAGGGTAAGTTGTTACAAATTTTGTCTCTCGCCTTGATTTTTTCTGTGAATGTGGTAATATAAAGACGATGAGGATGGGTGCTAATGCCCATCCTTCTGAGCATAGCAAATTATTCTATCATTTTTAATTCATACCTGTCAAGACAATTTTTATGAACTTTTCCCGCGGCGGAGCTTTTCCGCCGCCTTTTTCCTGTAAGGGGGATCTTCCTTGGACTATCGGGCGACCATCATGCTCTATTTTGAGCTTCTCTTCGCGCTGTGGCTCCTCTGGCGGGAGGGGCTTTTGAAGGATAAAAACCGGCTGTTCCCGGCGCTGGTCCTGGTGCCGCTGGCCTTTGTGCTGCGCTACTGCCTGCTCACCTACGAGACCCTGGACTACCAGGACTGGGTCAAGGTGTGGATACAGTCCCTGCGGGAGGCTGGTCCCTGGAAGGGCCTGGGCCAGGAGATATGGAGCTGCAACTACAACGTGCCCTATCTCTACTTCCTGTCCCTGTTCTCCGTGAGCGAGATCTACGACCTCTATCTCGTGAAGCTTTTGAGCATCTTCTTTGACGTGGTGCTGGCCTGGGGGGCCATGCGCCTTACAGGCGTGCTCACCAAGGGGGACCCCGGGCGAAAGCTCTCCGCGTTTCTGCTGGTGCTGTGGCTGCCCTCGGTGATATTGAATGGCGCTCTCTGGGGCCAGTGCGACAGCATCTACGGCGCCTTCGCCGTGCTGGCGGTGTACCTGGCGCTGGACGAGCGGCCCGGCCTCAGCGTGGCCATGGCGGCCCTGAGCGTGTCCTTCAAGCTCCAGGGCATCTTCCTGCTGCCGGTGTACTTCCTGTTTCTCGTCTCCGGCCGCATCAGGATCCGGCACATCTTCCTCTTCCCGGCGGTGTACATCGCCTCCATCCTCCCCGCCGTGTTCGCGGGCCGGGGCTTCTGGGAGCTACTGACGCTGTACCTGCGCAACACGGGCACCATCGGCGACGGGCTCAACTACAACGCCTCCACCCTCTACGCCCTGTTCAACTTCGACGCCCTGTCCAAGACCGGGGCGGCCCGGGTGGGCATCGCCATGACGTTCTTCTTCTGCAGCGCCCTGTACGTGTGGCTGGTGATCCGGCTGAAGAAGCTCAACAACAGGACCCTCTTCGGCGCGGCGCTGCTGTTCTGCATCGGGGTGCCCTTCTTCCTGCCCCACATGCATGACCGGTACTTCTTCATGGCAGATATCCTGACGGTGGTGCTGGCGGTGTCGGCCCCCGCCTTCGCCCCGGCGGCCCTGTGCGTCAGCTTCGGCTCCCTGCTGGGCTATCACGCATACCTCAAAATGCGCTACCTGCTGCCCATGCGCTACGGCGCTATCGCCAACCTGTTCGCCCTGGCGCTTGTCACGGTCTATACCGCCATGTCCATGGCGGACGCCCCGGAGGAAACGCCGGAGGAGCCCCCTTCCGCCCCGCCGGGGGCCATAGGGGAACACATCTGACCTGCGATATACCAAAAAAAAGAGGCGCTTCGCCAAGAAGCGCCTCTCTCGTTATAATGTCTCCCTTTATTTCTTTTTCGCCCAGCCGCTCCACTTGTCGGCCAGGGAGTTGATCTGACCGGTGAGCTTGGCCAGCTCCTTGTTGGGTATCTCCTTGCAGCTCTTGGCCAGCTCGGTGAGCCGCTGGCAGGCCGCGAGGAGCCCGCCAAAGACGCTGTCGTTCCGCGCCTGCTTGGAGGTCTTCTTCACCACCGGGATGCCGTTGGGCGTCTCGATGAACTGCCCGGCCGCCAGGTCGTAGATGGTGCCCGAATAGGGGGCGAAGGTGTTGAAGCCGTACTCGTCCCGCAGGCACGCGGCGTAGCTCTGGCAGGTCTCGTCCTCGCCGTGGTTGACGAACACCAGGTCCGGCTTCTTCTCAAAAGCGGTGATCCACTTGATGAGGCCGTCCTTGTCGGCGTGGCCGCTCTTGCCGGGGAAGAAGCATATCTCCGCCTTCACGGCCACCTCCTCGCCGAAGAGGCTGATCTTCTCCTTCCCGTCCAGGATGGCCCGGCCGGTGGTGCCCGCGGCCTGGTAGCCCACGAACAGGACCGTGCACTCCGGCCGCCACAGGTTGTGCTTCAGGTGGTGGCGGATACGGCCCGCCTCGCACATGCCGCTGGCGGAGATGATGACCTTGGGGTCCTTGTTGAAGTTGATCTGCTTGGACTCCTCGCTGGACACGGATACGTTCAGGCCCGGGAACACCAGGGGGTTCACCCCCTGGTCCAGAAGGGCCTGGGTGTCCGGGTCGAAGTAGACCCTGTCGCACTGGAGGAAGATGCCCGTGGCCTCGTTGGCCAGAGGGCTGTCCACATACACGGGCCAGTCCCCGTGCCCGGTGACCATGTTACCCAGCTTGATCTCCCGGATGAAGTAGAGCATCTCCTGGGTCCGGCCCACCGCGAAGGAGGGGATCACCAGGTTGCCGCCCCGGTCCAGCGTCCGCTGGATCACATCCGCCAGAAACTGGACGTTATTCCGGTCCGCCTTTTCGTGGTACCGGTCGCCATAGGTGGACTCGGTGACCACATAGTCGGCCTCTTTCAGGTACTGGGGGTCGTTGATGATGGGCTGGTTGAGGTTTCCGATGTCGCCGGAGAAGACCACCTTTTTGGTCACGTCGCCCTCGGTGAGCCAGACCTCGATGCTGCCCGAGCCCATGAGATGGCCCGCGTCGGTGAAGCGGATGATGACGTTCTCCGCGATGTGGACCTGCTCGCCGTAGTTGCAGGGGCGCAGGTGGGCGATGGCCGCCTCCGCGTCGTCCATGGTGTACACGGGCTCCACGGCAGGGCCGCCGGCCCGCTGGGACTTGCGGCTTTTCCACTCCGCGTCCGACTCCTGGATGTGGGCGCAGTCACGGAGCATGATCTCGCACAGGTGGCAGGTGGCCGCCGTGGCGTAGATGGGGCCGGAGTAGCCCTGCTTGTACAGCAGGGGCAGGTTGCCGGAGTGGTCTATGTGGGCGTGGGTCAGAAGGACGAAGTCGATGCTGCCGGGCTGGACGGGGATCTCCTGGTTGACGAACTGGTCCGCGCCCTGCTCCATGCCGCAGTCCACCAGACCGAACACGCCGCCGTTCTCGATGAGGGTACAGCTGCCGGTGACCTCATGGGTGGCGCCTAAAAATGTCAGCTTCATATCGCACGCTCCCTTTCTCTTGATGTTTATCTTATTGTATCACATATGTTCCCGGATGAAAAGCGCTCACTTGTTCTTGGCGTGCATGGCCTCCAGGACGGCGTAGCGCTCCATTTGAAGGTGCTTCTGCTGGTTCAGGGCCTCCTCGATGGGGGTGGTCACCAGGTCGCCGGCCTTGGTGCCGACGATGCAGTTGAGCTCGCCGTTGACCAGGGCCATGACGGCGGCATAGCCCATGCGGGTGGCCATCTCCCGGTCCCTTGCCGTGGGGGAGCCGCCCCGCTGGATATGGCCCAGGACGGTGACCCGGGGGTCCATGCCCAGCTCTTCTTGGATGCGCTTGCCGATCTCCACGGCGCTGCCCGCGCCCTCGGCCACCACGATCATGAAGTGGGTGTTGCCCAGCATGCGGGACTGGCGGATGCGCTCGATCACGTCCCGGTCGAAGTCCACCTCCCGCTCGGGGATCAATACCGCCGTGGCGCCCACGGAGATGCCCACGTACAGGGCAAGATACCCGGCGTGGCGGCCCATGACCTCCACCACGGAGCAGCGCTCATGGCTCTGCATGGTGTCCCGGAGCTTGTCGATGCACTCGATGGCGGTGTTGCAGGCGGTGTCGAAGCCGATGGTGTAGTTGGAGCAGCCGATGTCGTTGTCGATGGTGGCGGGGATGCCCACCACGGGCACGCCCAGGCGGCTCATCTCCAAAGCGCCCCGGAAGGTGCCGTCGCCGCCGATGGCCACCACCGCGTCCAGGCCTAAGAGCTTGCAGGTGGCCACGGCCTGGGCCCGGCCCTCCTCGGTCATGTACTCCTTGCTGCGGGCGGTGTACAGGATGGTTCCCCCCTGGGCCAGGATGTGGTCCACGGAGGAGGAATTCATCTGGTAAAAGTCGCTGTGCACCAGGCCGTTCCATCCCCGGCGGATGCCCACCACCTCGATGTCCTGCCCCAGCGCCGTGCGGACCACGGCCCGCACCGCCGCGTTCATGCCCGGCGCGTCGCCGCCGCTGGTCAGCACGCCGATCCGCTTGATGCTCTCGCTCATAACAGTTTCCCTCTTTCCCACAGGTATCGTTTTTTGGATGACTCCATTATACTCCAAGACCCGCGGCGCTTCAACGGCCGGCGCAAAATTTCCCGGCTCAGAAAATCATTCGCCACAAGGAAGAAATTGTGCTATACTATCTTTTGTTCACCAAAACCGGGGAAAGGAGCGCGCCCACATGTCGGACAAGAAGACCTCTCTGCTTTACAAGTTCATACGATGGCTGGTGCGCCTGTTCTCCCCGAAGATGAAGGTGGAGGGCCTGGAGAACCTGCCCGACGGGCCCGTCGTCGCCGTGGGCAACCACACCCAGATGTTCGGCCCCATCGCCGCCGAGCTCTACTACCCCGGCATCCATTACATCTGGTGCGCCGGACAGATGATGCACCTGAAGGAAGTCCCCACCTACGCTTTCGAGGACTTCTGGTCCTTCAAGCCGAAGAGCGTGCGGTGGCTTTTCAAGATCGCCTCCTACCTCATCGCGCCCCTTTCCGTGTGCGTGTTCAACAACGCCCACACCGTGGCGGTGTACCACGACACCCGCATCATCACCACCTTCCGGGAGACATTGAAGCTCCTGCAGGAGGGTGCCAGCATCGTCATATTCCCGGAGAAGAACCAGCGGTACAACAACATCCTCTACGCCTTCCAGGACAAGTTCATCGACCTGGGCAGGATGTATTGGAAAAAGACGGGGAAAGTCCTGTCCTTCGTGCCTCTGTACATAGCGCCCAACCTAAAGACCATGTACCTGGGCAAGCCCATCCCCTTCGACCCGGAGGCCCCCATCAAGGCCGAACGGGAGCGGCTGTGCGCCGCGCTGATGGACGCTATCACCGATATCGCCGTGTCGTGCCCTGAGCACACCGTGGTCCCCTACCGGAACATCCCCAAGAAGGACTACCCCAAGAACAGACCCCTCGAGGTATATGCCCATGAAAAAGCCGGTCGTTGACTACCGCCGTTTCCGCTTTTCCAGGCTGAACACGCCGGAGTTCTCCCACTTGAAGCTGCTGGGCGGGTGGCTGGCCTACTTCGCCCTGTACTTTCTCACGGAGAACCTGATACCGCCGGAGAAGTGCCACGTCATCCACATCTGGCTGGACGACCGCATCCCCTTCTGCGAGTATTTTCTGGTGTTTTACGTGGGCTGGTACGTGCTGGTGTTCGGGTCCCTGCTGTGGACGGCCCTCTATGACATCGGCAAGTTCCGTAAGATACAGATATACATCATGCTCACCCAGGCCATGGCCATGGCGGTGTACATCCTCTGGCCCAGCCGCCAGGACCTGCGGCCGGCGGTGTTCCCCCGGGAGAATGTGTTCACCTGGGTCCTGGGGCTCATCTACGCCTTCGACACCAGCACCGGGGTCTTTCCCTCCCTGCACGTGGCCTACTCCCTGGGCATCCTGTCCGCGTTCCTGCATGACAGGGACTTCTCCAAGGCGGGCAAGGTGCTGATGACGCTCTTCGTGCTGGGGGTGTGCGCCTCTGTGTGCTTCGTGAAGCAGCACTCGGCGGCGGACGTGCTGGGCGCTATCCCTGTGTGTCTCATCGCGGAGTATCTGGTGTTCATCCGCCCCGAGCGAAAAAGCGCAAATACATAAGAACCGGCCCGGAGCTTCCCGCTCCGGGCCGTTGCCTTTCAGTTCTGCCAGTGTATCTGCTGCCCCGTCACCAGGGGGTAGCTCACGAGCTTATCCCCGTCCAGGTCGCAGCGGTACATGTCCACCGCCGTGATCTGGCTGTTTTCATAGGTGGTGTAGTAATAGATCCCCTTATCGGTGTTGCAGCAGGAGGAGTAGATGGTGTACTCGTAGCCGTGATCCACCTTGCAGCAGCCCTTCTGCTGCTCCACGGAGCTCAGGATGTGGAAAAACTGGCTCACGCTCTCGCTCTCGGAGTCCCCGGACAGGGAGTTCATGCGGGTGAAGACCGCCTTGACGAACCGGGACGCGCTGGACAGGTCGCCGGGCAGTCCCAGGCTGCCCATGCCCCGGCTGTAGCGGACAAGCTCCACCCCCGGCGCCATGGCGTTGGCCGGGTCCGCCGGGCTCAGGGACATGTAGTTTGAAAGGTTCGTCATATGCCAGTCGAAGGTGGGGTTGTTGGTCATGACCCCTACCGGGTCGTCGTAGACCCTCAGCCCCTCTGCCACCGGCTCCGCCACGACACACTCGTCCCTGTCCGCGATCATCCAGTGAAGGGGCGACAGGGGCATCTGCTGGGAGAAGTCCTCCTTGTACATATTCATGTTCTCCATGAGAGCCCGGGCCTGGGCCACCGTGGCGCACTGGCCCAGGACCCAGGGGATGAACTCGAAGGGGGTCACGTTGTCCTTCACCGGGTCCGCGGGCTGGTATACCGCGATGCCGGGGAAGTTGAGCCCCGCCATGGACAGTCCCTTCTCGTTGGTGGCGTCGTAGTAGAGAGGATAATCCGGCCCCAGGCTGGTCATGCCGATCATGGCGTAATGGGTCCTCATCTGGCCCATCCGCCGGAAGTTGAACAGGAAATTCCGGGGCGTCACCGTGACCCCCTCGCGGAAAGATATCTCATAGTCCAGGTTCCGCCCGAAATAGTGGTCATTCGTCTTATAGGTCGCCGCTGTACACATAGGCCCGCCTCCGTTTTTGATGGTGGCTCTATGATACTCCATCGTCAGCTTTTCGTCAATCGAAAGGGGGATTGACAGGGGCCGTGCAGGGGTATATAATGCTTTTATGTTCACGAAATGAGGATTTTTATTGTTTATGAACATCCAAGAGATGGATATCCTGAACATCCTGGGCGGGGAGCCCTTCTCCAGCCAGCGGGAGCTGGCGGAGAGGAGCGGCCACAGCCTGGGGGCGGTGAACCGCTGCCTGCGGTCCCTGGCCGCCGAGGGCTGGCTGGACGATACGATGCTGCCCACGGAGAAGGCTCTTGCACTATTTGAAGAGAGCAAGCCGCAGCGCGCTATCATCCTGGCCGCCGGGGCGGGCATGCGCATGGTCCCCATCAACCTGGAGACCCCCAAGGGCCTTCTCCAGGTCCGGGGCGAGACCTTGGTGGAGCGGCTCATCCGCCAGCTCCATGAGGCGGGCGTTCGGGATATAACCGTGGTCGTGGGCTTTATGAAGGACGCCTACGAATTTCTCATCGACCAATATGATGTGCGTCTCTTAGTCAACCGGGACTACGCCGGGCGGAACAATCTCCACTCCCTGGCCATGGCGGCGGACCGGCTGGAAAACGCCTATATACTGCCCTGCGACGTGTGGTGTGAGCCGAACCCATTTGCTCCCCGGGAGCTGTACGGCTGGTACATGGTGGCGGACCGTCCCTCCCCCGCCTCCACCGTCCGGCCCAACCGGCGGATGGAGCTGGTGAGCGCCCAGGGCGGCAGCGCCATGGTGGGCCCGGCCTATATCCCGGCGTCTCTGGCCGGGCCGCTGCGGCAGCGGCTGCTGGCCATGGACGGCGACCGGCGCTTCGACGGCGCCTGGTGGGAGGACGCCCTGTTCTCCTGCGGCGAGACTATCTACGCCCGGGTCTGGCCCGGGGACAAGGCGGTGGAGATCAACACCTATGAGCAGCTCCGGGAGCTGGACAGCGGCTCGGCCCATCTGCGCTCCGAGGCCCTGTCCGCCGCGGCGGCGGCCCTGGGGGCGGACCCGGCGGAGGTCCGGGACATCCAGGTGCTGAAAAAGGGCATCACCAACCGGTCCTTCCTCTTCGACTGCCGGGGGGAGCGGTATGTGATGCGGGTGCCCGGGGAGGGCACAGATAAGCTCATCAACAGGCGGCAGGAGGCGGCCGTGTACGCCGCCATCCGGGGGAAGGATCTCTGCGACGACCCGGTATCCATCGACCCCGGCACGGGCTATAAGCTCACCCGGTTTTTGGACCGGGTCCGGGTCTGCGACCCGGAGAGCGAGGACGATGTGCGCCGGTGCATGGCCCGGCTGCGGGCCTTCCATGATATGAAGCTCACCGTAGACCATGAGTTTGACCTCTTCGGCACCATCGACTACTACGAGGCTCTCCGAAACGGGGCCCCCTCCATCTACCGGGACTACGCCCAGACGAAGGCAAACGTGTTCTCCCTTCGCCCCTTCATAGAGGCCCACGCCGAAGAAAAGCACCTCACCCACATGGACGCGGTGCCGGATAACTTCCTGTTCGTGGGCCGGGACGGGGCGGACATCCAGCTCATCGACTGGGAGTACGCCGGGATGCAGGACCCCCACGTGGACATCGCCATGTTCGCCATCTACGCCCTGTACGACCGGGAGCAGACGGATAAGCTCATCGACGCCTACTTCCCCGAGGGCTGCCCCATGGAAACGCGGATGAAGATATACTGCTACATGGCCGCCGGGGGGCTTTTGTGGAGCAACTGGTGCGAGTACAAGCGGGACCTGGGGGTGGAGTTCGGGGAGTACTCCCTGCGGCAATACCGCTACGCCAAGAACTGCTGCCGGCTGGTAAAGGAGATGGGCCTATGAGCGCGCACACCGTAAAGCGGGCGGTCATCATGGCCGCCGGGGAGGGGACCCGGCTGCGGCCCCTGACGCTTAAGACACCCAAGCCCCTCATCCCGGTGAACGGCATGCCCATGATAGACTCCTGCATCCGGGCCCTGCGGGCAAACGGCATCGCGGAGATATACGTGGTAGTGGGCTACAAAAAGGAGCTGTTCGCCCGCCTCCCTGCCGACTATCCCGGCCTCAGCCTCATCGAGAACCCCTGGTACGCGACCGCCAACAACATCTCCTCCCTGTACGCCGCCCGGGACCACCTGGAGGACGCCATCATCCTGGACGGGGACCAGATCATCAAAGACCCCGCCGCCCTGGCTCCGGATTTCGACCGGTCCGGCTACAACTGCGTGTGGACCGAGGAGCCCACAGACGAGTGGCTGCTCACCGTGGAAAACGGCGTGGTGACATCCTGCAGCCGCACCGGCGGCAGCCGCGGCTGGCAGCTTTTCAGCGTCTCCCGCTGGACAGCGGAAGACGGCCGAAAACTGAAAAAACACCTGGAACTGGAATTCGAGATAGAGAAAAACCGGCAGATATACTGGGACGACGTGGCCCTGTTCTGCCACCCTGAGGAGTACAGCCTGGGCGTGCGGCCCATGGAGCCCGGTGCCGTGCTGGAGATAGACAGCATCGCTGATCTGGCCGCAGCCGACCCCGGCTACCGGTATCTTTTGGAAGGAGGCATACGCCATGGATGAGAGGAAGACCTCCGGCGGCAGACGCCGCCTGGACCCGTTCACCACCCTGGTGCCCTTCGGGGCGATATTGGCGCTGTGCGTGCTGTTCATCCTCTTCCCGGAGAAGTCCACCGCGGCCCTGGGGACCATCCGGTCCCTGCTGGGGGACACCTTCGGGGTGTATTATCTGATCATCGGCCTGGGCGTGCTGGTGGCATCCCTCTGGATATCCTTCTCCCCCATCGGGAAGATCACCCTGGGCAAGCCCGGGGAGAAACCCCAGTACCGCTTCTGGACATGGGGGGCCATGGTGTTCACCTGCGGCCTCGCGGCGGACATCCTCTTCTACTCCCTGTGCGAGTGGATATACTACGCCCAGGAGCCCCGGGTGGCGGAGCTGGGCTCCATCCAGGACTGGGCCTCCACCTTCCCCCTGTTCCACTGGGGCCCCACCGTGTGGAGCTTTTACGCCGCCCTGGCCGCCTGCTTCGGGTTCATGCTCCACGTGCGGGGCGTGCAGAAGCAGAAGTATTCCGAGGCCTGCCGGGCCCTGCTGGGCCGGCAGACAGACAGGGCCCCCGGCCGGATCATCGACGTGCTGGCCGTGGCCGCCCTCATCGCCGGCACCGCCACCACCTTCTCCGTGGCGACGCCCCTGCTGAGTTCCGCGCTGACCACTCTGGTGGGCGTGCCCAGTTCCAAGTATCTCACCATCGCCATATTGGCGGTCACCTGCCTTGTGTACACGGCGGCGGTATTGAAGGGCATCAAGGGCGTTTCGTGGCTTGCCAACGCCTGCATGGGCCTTTTCGGCGCGCTGCTTTTATACGTGCTGCTGTTCGGCGGCCAGGCACGGTACATCATCGAGACGGGTTTCTCCGCGCTGGGCAATATGCTGCAAAACTACATCGGCCTGTCCACCTGGACGGACCCGCTGCGCACCTCCTCCTTCCCCCAGAACTGGACCATCTTCTATTGGGCCTACTGGATGGTGTGGGCGGTGGCCTCCCCCTTCTTTATGGGCTCTATCAGCCGGGGCCGGACGGTAAAGCAGGTCATTCTGGGCACCTACGTCTTCGGCGTGAGCAGCACGCTGGTGTCCTTCATCGTCCTGGGCAACTATGGGCTGGGCCTGCAGATGATGGGCAAGTTCGACGCCCTGGGCCTTTACGCCGCCTGCGGGGACCTCTACCAGACCGTCATCGCCATTTTGGGCACCCTCCCCTGCCACCAGATCGTGCTGGTGCTGCTGGTGCTGGCCATGATCGCCTTCTACGCCACCAGCTTCGACTCCATCACCCTTGTGGCCAGCCAGTACAGCTACCGGGAATTCCGCCCCGAGGAGGAGGCCAGCCGGAAGATGAAGCTGTTCTGGGCCATCCTGCTCATCCTCCTGCCCATCGCCCTCATCTTCTCCGAGGGCTCCATGAACAACCTGCAGACCGTGTCCATCATTGCGGCCTTCCCTCTCGCGGCGGTGATCGTGCTCATCATCGCCAGCTTCATCAAGGACGCCAAGGCGTATCTGCGGGAAATGGACCGTTCCTGACTGTCATATCCGCCAGTTCCTGTCCCAGTCCGCCGGAGAAGTCGTACATTCTCCCAAAAAGCGGCGCGTCCGCATAAAAAGGATTGCAAAACCCGCCCGAAGTGAGTATACTGTAGGGGAACAAAATAAGGAACGGTTATGATAATGAAAAGTTATCTTGATATGACCAAAGCCGAGCTGGCCGCCGAGTATGAAGCGGTCAGCAGCGAATACGAAGCCTTGAAGGCCATGCCCCGGAATCTGAACATGGCCCGGGGCAAGCCCAATCCGGTGCAGCTGGACCTTTCCATGGGCCTCTTGGGCCAGGACCCGGCGGGGCTCATCGTCACCCGGAAGGGCACCGACGTGCGCAACTACGGCGAGCTGGCCGGCGTGGACGAGTGCAAGCAGCTGTTCGCGGACCTGCTGGGTCTGGAGCAGAAAAACATCATCATGGGCGGACAGTCCAGTCTGAACCTGATGTACGACGCGGTGGTGAAGGCGCTGCTGCTGGGCGTTTACAAGGGCTCCAAGCCCTGGGGCCAGCAGGGACATATCAAGTTCCTCTGCCCTGTCCCCGGCTATGACCGCCACTTCGCCATATGCGAGCAGTTTGGCATCGAGATGGTGAACATCCCCATGCTGCCCACCGGTCCGGACATGGATCTGGTGAAGAAGTATGTGGAGGGCGACGCCTCCGTGAAGGGCATCTGGTGCGTGCCCAAGTACTCCAACCCCTCCGGCATCACCTATTCCGACGACACGGTCCGTGCCTTCGCGGCCCTGAAGCCCGCGGCGGACGACTTCCGCATCTTCTGGGACAACGCCTACCTGGTCCACGGCTTTGAAGAGGAGGACGACCACCTTCTCAACATCTTCGACGCCTGCAAAGAATTCGGCAGCGGGGACATGGTCTACGAGTTCGCCTCCACCAGCAAGGTCACCTTCTCCGGCGCGGGCCTGGCCGTCTTCGCGGCCAGCGAGGGGAACGTGACGTTCCTCCTCAAGCAGCTGGGCGTCCAGACCATCGGCTACGACAAGATCAACCAGCTCCGGCACGTCCACTTCTTCGGGGACGTGAACGGCGTCTACGCCCATATGAAAAAGCACGCCGCCTTCGTCAAGCCCAAGTTCGACTGCGTTCTGCACACCCTGGAAAAGGAGATCGCCCCCCGGGGCATCGCCCACTGGAACCGCCCCCGCGGCGGCTACTTCGTGGCCTATGAGGGCCTGGACGGCACCGCCTCCCGGTGCGTGGCCCTATGCAAGGAGGCCGGTCTGGTCCTGACCCCCGCCGGCGCCCCCTTCCCCTACGGGAAGGACCCCCGCGACAGCGTCATCCGCATCGCCCCCACCTTCCCGGATCTGCCCTCCCTGGCCGCCGCCATCCAGCTCTTCTCCGTGGCGGCCCGCCTGGCGGCCCTGGAGGTCCTGGGCGCGAAGAAATAACAGCGCAAAAGATAGAGTTCTCCCCCCGCCTTCCGGCAGGGGGAGAATACTATTTGGAACGGCCCCCTCAGACGAGGGGGCTGTCAGCGCCTCCGGTGCTGACTGGGGGAGGGAAAAATCGGTCTCTCCCTCCGTCTCGTCGTCGGAGCACGCGCTGCCAGGTATACCTTTGCCGCAAGCGGCAAAGCTCAAGTGGCCCGCGGCTCCTCCTCTTCCCCACACGACCCGCTTCGCTAGGCTCGCGCGGGGACCCCGAAGTTCGCCGGAGCCACCTCCCTCGTCAGAGGGAGGCTTCAATAAGGTAGTTTTTATTCCTGGAACATCGGTGTGGACAAATATCTATCCCCCGTATCCGGCAGCAGGGCCACGATGGTCTTGCCCTCGTTCTCGGGCCGCTTGGCCAGCTCGATGGCCGCCCAGAGGGCCGCGCCGGCGGAGATGCCCACCAGGATGCCCTCGGTCCGGCCCAGCTCCCGGCCCAGGGCAAAGGCGTCCTCGTTCTCCACGGGGATGATCTCGTCGTAGACCTTCGTGTTGAGCACGTCAGGCACGAAGCCCGCGCCGATGCCCTGGATCTTGTGCGCGCCGGCCACGCCCTTGCTGAGCACCGGGGAGGAGGCGGGCTCCACGGCCACCACCTTCACAGAGGGCTTCTGCTCCTTCAGGTACTCCCCCACGCCTGTCAGGGTACCACCAGTGCCCACGCCGGCCACGAAAATGTCCACCGTCCCCTCGGAATCCTTCCATATCTCCGGGCCGGTGGTGGCCTTGTGGGCCGCCGGGTTGGCCGGGTTCACGAACTGGCCGGGGATGAACGCCCCCGGGGTCTGGGCGGCGATCTCGTCCGCCTTGGCGATGGCGCCCTTCATGCCCTTGGCCCCCTCGGTGAGCACCAGCTCCGCGCCGTAGGCCTTGAGAAGGTTCCGGCGCTCCACGCTCATGGTCTCCGGCATGGTGAGTATCACCCGGTAACCCTTGGCGGCCGCCACGGCGGCCAGGCCGATGCCAGTGTTCCCGGAGGTGGGCTCCACGATCACCGCGCCGGGCTTCAGCTTCCCGGACGCCTCCGCGTCCTCGATCATGGCCTTGGCGATGCGGTCCTTCACGGACCCGGCGGGGTTGAAATACTCCAGCTTCGCCACGACCTTGGCTTTCAGGCCCAGCTTCTTCTCCAGGTTGGTCAGTTCCAGCAGCGGGGTGTTCCCCACCAGTTCGGTAAAGGACTTGTAGATAGCCATCTTTCAAATCTCCTTATTTCCTATTGGTTTAATAGGATTTCTCCTTGTCTTGTAATTATACTCCCTTTTCCGCGGATGTCAACAGGAAAATGAAAAAACGCCACATTCTTGCTATGTGTGGAAAACTGTGCTATTTTATAAAAGGTGATTTTGATAATTTAGCTAAGATGCTAAATGCTGAACATGAAAGAGAGGGCGCGATCATGGTTAATATTCCGGCAAAAACGAAAGAGCGGCTGACTGCTGGGCTAAAGAGATTCCAGCCTATCGTAAGGGCCGCCCGGGACAAGGACATCAACGAGAGCGATACAGTAATGATCATTTCTGATATCCTCGCAGATGTGTTTGGCTATGACAAGTTCAATGAAATAACCTCTGAATTTGCCATCAAGAAAACCTACTGTGACCTCGCAGTTAAGATCGACGGCAAACCGCGCCTATTGATAGAAGCAAAGGCGGCTGGTCTTGAACTAAAAGACCAGCATATCAAGCAAGCTGTAGATTACGGCTCTAATTCCGGCATTGAGTGGGTTATATTGACAAATGCCGTCACATGGAAAGTGTACTCCATCATTTTTGGAAAACCCATCGTCGCCGATTTGGTGTATGAGTTTGACTTCCGCGAATTGAGTGCAAAGAAACAGCATGACCTGGAGATGCTGTACTATCTGTCCAAAGAGTCTATCTCTAAAGGAAACAAATCTTCCCTTGACGAATATCGGACACAGCAGCAGTTTGTCAACCGCTTTACTATTGGCCAGATTTTGCTGACTGACCCGGTGCTTGATGTCGTGAGAAAGGCTCTCCGTAAAATCTCCGCAGATGCTAAAGTACCAAACGAAGACCTCAGAAAGATAATCCTGGAAGAAGTTATTAAGCGGGAAGTGCTAGATGACGAGAAAGCTGCTGACGCAAAAAAGAAAGTGACCAGGGCATTGAATCAAGCGCAGAAAGCGAAAAAAGAAAATGCCAAAGAGACAGATACGTAAGAGAATATTTGAGATAATAGAGGTCGCCAACGAGGGGGACAAGGCAAGTAAAGTCTACGACCTGTGTATGATGTGCCTTATTATCGCCAGCCTTGTCCCACTGGCTTTCAAGGGAACGAATGGTATCTTTTCGGCTATCAACGCCGTTGCCACGGCTTGCTTCATTTTAGACTATGTCATGCGGCTCGCAACTGCCGATTTGAAACTAAAACACGGAGCCGCCTCGTTTGTCCTTTATCCTTTTACGCCGCTGGCCATCGTGGACCTTTTGGCGATACTCCCAGAGTTTACCTCCCTTTTCCCCGGCCTCAGACTGATAAAGCTATTTCGCTTGTTCCGTACATTCAGAGTATTCCGGTCGTTCAAAATGCTCCGCTATGCCAGAAGTGTGCAGATAATAGCATCAGTCATGAAGTCACAAAAAGCCCCGCTCTTGGCAGTCTGCTCATTGGCCGTTGGGTATGTGCTCATTTCCGCGCTGATAATTTTTAACGTGGAACCTGACACGTTTTCCAATTTCTTTGAAGCCATCTATTGGGCTACCGTGAGTCTTACAACAATGGGATATGGTGATATATACCCGGTGACGACAGCAGGCAGGATAGTGACGATGGTGTCATCTTTTGTCGGCATTGCAATCGTCGCCCTCCCCGCAGGTATCATTACCGCTGGGTATATGGATCAGATCAAGAAATGAGGATTACAGATGTCATTTGGCGGATTTAGCTGGAAACGTGCGCTGGGGATCACCAGCGCAAAGCAGAAAGTAGCAAGGGCAACTGGCATACCAACAACAAAAGCCGGGAGAAAGCGAAAGGCACAGAACATGCTATGGAAAGGTATGTTTGGAACGTCCAAGCGCAAGAGAAGGTAATATTTTTAGCCGGAGGCGTGCAACGCCTCCGGTCATTTCATATTCTTTTGAGTTCACTTCACATCCAGTCCAAGCGATGCCAGGAACGAGCGGACGGCCTGGGCGTACTTGTCCGGGTCCAGGATGTAGGCGATGGCGTGAGGCGCATTGGGGATAGTGACGCGAGTCTTGGGACTCACGCAGGCGTCGTATATCTCCCGGCTCATGTCGCAGGGGACGAACCGGTCGTCCTCGCCGTGGATGAGCAGGATGGGCACCTTGGCATGGCGCACCGCCTTCACCGGGGCAGCGGCCGTCAGACCGAAGCCGCCGTACAGCTTGGCGCCCAGCAGGATGAAGGGATAGAGCAGGATGGACGCGGCGCCCATGCTGTCCCGCCCCACCTTCTTGATGATGGCGGAGGGGTCGGAGTAGGGGCAGTCGGCGATGATGCCCTTCACCTCCGGGGGCAGGTCCAGGTCGGAGCTCATCAGCACCGTGGCGGCGCCCATGGATACGCCCACCAGAACGATGGGGCTGCCGGGCCAGCGCTGGGCGGCGTACTTGGCCCAGCTCAGGCAGTCGAACCGCTCCTTCACGCCGAAGGAGATGGTCTTGCCGTCGCTCTTTCCGTGGGACCGCTGGTCCACGAAAATGGCGTTCAGACCCATCTGCCGCGCCAGCTTCCCGGCCCCGCACATATCCCGCAGAGCGGTGCTCTTGAAGCCGTGGAACCCGATGAGCACGGGCGCGCCGTCGCGAGCAGGATAGCAGCGGCCATAGAGCTTGGCGCCGTCATATCCTGTGATCTCCGCCGCCTCAAAGGGGACGGCGTCCATCTCGCGGATCAGCGCCGTCATAGTCTCCCGGTAGGGGTCATACTGCTCCTCCGGGGGCAGGTCATAGGGGCTCTCCCCGTGGTCGGGATGATAGAACGGGATGCGATAGGCGGCATAGCTCACCGCCAGGACCACCGCGGCTATCACGATAAGTATTATGAGCAACGTCATTTCAAGCGCCCCCAAACTGTAGTTGCAAAGAGCGCCCCCGGAAGCTTTGCTTCCGGGGGCGCTGGTGCGGGGTATGGGACTTGAACCCACACGTCCTGATGAACACAGGCACCTCAAGCCTGCCTGTCTGCCAATTCCAGCAACCCCGCATGACGCCTGATAATTATAGCACGTCGGACCGGATTGTCAAGTGATTTTTCCGCCGCCGCGGCCCCTCGCCCGTCCGAAAACAGGAATAACTGTCCATGCCTCCGTGTATGATTTACAAGAATGCGCCAAGCCCCTGGCAGCGCGCCCCTGCTGGGAATATTTTGCTTTGCCGCCGGTCAGAATAACCGTACATCATCTTACATGGAGGTCGTTACATGAAACGAACTGCAATAGCATGGGTCCTCGTCCTCATCCTCGCTTTGGGCGTCACGCCGGCCCTGGCCGCGGGCCCCCTGCGGGACGTGACCACCTATCCCCAGACCACCCTGGCCCCCTCGACCACGCCCAGCGTGAGCCGGGCGGCCACAGCGGCGGAGGCCGATATCTCCCCCACTCCCTCGGCTTCGCCTGTCACGGACGCCGCAGCCAGTCCCAGCCCCAGTGCGGAGGCCTACGTGCCGGAACAGTCCATCGTGTCCGCCAGCGCCGGCTCTGCCGCCACTGAGCCCAACACCGTGAACGCCGCGCCCGTGGTGGAGAACCAGGAACTGGAGACCTACCGGGGCGTATCCGTAGGCGGCCAGCTCACCGCCCATGACCCGGACGGGGACGGCGTCACCTTTGAGGTCACCACCCAGCCCATGAAGGGCGCCGTGGACATCTCCCCGGAGGGCTACTTCGTCTACACCCCCAAGGAGGGCAAGCGGGGCAAGGACTACTTCGGCTTCCGGGCCGTGGACAGCTTCGGCAACGCCTCCCAGGAGGGCACGGTCATCATCAAGCTCATCAAGCAGAAGACCAAGGTCACCTACTCCGACATGACCGGCGACGGCGCGGAATACGCCGCCCTCGTCCTGGCAGAGAACGGGGTGTTCACCGGCGAGAAGGTGGGCACAAGTTACGTGTTCAGCCCGGACACGGAGATGGACCGGGGCGAATTCCTCTCCATGTGCATGGCCGCGGCGGACTGCGATGTGCTCCGGGGCGTGACCAGCACCGGCTTTAAGGACGACGAGGCCATCGGCCCCTGGCTGAAGCCCTATGTGGCCACCGCCCTCATGAACGGCTATATCTCCGGCCAGAGCGCCGCCTTCGACCCCGCCGGCAGCCTCACCGTAGGCGAGGCCTGTGTGACGCTGAACAACGTTTTGGGCGTGACTAACGTGGTCAGCGCGGCGGCCTATGTGGGCGAGGAGGACTCTAACGCCTCCTGGGCCCAGGCCGTGGCGAACCTCACCGCCTGCGGCGTCATGGAGCGGGAACTGGACGTGGAGACCGTCCTGACCCGTGCCGGCGCGGCTCAGATGCTGGCCAAGGCCATCGCCCTTTTGGCTGGCCGCTGACGTCCAAAGGCCTCTGAAAATTCTACACCCCGGCGCTTTGAAGCGCCGGGGCATTCTCATATCTCTTTTCGGGGCTCCGTCACGATGGTCCGCTGGTCGGTGTAGATCACCATGCCGGGCCGGGCGCCCTTGGGCTTTTTCACGAACCGGGCCAGGGTGGCGTCCACGGCCACATGGCCCGCCTGGCCCGCCTCGGAATAGAAGGCGGCGAGGCAGGCCGCCTCGTACACGCTCTTCTCGTCCGGCTCGGTCCCCTCGCAGCGCAGTATCACGTGGGAGCCGTGGATCTTTTGGGCGTGGAGCCACAGGTCCGTCCTCCGGGCGGTGCGGAGGGTGAGCTCGTCGTTTTGCAGGTTGTTCCGCCCCACCAGCACCTCCAGCCCACCGCTCGTCACGAACCGCATGGGCTGGGCCGGTTTTTCCCGGCGCTTTCCCTTGGACCGGGACTCCTTCACATACCCCGCCTGGACCAGCTCCTGGCGTATCACGTCCAGGTCCGCCTGGCTCTGGGCCCGGTCCAGCTCCGAGGCGATGGAGGCCAGGTATTCGACCTCCGTCTCGTTCTCCCGGATGAGGGCGGTCAGGTGCTCCCGGGCGGTCTTTTTCTTCGTGTACTGCTTATAGTACCGGGCGGCGTTCTGCTGAGGGCTCTTCCGGGGGTCCAGGGGCACATCGATCTCCGGGCTCCCCTCCTCATAGAAGTCCTCCAGCGTGACGGAAGCCATCCCCGGCTTCATCCGCCAGATATTGGCGGTGATGAGATCCGCCCGGCGCTTGTCCTCTTCCCGGTCCTGCGTGGCGGCCAGCTCCTGCATCCGCAGGGCCAGCTTCTTCTCCGTCCGGTTCTTGGCGCCCCTGACCAGCTTGGTGAGGCTTTTTGCCCGGCTCTTTAAGTGCTCCGTCCGGTCCTTCTCGGCGTAGAACGCCTCCAGCAGGGCAGACCACCCCGGATACGTCACGCTCTCCACCTGGGGGCCGTACTGCAATATGGGCAGGAAGGTAAAATCCTTCGGTTTTCCGTCCTCCACCAGCATGGTGGGGGTCCGCTCCAAGCCCTCCAGGCCGCTCAGGTCCGCCGGCAGGCCCCGCCACTCCATCTCCCGGCGGATGAGGGGGGACAGCCCCGAGAACTTCCCCGGCTCCGGCTTGGGGGGAAGGCGATATTTGAGCCCCGGCATCAACTGCCGCAGGGGGCTCATCTCCTCATCCACCCGGCGGGCGGCATCCACGATGCGTCCCTCCCCGTCCACCAGGACGAGGTTGGCGTTCCGGCCCAGGAGCTCCACCGCGAGGGTCCTCTTCACCGGCTCGCCCATCTCGTCGAAGGCGGCCAGCTCCAGAAGGAGCATCCGCTCCAGCTCCGGCTGGGTCACCGCCGTGATCCGGGCGCCCAGCAGGTACTTGCGCAGGAGCATGCAGAACATGGGCGGCTGGGCGGGGTTTTCATACTCCGCCCGGGTGAGGCATATCCTGGCCGAGCCGGAGCCGAAGCACAGCAGCAGCCGCGCCCCGCCTCCATTGCCCCGCAGGGCCAGCACGACCGTGTCCTTTTCCGGCTGGTGGACACGGTCGATCTTCATGCCGGTGAGCGTTTCGGAAAGCTCCCGGCCCAATTCCGTTATGAATACGGCGTCAAGAGGCATGGTCGTCCTCCAATATATACGCGAACAGCTCGCCCGCCCGGTCCTGCTGTCCCGACAGCCACAGCCACCCGAACAGGGCCTCCAGGCCCGTGGCGGCGTGGTACTGGGCGGGAGTGCACCCCGCGGGGCAGCCGTGGACATGGGCGTTGCGGCCCCGGTGGTAGACGTGCTGCTCCTCCTCGGTGAGACGGCCCTGGAGCCCTTCCGCCGCGGCGGCCTGGGCCGGGGCGGACACATAGGCCACCGCCGCCCGGTGTTTTTCCCCCACCTTTCCGCCGCCCCGGCGGGCCAGGTGGGTGCGTACCAGCAGCTCATAGACCCCGTCGCCCACGTGGGCCAGTTCCAGAGGCCCCAGCCCCTGCAGGGTCTGCCCGTCCAGGGGCGCGAATACGTCCGTCACAGCAGGTCGTCCTCCCCGCCGTCCCCGGCGTTGTCGGGCCCATCCAAAAGCTTCTCCTCCGGCTCCTCCCCGGCGGTGGGGGCGAACTCGTCGCTCTCCGCCACCTGGGCGAACTCGTGGGCGATGGTGTCCACCGGCGCGGTGCCGTGGGAGTACTGCATCTCCTGCCACTGCTGCTTGGTGATGACGATCTGGCGGGGCTTGGAGCCCTCGTAGGGGCCCACCACGCCCACCTCCTCCAGCTGGTCGATGAGCCGGGCCGCCCGGGAGTAGCCCAGCTTCAGCCGCCGCTGGAGCATGGAGACGGAGGCCTGTTTCGTCTCGAATATCACGTCCACCGCCTGGGGCAGCAGCTCGTCGTAATCGTCCTTGCCGCCGGAGGCCTCCTCCTCGGCGGGGGCGTTCTTTGTGTCCTTGTCCGCGGCGGCCTTTTCGATCTCCGCCAGGATCTCGTCGGAGTACTCCGCTTCGGCTTCCTTCTTCACGAACTCGATGATCTCCTCCCGCTCCTCGTCGGTGACGAAGGCGCCCTGCAGGCGCACCGGTTTGCTGCCGATGGGGAAATAGAGCATATCGCCGTTGCCCAGGAGCTTTTCCGCCCCCTGCTGGTCCAGGATGATGCGGCTCTCCAGCGGGCCGGACACGGACAAGGCGATGCGGCTGGGGATGTTGGCCTTCATAAGGCCCGTTATCACGTCAGCACGGGGGCTCTGGGTAGCGATGACCAGGTGCATGCCCGCGGCGCGGCCCATCTGGGCCACCCGGCAGATGGATTCCTCCACCTCCTTGGACGCCACCATCATCAGGTCCGCCAGCTCGTCGATGAAGATCACCACCTGGGGCAGGGCCGGTTCGCCCCGCTCCTTCATGGCCGCGTTGTATCCGGCCAGCTCCCGCACCCCTGTCTCGGAGAAGAGGCGGTAGCGCTTGAGCATCTCCACCACCGCCCACTGAAGGGCCCCCGCCGCCTTCTTGGCGTCGGTGACCACGGGAACGTACAGGTGGGGCATGCCGTTGTAGACCACGAACTCCACCATCTTGGGGTCGATCATGATCATGCGGACCTCGTCGGGGGTGGATTTATAGAGCAGGCTCAGTATCATGGAGTTGACGCACACACTCTTGCCGGAGCCGGTGGTGCCGGCGATGAGCAGATGGGGCATCTTGGCCAGGTTGCTCACCACCACGCTGCCGCCGATGTCCCGGCCCAGGGCCACGCAGAGCTTGTTCTTGGATGTGCGGAACTCGCTGGAGTCGATGAGGTCCCCCAGCCAGACCGTGTGCACGCTCTTGTTGGGCACCTCCACGCCCACGGTGGAGATCTTGTCGGGCACCGGCGCGATGCGCACGCTCTTCACGCCCAGGCTCAGGGCGATATCCCCCGCCAGGTTGGTGATCTTGTTGAGCTTCACGCCCTGATCCAGCTTCAGCTCGTAGCGGGTGATGGTGGGTCCGTGGACCGCGCCCACCACGCTGGCGCCCACGCCGAAGCTGCGCACGGCGCTCTCCAGCTGCGCCTCCATCTCGTCGCCTTCGTCGCCGCCGTAGCTGTCCTCGCCGCTGGTATTGAGAAGGTCCACCGGCGGGAATATATACTGGGGCTTGTCCTCAGCCGCGTCCGCCTCGATCTGGCTGGCCACGGCCGCGGCCTCCGCGTCCTTGTCTATCTTGATCTTCTCAGGCTTGCCCGGCGCGGCGGCGCTGTCCATATCCCCGGAGTGGATCTCCACGCCGGCGATGTCCGCCGCCTCCTCCACAGAGAGGGGCGCCACGTTTTTGGTGGGGTCGGCGGGTTTTTTGGCCTTGGCCGTTTTTGCCGGAGCGCGCCGGTCCGCCACCTGCTTGGCCGACTTGGCGGCCAGGGCGGCGTTCACTTTGGCCAACGCCTCCGGGTCCACGTCAAAGTCCGCGAAAAGCTGCTCCTTGTCGCTCTCCTTGCTCTGGTCGTAAAGGCTCCTCCTGGGCTTCTTAACAGGCGGCTCCGGCGGTTTCTTGGGGATGGGCATGGTCTCGGGGGGCGGCTCTATCACCCGATAGCGCTTGTCCCCGCTCATGGGGAACAGGTAGTCCTCCTCGGCGATCAGGTCCTCGTCCTCATCCTCATCCGGCTCCAGCTCATAGTCAAGCTTCTCCCGGTTCTGGAACTGCTCCAGCAGGTCCGCCAAAGACAGGTCCAGCCCCCGCAGCAGCAGGAGCAAAAATGCCACCACCAGCACCAGGAAGCTGCCGATGAGGCCGATGGATTTTTTGAGCGCGATGCCCACCGCGCCGCCGATGACGCCGCCGCAGTGCTCCGTCACGTCCTGGCCCAGCCGCCAGAGAAGTTCTACGCCGTACTTGGCGCCGGAGACGAAGATGCCGTCCCGGGTGCATAAAAGCGCGTGGATGAACGCGCCCAGCACCAGGGGAAGGCACATGACGCACGCCAGCCGGACCGCCACGGGACGGCCCTTGTGGAAGCCCAGGATGAACGCGCCCCACAGCAGACACACCGGCCAGATATAAAAACCCCAGCCGGACAGGCCGAAAAACAGCTTGCGCACCGCGCCCACCAGCCAACCGTCTACCGGGAAGTAGGCGATGGCGGATATGAGCCCCGCGAACAGCAGCACCACCGCGCCGACCTCCCGGCGCATGGGCCGCTGGCCGGCCGTTGTCCGGGCCGCCGACGCGGCGCGGGACGACGTGCTCCGGGAGGTGCTGCTCCGGGAGCCGCTCTTGGAGGCAGTGTTCCGGGACGAGGACGCCCGGGACGTGGTCTTTTTTGGCGCGGCATGACTGCCGGACGTGGTCTTACGCCCGGCGGTGGATGTAGTTTTTTTCTTTGTCCCTCCGCTCCGGGACGCGGTGGACGGCTTTTTCGCCGTGCTGCGGCCGGTGGAAGTCTTCTTCTGTGCCATATGCTACCTCGAAAATACTCTTATGCGCTGAGCCGGAACCAGACGACGATACTGATGACGCCCACGAACCAGCAGTAATAGGCGAACCCGCCGAAGCGGCCCTTGCGGACGATGCGCTGCAAAAGCCGGATGGACATGTACCCTGTCACGCCCGCCACGATCATGCCCACCGCGTAGGACGGGAGCATGGCAGCGTTGATGCCCTCCCGGATGGCGTCCATGAGCTCCAGCACCACCGCGCCGGCCACGGACACCAGGCTCATGAGGAAGGAGAACCGCACGGCGAAGCTGCGCCGCAGCCCTCTCGCCATACCGGCGGCGATGGTGGTCCCGGACCGGCTCAGGCCCGGCATGGTGGCCAGACCCTGGGCCACGCCGATGACGACGGCGTCCAGGCAGGTCATGTCCCGCTCCGTTTTCCGGCCCCGGGGGAGCCGGTCGGATATGTACAAGAGCGTGCCCGTCAGGATGAGGGCCGCGCCGATGAACCAGGGGATCTCATTGAGCCGCTCGATGGCGTCGTTGAAGGGCACGATGACGAAAAGCGGCACCGTGGCCAGCAATATCATGTAGATGAGCTTCCGCGTGGGTTTGCCCCTGGCGGAGAGGCCCCGGCCGTGGACCAGGTCCCCGGCCATGTCCCCCACCTCAAAGAACATGTCCACGATATCGGGCCAGTAGGCGATGACCACCGCCACCAGGGTGGCCAGATGGAGCAGGATATTGAAAAACGCGCTCCCGTCCAGCTCCATGAGGCCGGTGCCGCCCAGGATATTCTCCAGCAGCGCCAGATGGCCGGAGCTGGAGATGGGCAGAAACTCCGCCACTCCCTGCACCAGGCCCAGCAGCGCCGCGTACAGTATCGTCATGAGGACCTCCCTCCGCCTGTCTGCGAGCACAGACTGCGGCATTATGTTTACTAATTTAAGTATATTACCATACCCACCCCAAAAATGCAAGTCTTGCACCGCGGGGACGGGTATGGTAAGATTTATGTACATAGGAACAGCCCGCCATGGGCGGAAATCTTTGCAAAGGAGAACACTGTTATGAACAAATACGCTGGCACGCAGACCGAGAAGAACCTGGAAGCCGCCTTTGCCGGCGAGTCCCAGGCCCGCAACAAGTACACTTACTTCGCCTCCAAGGCCAAGAAGGAGGGCTTCGAACAGATCGCGGCCCTGTTTCTGAAGACCGCCGACAACGAGAAGGAGCACGCCAAGCTCTGGTTCAAGGAGTTGGAGGGCATCGGCACCACCGCCGAGAACCTGGCCGCCGCCGCCGACGGCGAGAACTACGAGTGGACCGACATGTACGCCGGCTTCGCCGACACCGCCGACGCCGAGGGCTTCCATGAGCTGGCCGCCCGGTTCCGCCTGGTGGCCGCCATCGAGAAGACCCATGAGGAGCGCTACCGCGCCCTTTTGAAGAACGTGGAGACCGCCCAGGTCTTTGCCAAGAGCGAGGTCAAGGTGTGGGAGTGCCGCAACTGCGGCCACATCGTGGTGGGCACCGCCGCCCCCGAGGTCTGCCCTACCTGCAACCATCCCCAGGCCTATTTCGAGGTCCACGCCGAGAACTACTGATATCTCCCGTAACCGATCGCCCCGCCGGTCACCCGGCGGGGCGATCTGCATTTACCGCATCTCCCGGAGGAGGCCCTCCCAGGTCCTTGCCCCCACCAGGCCGTCCCACTGGGCGGGCTCTGTGGGGAACAGGTCCTTCTGGGCCTTGGCCACCGCCGCCTTTGTCCCGGCGCCGTACTGGCCGTCCTCGGCCAGAGTCCTGCCCCCGGCGTCGGTGTATCCGGCGGCGTTCAGAAGCCGCTGCACCGTCTTCACCTGGGGGCCGGTGCTGCCGGCCTTGAGCAGGTTCAGGGTCACCGTCACCGCCCGGCCCAGCTTCTCCGTCGGGGCGATGGCGGGCACATCGGCGCTGTCCTCGTACCGGGGATGACCATATCCGGCGATATAGCTGTCCGTCCGGCTGTGGGTCCGGCGGCGCACTTCGTTGGAGGTGTTGCCCTCCACGGTGGTGATCTGCTCCGCCGTCACCTTCGTCACGATCCCCGTGTGGACCAGTTTCCCGCCTTCCTGGTAGAACACCTGGTCCCCCGGCCGGGGCGTCTTATCGTACCGGCCTTGAGCTTTATAGTAGTCCGCGCTGTAGTTCACCGCCGCGCCCAGAGGCCCGGTCTGGCACTGGACGCGCTGGGCCTCCGCCTTGCTGCCGCAGGCCTTCAAAAAGCACCAGTCTACGAACACGTCGCACCACTCGTAGCCGTTCTTGTTGCCGTTATAATAGCCCGCGGCCGCCAGGTCCCGGGCGTATTTGTTCCAGTTGGCGCCGCCGGCGTTGGCGGCGGGACTGTCCAGGTCAGCGTTGGACGCCTTCTCCTTGTAGCCTATCTCCGCCGTAGCCACGGCGATCACCCTGGACGCGCTGCTCATAGACCTCTCCCCTTTCTCCCCCAGCCTATGCGCCGCCTGCCCGTCCGGATACAGCAAAAGCCCGCCGTCCCACAAAGGACGGCGGGCTTTTGCATGCCGCTGTCAGATCATATAGTCGTTGCCGGCGTTGGCGTCGGCCCGGCGGACCACATCCTCCAGGGTGATGTTCCCCAGATAGTCCGTGACCACCTTATAGAGGCCTGTCCACATGTCGATGGTGGCGCAGGAGGAGCAGCGGTCACACTGGTTGGTGTCCGCCTCCAGGCATTCCACCGGGGCCAGGCTCCCCTCCACCAGCTCCAGGATCTCCGCCACGGTGTAGTCCTTGGGGGCCCGGGCCAGCTTGTAGCCCCCCTGAGGGCCCCGGGTGCCCTTGACCAGCCCCGCCTTGCTCAGCTGGGTCACGATCTGCTCCAGATACTTCTGGCTCAGGTCCTGCCGGGCGGCCACGTCTTTCAGCGTCACCAGCCCCTCGCCGCTGTGCTGGGCCAGGTCCACCATGGTCCGCAGGGCGTATCTGCCTCTGGTCGATATCTTCATATCGTCACCTTCTCAAGGATTTTTGAACTGACCGCTCAGAGCTTTTCCACCGCGGCCTGGACCTCCGCCTCGCAGGAGCGCATGGCCAGGATGGTCTTCTCCATCAGCTCCTCCAGGGGCCAGCCCAGCATATCAGCGCCCTTCTGGATGACCTCCCGGGAGCAGCCGGCGGCGAAGCCGGTGGACTTGAACTTCTTTTTGAGGCTCTTGACCTCCATGTCCTGCACGCTCTTGGAAGGCCGCATGAGGGCCGCCGCCCCGATGAGCCCGGTGAGCTCGTCGGCGGCGAACAGGACCTTTTCCATCTGGTGGGTGGGCTCCATATCCACGCCGGTCAGGCCCCATCCGTGGCAGCACGTGGCGTGGATGACGGCCTCGTCCACCCCCGCGTCCCGCATGAGCTCCTGCTGCTTTACGCAGTGCTCCTCCGGCCACATCTCGAAGTCCAGGTCGTGCAAAAGCCCCACTATGGCCCAGAAGTCCGCCTCGTCGCCATAGCCAAGCTCACCAGCGTACCAGCGCATGACCCCCTCCACCGTCAGCGCGTGCTGCAGGTGGAAGTGGTCTTTATTGTACTTCGTGAGCAGGGCCCACGCCTCGTCTCTCGTCATAGCATATCCTCCGTTTTGGCAATCCTCCCCCCGCCCAAAACCAGATCCCCGTCGTACAGGACCACGGCCTGGCCGCTGGTGATGGCTCGCTGGGGCTCGTCGAACACCACCTCCAGCTCGTCCGGCCCCGTCTGGCTCACGGTGGCGGGCTGCTCGGCGTGCTTGTACCGTATCCGGGCTTTGCACCGAATGGGACCATCCAGCTTGTCCCGGGGGATGAGGTTGATGTCCCGGGCGATGAGCCGCCGGGTAAAGAGTTTTTCGTTGTCGCCCAGGAGGACGGTGTTGGCGTCCTTATCCTTCCCGCAGACATAGAGCCGCCGGCCGCCGGACACGCCCAATCCCCGGCGCTGGCCGATGGTATAGGCGATCTGGCCCTGGTGCCGGCCCAGCACACGGCCTTCCTCGTCCACGAAGTCCCCGGCGGGATAGTCCCTGCCGGTATACCGGCGGATGAAGGCGGCGTAATCCCCATCGGGGACAAAGCAGATGTCCTGGCTGTCCCGCTTGCGGGCGTTGACAAAGCCGTTCTCCTCCGCCAGGGCCCGCACAGCCTCCTTCGTCATGCCCCCCAGAGGGAACCGGACGTGGGCCAACTGCTCCTGGCCGAGCATGTACAGCACGTAGCTCTGATCCTTGTGGGGATCGGCGGCCTTTTTCAAAAGCCACCGTCCCTCTGGTCCCTGCTCCACCCGGGCGTAGTGGCCTGTGGCCAGGTATTCGCAGCCAAGCGTCCAGGCCTTTTCCAGGAGCTTATCAAACTTCATGTGCCGGTTGCACTGGATGCAGGGATTGGGGGTGTCCCCCGCCTCGTAAGCGGCCACGAATCGACCGATGACCTCCCGGTCAAAGTCGGCGCACATGTTGAACACGTAAAAGGGCATCCCCAGCCGGGCCGCCACGGCATGGGCGTCGGCCGCGTCGTCGGCGGTGCAGCAGGTCTTGTCCCCCGTCTCGCCCTCGTACAGCTTCATGGTCACGCCCAGGCACTCGCAGCCCGCCCTCTGCATCAGCAGGGCCGCCACGCTGGAGTCCACACCGCCGGACATGGCGATGAGCGCCCTGCCCGGCTGGATATCACTCCTCGGCGGGCGCGTGGTCATGCTCGTGGGCGCAGGCCATGTCGCAGCCGAACACCGCGGGGTCGTAGCTGATGTTGTTCTTGTCGTAGTAGTCCTTCACAGCGGCCCGGACCGCCTCCTCCGCCAGGACGGAGCAGTGCAGCTTATGGGCAGGCAGGCCGTCCAGGGCCTGAGCCACAGCCTTGTTGCTGAGCTCCAGAGCCTCCTCGATGGGCTTGCCCTTGATCATCTCCGTGGCCATGGAGGAGCTGGCGATGGCGCTGCCGCAGCCGAAGGTCTTGAACTTCACGTCGGTGATGACGCCGTCCTTCACCTTGATATACATGCGCATGATGTCGCCGCAGACGGCGTTGCCCACCTCGCCGATCCCGTCGGCGTCGGGCATCTCGCCCACATTGCGGGGATGCTGGAAGTGGTCCATCACAGTCTCGGAATAAAGTGCCATAATAGTTGCCTCCTGTCAGATAAGGTGGGGCGTCAGGCCCCGCTCGAGCTCGTCCCACACCGGGGACATATCCCGAAGATACTCCACCACCTCAGGCACAGCCTGGATGATGTGGTCTATCTCTTCTTCCGTGTTGCGGGCGTCTATGCTGAGGCGCAGGCTGCCGTGGGCCACCTCGTGGGGCAGGCCCAGGGCCAGCAGCACGTGGCTGGGGTCCAGGGACCCGGAGGTGCAGGCGCTGCCCGAGGAGGCCGCCACGCCCTTCTGGTCCAGCCACAGCAGAAGGCCCTCTCCCTCGATGCCCTCGAAGCAGAAGTTCACCGTGCCGGGATTGCGCTTTTCCCTATCGCCGTTGAGGCGGCTGTGGGGGATCTCCGACAGCGCCGTGATGAGCTTTTCCCGCAGGCCGGTGACGTAGGCCATGTCGTGGTCCAGGTCCTCCACGGATTCCTTCAGCGCCGCGGCCATGCCCACGATGCCGGGGATGTTCTCGGTGCCGCCCCGCTTGCCCCGCTCCTGCTGGCCGCCCTCTATCACGTTCACCAGGGGCACGCCCTTCCGGGCGTACAGGGCTCCCACGCCCTTGGGGCCGTGGAACTTGTGGGCCGCCATGGAGAGCATATCCACGTTCAGGGCCTTCACGTCCACGGGGATGTGGCCCACAGCCTGGACCGCATCGGTGTGGAAAAGCACGCCCTTTTCCCTGCACACCGCGCCGATCTCGGCGATGGGCTGGACGGTGCCTATCTCGTTATTCACCATCATGATGGTCACGAGAGCCGTGTCCTCCCGGATGGCGGCGGCCACGTCATCGGCCGTCACCACGCCGTTTTCATGTACCGGCAGCAGGGTGATCTCAAAGCCTTCCTTTTTCAGCTTATCCAGGGTGTGGAGCACCGCGTGGTGCTCGAAGGCGGTGGAGATGATGTGCTTCTTCCCCTTTCGTGCGCCCATATACGCGCCGGAGAGGATGGCCTGGTTGTCGGCCTCGCTGCCGCCGCCGGTGAAGTATATCTCCTTGAAGTCCGCGTTGATGGCCGCCGCCACGGTCTGCCGGGCCTCCATCATGGCCTCGGCGGCCCGCTGGCCGGGGGTGTGGAGGCTGGAGGCGTTGCCGTACTCCTCCGTGAAATAGGGCAGCATGGCCTCCAGGGCCTTGGGGCTCAGGGAGGTAGTGGCCGCGTTGTCCGCATATACATACATGATATCTACTCGCCTTTCCAAGCAGCTTTTTATCCATGGAGAAGTATAGACCCTATTTCCTAGTGTGTCAACAGGTTTTAGGAATTTTCCTACCTAAAATTAGGGAAAATGAAACGCGGCCCTGTCCGGACCGCGTCTCTATGCGATTTTCCGTCCTCTCAGCGGTTCAGCAGCCACACCCCGGCGTTGAGATAGCCCGCGAAGGTGACCCAGAGAAGGTACGGTATCATCAGCTTCCCCGCCGCGGCGTTTTCCCTCCAAAACCGCAGCACCGTGGCCAGGATGAGCGCCCACAGGAGAATGAGCCAGCCCAGGGCAAAACCGTACCGGCCCAGGTTGAAGAAAACGATGGTCCAGAGGAAATTGACCCCCAGCTGCGCCCCGTAGAGGGTGAGGGCGGCCTTCCGCCCCGGGCCATTCTGCTCCCACACCAGCCAGGCCGCTATGCCCATCAGCACGAACAGCACCGTCCATACCACCGGGAACACCCATCCCGGCGGCGCCAGGGGCGGCTGGTCCAAAAAGGCGTACTTCTCCATGGATGACCGGGTCAGCAGCGCGGACAGCCCGCCCACGCCCAGACTCACCGCCAGACTTATGATCAGGGGCTTCTTATTCTTCATCGTACCTGTCCTTTCGTTGCTCTTCCGTAAAGTATATGTCTTTTCCGGGAGAACATGCGCGGCGCTTGCGAAAGGGGCTGACATACTGTATAATGACAGTGCTCTTATTGGAAAAACCTTCGGAAAGGAATCATCATATCATGAAGCGGATACATCTTCTGGCCCTCCTGCTGGCGCTGATGCTGCTGGCCGGCTGCGCCCGGACCGCCTCCGGGCCGGACGTGCTGGACCCGGACGGCGTGGGCGCCCTGCCCCAGGGCCCGGCCAACGACGAGCTGGCCCCCGCCACTGCCGAGCCCGAGCCCACGGAGGCGCCCTCTCCCGCGCCCAAGGCCACGGAAGAGCCTAAAGCCACCGACAAGCCCGAAGCCACCGATGAGCCCGCCGCGGCCGACGAACCTGAATCGGCCGGCGCCCCAGAGGAAGCCGACGAGCCTAAGCCCGCCGCTTTCAAGGCCGGCAAGCTCTCGGAAAACGATCTGGTGACCGCCATGAACGCCGCTCTCAGCTTCTACGGCGACTGGATATACAATGCCTCCAAGGTCATCGACCCGGCGGCCGAGGACCCCGCCTCTGTGGCCCACCGCCGCACGGGGGACATCCAGCTCTGGCCGGTGAAGGAGGGCACATTCTCCTCCTGCGACGAGCTGTTCGCCGCCGCCTGCCGCCACTTCCATGAGGAGATCGCGGACGTGTTCCTGGACGAGATCGGCGCCCAGGACGTGGACGGCGTCCTCTGCGTGGGCAGGGCCGACGTGTCCGAGACATTGGGCTTCCTCTGCGAGCTCACCATGGTCCCGGACCAGGAGGAGGACGCCTACAGCTTCGACCTGTCTTACACCACAGCCGCGGCCCGGCTGCCAGCGGACAGCGTGTCCGTCCGCTACGAGCTGCGGGACGGCCAGTGGGCCTTCGCCGGCCGGCCCTCTGCCCTGCACCAGTTCTTCTCCGTGCTCATGAGCGCCGACGACCTGGTGGTCCATATGGGAACCAATTAACGTCCGACATCTTCCGCGCCCGGCCTTGCGCCGGGCGCTCTTTTATCGCTCAACCCCGGTTCAACCGCATATCGTTAAAAAATCTCTTTACATTACCATTAGAATATGTTATAGTTTTTTGCAGTAAATCATTCCGCATGAAGGAGCGTGTGAAACATGAAGAAGCTGAAGCTGCCCGCATGGATCTTTATCGGCATGATCCTGGGCATCGTCGCCGGCCTGGCCTGCATGTACGGCATGGAGGACGGCGGCGCGTTCACCACGGCTTATTTGAAGCCCTTTGGTGACATCTACATCAACCTGCTGAAATTCCTGGTGGTCCCCGTGGTCCTGACCAGCATCGTCAGCGGCGTGGTGAGCCTGGGCGACATCAAGCGCGTGGGCTCCATCGGCTGGAAGAC
>CANRNF010000027.1 GCA_947631865.1 uncultured Oscillospiraceae bacterium | reverse complement strand
GCTATACTGCCGCCTGTCCAGGGATGACGGTACGGAGTGCGACAGCAATTCCATCGCCAATCAAAAGCGCCTGCTTTCGCTGAAGGCAAAGGAACTGGGGCTGTCCAACACGAAATACTATGTGGATGACGGCTATACGGGGACAAACTTCAACCGGCCCGGATTTCAGCAGATGCTCAGCGACATCGACATGGGATATGTCTCCGCTGTGATGGTCAAGGACCTCAGCCGTCTGGGACGCGACTATGTTTCCGTTGGTCATTATACGGACAGTTATTTCCCTGACAGGAATGTCCGCTTCATCGCCGTGAATGATTCCATCGACAGCGAGGAAGGCGAGAGCGAGATCGCGCCGTTCAAGAACATCCTCAATGAGATGTACGCGCGGGATATTTCCAAAAAGGTGCGCTCATCCAACCGCCTGCGCGGCAACGCGGGAGAGCCGCTGTCGCCGCCGCCCTATGGGTATATGAAGTCCCCGGATGACAAGAAGAAATGGGTCATAGACCCGGAGGCGGCGGAGGTGGTCAGAAGCATCTTTAAAATGTGCCTTGACGGAAAAGGGAATGAAGCCATCGCAAGGGCTCTGCAGAAACAGAAGGTCATGGTCCCAATGGCGTATTGGCAGAGCAAGGGGCTTCCGAGGGGCGGCAAAAAGACGCAGACGAATCCGTACAAATGGTGTATGACCACCGTCCAGAAGATCCTGTCGCAGCAGGAGTACTGTGGGGATGTCATCAATTTCAGGACCTACTCCAAGTCGTTCAAGAACAAGAAGAGGGTCGAGAATGCCCCGGAGAACTGGGCAGTGTTCAAGGATGTCCATGAGCCGATCATTGAACGGAGCGTCTTTGAGCAGGTACAGGTGCTCACAGCCAAAACCAAGCGCCGCGCTCCAAAGCCGGAGAACGGTGAAAAGAGTGTTTTCAGCGACTTGCTGTATTGCGGCGACTGTCACAGGAAACTGCGGTATCATACGAACACGATCAACAAACGCATCCACTTCTTCGTGTGTTCAGACAACGCAATTGATTATCGCGGCAAATGCCCAACGCGCCACTATGTCCGGGCGGACGCCATCGAACAGGTGGTCACGCTGGAGCTGCGGCGAATGGCGGCGATGCTGCGGGCCGATGAGGGGGCTTTTGCCGAGATGCTCGCTCAAAAGACCAACAAGGAGCTTGAGAAAGAGCAAAAGCGGAACGAGAGCGAACTGCAAAAGGTGATCATGAGAAATGATACCGTGTCCCGGATGTATGAGAAGCTGTACGAGGATAATGTCACGGGCAAAGTGAGCGACGAGTGGTTTATGCAGCTTTCCCATAAATACGAGGTCGAGCGGCTGGAACTGAAGGAAAAGATCGCCGAGCTTCGGAAAAGGCTTGTGGATTCGGGAAAACAGCAGCGCGGGCGCGAGAGTTTCATGAAAGCGATACGGCAGTTTATGCGGATGGAACGCTTGACCGCGCCTTTGCTTCGGGAACTGATAGACCATATCGACGTGTTTGAGACGGAGGGCACAGGCAAGAACCGTACCCAGCGAATCGTGATCTACTACCGCTTCGTGGGCTATATCGAAATCCCGCCAGCGATGCCTCGTTCCAATTACAAGGCCGATACCTGCAAGGGCGTAGCTGTGGAGTACGTCACCGAACCAGCCGCAAAATAAAGGCAGGGCAGGCTGCCGCGCCTGCCCTGCATGGGACGCAGATAAAAGGATTCGAGTGTTCATAAAGTGAAATCCCTTATGAACACTCGAAATGGTCGGAGTGAGGTGACTTGAACACCCGACCTCCTGGTCCCGAACCAGGCGCGCTACCAACTGCGCTACACCCCGATACCTTGTTCCCCGCTGGGGCCCCCACAAAAGCCCAACGAAATGGGCTCTGCGAAATCCCCATTGGGGTCCCCACAAAAGCCCAGCGGAGCGGGTTTTGTGGGGAGAAGGAAGAAGGCTCTTGACCGACGTATGGGGGCTCGCTTGCGAGGACCCATCGTCCTCAAGAGTCTTCAGACGCTGTGGAGCAGGTGAAGGGAATCGAACCCTCGTATTCAGCTTGGGAAGCTGATGTTCTGCCATTGAACTACACCTGCATGGCTGAAAGCTCTAAGATTATAGCACCGGCCCCATGAGAATGCAAGTATAAAATTGGCGGCCGGCCACGGGTGTGGATTTTCCAAGCCAGGTATGATATTATCGCTTTGCAAGAGGTCGCCATGGAGAAGGAGGCATCACATATGGCGGGCTATACAGAAGCGGAGCTCCTGGCAAAAGTCAGTGCCGCCGCCGGGAACATGAGAACATTCTACAAGCAAGACTTCATCAATTACCGGGGCAGGACATCAGATACCGGAGAGATCTGCACGGAGGTCATCGCCCGGTGGTGCTGTGACAATTTGGGCCGGTTCGATAGCATCCCGCAGATCACCCGCGGGACAAGCTATAAGACCGCGGGCCACGACGGTACCACCGATGCCGAGCGGTCAAACCGGGAAGAGGAACGCATCGCCATGGAGATGTTCCGGCAGGGAGAACTGCCGCTGGTGGGGAAAGTGCTGGACTATCAAACGCCGCTGAAAAACAAGCGCGCGGACGACGCGGGAAAGATCGACCTTCTTGCCTGGGACGGCGGCCTGCTTCGGATACTGGAGCTGAAAAAGCCGGACAGCGGGGAGACCATGCTGCGGTGCGTCCTGGAAGGAGAGACATACCGGCGGACGGTGGACCGGAAAAAGCTGCTGCGGGACTTCGCGCTCCCGGAGCACGCGGCGGTGATGGCTTGCCCGTTCGTATTTCTGCGCGGTGCCCAGTGGGAGGAGATGCAGGAGGACAGACCGGAATTGAAGCGGCTGATGGAGCGCCTGGGCAGCCAGGCCCTGTACATAAGAAAAGAAAACGGAAAATACATCGTGGGGGGTTGACGGATGAAAAAGCTTTTTGCCTCTTTGGGAGACGAGGACTCCATCGAGAAGATCGTCGGCGGTATCTTCGGCATCATCGCCATCATTGCCGCAGTGGTGGAGATGGCCCTGGGCGGGTTCGACGCCGCGGCTGTGGCAGGCGGCGTGAAGGATATCGCCGGGACATTGGTCACCATCGTCATGCTGGTGGTGGCCATCAACGCGCTGAAGCCCAGGAAAAAGCCGGCGGAAGACTTTGAAGGGAGATTCGGCGAGGAAATGGAGAGGGTCATCGCCAAATACGACCCGCTGATCAGAAAAGACGAGACGGTAAAAGGCCGGTACAACATAGCGGACGATATGGCCGTGTTGTATGAGAACAAAAAGTGCGGTTATGACAGACTGTTCGACTTTGACTATGAGAAAGGCGAATTGACCTTTTTTGTGCATAAGAAGCTGTTTATGGGCAGGTCAAAGGACGATTTCAGCGACATGCAGGTCAGTATCATCAAGGACATCGCGCCTAAAGCAGCAAGCACCTATGACATTCTGGATAAAACCTATAAGCAGAACAGGGATGGCTTCACGCTCACGTTCAGCCGGGAGCTTTGCACCGGGGAGGACGCGTCAAAGGTCGTTGATGTGATCGACAAGATCATCCTCCTCTACATAGCCGAATACAAGAAGGCATGAACATCCGTATCATCCGGGGCCAGGATCAGATCGGCGGCTCCATCATCGAGGTGAGTTCCGCCAAGGCGCGGATCATCCTCGACGTGGACCCGCAGTACATCATCCCTATCCACATGGAGAACGCGGCCTGGTTCGAGAAAAACACATCCCGGACCGTCGTCAGGGAGCAGAACTTCACGCTATAGCTGACGGGAGAAACAATAGAGACCTGCGGCCGTTTGGCGGCCACGGGTCTTTTTTTCGTCCAGACCACATAGCCTGTACGGGAGGGGATGGCATGAGTTATCCGCGCTTGATGATCGCGGCGGCGCTGTTTCTGGCGGCCGCCTGCGCCAAGACATATCTGCCTGAATGGGCGGAGGCGCCCATCGCGGCGGTGCAGGAGTTGATGGACCGGGACGGCTTCGCGCTGCCGCTGCCGGAGGAGGCGGCGGTATGGCTGGGCTTGCCCTGAGCGTGAGCCCCGGCTTCGTGCTGCTGGCGGCGGCGGTGTACTTCCTGGGCGGAGCGGGAGCGCTGGCGGCCATGGGAGCGGCGGCCCTGGCCCATGAGCTGGGGCACCTGGCGGCCATGTTCCTCGCCGGCGCGTCGGTCCGGCGGCTGCGGGTAACGGCCTGCGGCCTCGTCATCGACTACGGCGGGGATCTGACGGCCCGGGAGGAGATGGGCGTGGTGGCTGCGGGGCCTCTGGCGGGGCTCTTCTTCGCGGCGTTGTGCTTCGTAACGGACATCCCGTTTTTCATCTACACCGGCGCCATCGCGCTGCTGGCGGCCATGTTCAATCTGCTGCCGGTGCTGCCCATGGACGGGGGGCGGCTGGCGCTGTATATGCTCCAAACGGTGCTGAGTGAGGAGGCGGCGCTGGCGGTGCTGCGCGTCACCGGCACTCTCTGCGCCCTGGGGGTGGTGGTGACAGGCGTCTGCATCCGGTCCGTCAGCGCGGCGGCGGTGGGAATTTGGCTGGGAGTACTTGCCAATTTTCCGGATATGCGCTAAACTGCCGGTATGGAAATGAACGAACATATCGACGCCCTGCTCCGGCAGGTACAGCGTCCCGCCCGGTATGTGGGCGGCGAATACGATCAGGTGGTAAAGGACAAAGCGGACGTGGACGTGCGCTTTGCCTTCTGCTTCCCGGACACCTACGAGATCGGCATGTCCAACCTGGGGATGAAGATCCTCTACGGGGTGCTCAACGACATGCCCGGGGTATGGTGCGAGCGGGTGTTCGCCCCTTGGGGCGACATGGCGGAAAAGCTGCGCGCCGAGCGCATCCCCCTGTGGGCCCTGGAGAGCGGCGACCCGTTGGCGGACTTTGACATCATTGCCTTCTCCATCGGCTACGAGATGGCCTATACCACCGTGCTGGACATGCTGGACCTGGGGGGGATACCTCTCCACGCGTCCGAGCGCACGGACCTTCGGCACATGGTCATGGCCGGGGGCGGGTGCATGTGCAATATCGAGCCCATGGCGGACTTCTTTGACCTGTGCTTTTTGGGCGAGGGGGAGGACGTGGACCGGGAGGTAGTGGCCCTTTATCAGAAAGCCAAGCGGGAGGGCTGGGACAAGCCCCGCTTCCTCCGGGAGGCCGCGTCGATCGAGGGCGTATACGTCCCCAGCCTCTACGATATCTCCTACAACGCCGACGGGACTGTGGCCGCCATCACCCCAAAGGACGGGGTCCCCGCCAAGGTGCGCAAGCGCATCGTGGAGGACTTCGACGGCTGCTATTTCCCCACGAAGCCCGTGGTGCCCTCCACCGAGATCGTCCACGACCGGGTGAGCCTGGAGGTGTTCCGGGGCTGCATCCGGGGCTGCCGGTTCTGTCAGGCGGGGCACACCAACCGTCCCGTCCGCTCCCGAAAGGCGGAGACGCTGCTGCGCCTGGGGAAGGAGACATTGGAGAACACGGGCTATCAGGAGCTGAACCTATCCAGCCTCAGTACCAGCGATTACCGGGAACTCTCGGAGCTTTGCGACGGGCTGCTGGACTACTGCCGGCCCCGGGGCATCAGCCTGAGCCTGCCCAGTCTGCGGGCGGACAACTTCTCCATGGACATCATGCACCGGGTCCAGCAGGTGCGCAAGAGCGGCCTCACCTTTGCCCCCGAGGCGGGCACCCAGCGGCTCCGGGACGTGATCAACAAGAACGTGACGGAGGAGGACCTTTTAAACTCCTGCCGCATCGCTTTTGAAGGCGGCTGGAACGGCGTGAAGCTCTACTTCATGCTGGGCCTGCCCACGGAGACGGACGAGGACGTGCTGGGCATCGCGGACCTGGCGAAAAAGGTCTATTGGACCTGGCGCCAGGCGGCCCCTGACCGGAGCCGGGGCGTGCGCATCACGGTGAGCACCTCCGAGTTCATCCCCAAGCCCCACACCCCCTTCCAGTGGGAGGCGCAGATAAGCCGCCAGGAATACCTGCGCCGGGTGGGCCTTCTCACCGACGCCCTGGCCAAGACCAAAAGCGTCACCTATAACTGGCACGACGCAGAGATGAGCCTGGTGGAGGCGGCCCTGGCCCGGGGAGACCGGCGGGTGGGCGCGGTCATCGAGAGGGTATGGAAAAACGGCGGCCGGCTGGAGAGCTGGAGCGATTATTTCTCTTTGGACCGGTGGCTCGAGGCGTTCCCCGCCTGCGGCCTGGATATCGACTTTTACGGCACCAGAGCCCGGCCCGTGGAGGAGCTGCAGCCCTGGGAGCACATGGACTGCGCCGTGAGCCGGCGGCACCTGGAGCGGGAGCGGGAGAGGGCCTATGAGGGCGTGCTCACCCCGGACTGCCGGGCGGGCTGCTCCGGCTGCGGGGCAGCCGGTCTCCTGAAGGAGGGAGTGTGCCGTGGATAAGCTGAGATTAAAGTTTTCCAAGACCGGGCGGGCGGTGTATATCTCCCACCTGGACCTGATGCGCACCATGCAGCGGGTGTTCTCCCGGGCGGGTGTGAAGCTCAAGTACTCCGAGGGCTTCAACCCCCACGCGAAGATATCCATCGTGCTGCCCCTGAGCGTGGGCACGGCCAGCCAGTGCGAGTATATGGACTTCGCCCTCACAGAGGACATGGACCTTTCCGCCCTGCCGGAACGGCTGAACGCCTGTATGCCCGAAGGCATCCGTGCCCTGGAGGCCTACGAGGCCCCCTGCAAGGGGGCGGAGCTGCGCTGGCTGCTGCTGGAGGGCGTGATGAAGGGCGGCCGGGACGCGGCATTCTATACCGCGTTCTTCGCCCGGGATACCATCCCCGTGACCCGGAAGGCCAAGCGGGGCATGCGCACCGACGACATCGCCCCCGCCATCCAGGCGGCGCAGTTCGACGATATGGAAGGCGGCGTAGCCGCCAAGCTGATCCTCCACGCCCAGGACCCCACCGTGAGCCCGGAGCTGATGATGGCCGCCCTGGGGGAGGACGCCCCGGCCTACTGGCGCTTCACCCGTTTGGAGGCCTTCCGGGAGGACATGACGCCCTTCCGGTAAAACGAATATTTTTTGCAAAAATCCTTGCATATCCGGAAAAAGTATGCTATGATACCCGAGCATGTTAATGCGTTATCAGGGCGGTCCGCTGCCGGACGAGCTGTATTCCCGGTATGAACGTCTATTTTAGGAAGGTACCTGTCATGGATCTCATCAATGCGCTGACTCAGCAGTACATGAAGCCGGAGCTGCCCGAGATGAACGTGGGCGACACCGTCCGCGTCACCGTCCGCATCAAGGAAGGCAACCGCGAGCGTAACCAGGCGTTCGAGGGCACCCTCATCGCGAAGAAGCACGGCGGCATCAACGAGACCATCACCGTGCGCCGTATCTCCTACGGCGTGGGCTGTGAGAAGGTCTTCCCGGTACACTCTCCCACCATCGTGAGCGTGGAGACCGTCCGCAAGGGCAAGGTCCGCCGCGCCAAGCTGTACTACCTGCGCGACCGCGTGGGCAAGGCTGCCAAGATCCGGGAGAAGCTGTAACAGCACAAAAAACCGAAAAGACCAACAAAAAAGAGGCGGAAAGCCTCTTTTTTGTTGCGTTCGGAGCCATACTTATTGTATAATCACTTGTTGAGCATTTGGACTTTATCGGAACAGGAGGCGGAGCCAATGCGAAATAAAGGAAAACATGCGGCGGATCCCGAGCAGGTGGCCGGCGAGGAGAAAAAGCCCGTCGACCCCTATAAAGATACATACGAGTGGATACACTGCATCGTGATATCGGTCATCGTGTGCGTGCTGGTGTTCGTGCTGGTGGCGCGGGTCATCCAGGTCCAGGGGCGGAGCATGCTGCCCAACCTGGTCCAGGGGGACCGGCTCATCATCACCCGGCTGGCCGGGGACTATGAGCAGGGGGACATCGTGGTCCTCAAGGCGGAGAAGTTCAAAAATGAGCCTCTCGTGAAGCGGGTCATCGGCACCGGCGGCCAGACCATCACCCTGGACTTTGCCACCGGCGATATCACCGTGGACGGCGTTACCCTGGACGAGCCCTACATCTTTGAGCGGACCATCGACAGCTACAACATCACGGACCCCATGTACTACGACGTGTACGGCATCGACCCGGAGAAGGACGTGACGGGGTCCTCCGTCACCATCACCGTCCCGGAGGGGCACCTGTTCTGCATGGGCGACAACCGTAACAACTCCAGCGACAGCCGGGTGGCCGCCATCTCCTATATCGACACCCGCGACGTGATGGGCAAGGCGGTGTTCCGCATCTATCCCTTCGACAAGATCGGGCCCATCAAAGGCGTGAACCAGACCGATGGCTGAGGTGCAGTGGTTCCCCGGCCACATGAAAAAGGCCGAGCGGATGATGGAGGAGAGCCTGTCATTGGTGGACGCGGTGTGCGAGGTGGTGGACGCCCGCATACCCCGGTCCAGCCGGAATCCGGACCTGGACCGCATCATCGCCGGGCGGAAGCCCCGGCTGCTCATCCTCAACCGCGCGGACCAGGCGGACCCCAATGTGACGGCCCAGTGGCGGGCATACTATAAGGAGCAGGGCGTGCCCGTCCTGGAATGCGATGCCAAGTCCGGCCGGGGCGTGAAGGACCTGCCAAAGGCCCTGCGGGCCCTGCGGGACAAGCAGGGACCCATGCGGGCCATGGTGGCGGGTGTGCCCAATGTGGGAAAATCCACCTTCATCAACAAGGTGAGCGGCCGGAAGACCGCCGCGGCCTCCGACCGGCCCGGCGTCACCAGGGGCAAGCAGTGGATCACCGTAGACAGCCAATTAGAATTGCTGGACACCCCGGGCATCCTGTGGCCCAAGTTCGGCGACCCCGCGGTGGGGGACCGACTGGCCTTCACCGGCGCGGTAAAGGACGAGATACTGGACACAGAAGCGCTGGCGGCGCGGCTGCTGGTGACGCTGCGGGAGCTCTATCCCGCGGCCATCGCGGAGAGATATAAGACAGACCCGGCCCCGGAACTGGAGGGCTGGGAGCTTTTGGAGGCCTGCGCCAGGAAGCGGGGCTTTCTCATGGCCGGGGGCCATGTGAACACCGAGCGGATGGCGGCTGTGCTGCTGGACGAATTCCGGGGCGGCAAGCTGGGGAGGATCAGTCTTGAAAGACCCTATGATCGACCTGTGGGAGACGGAGCGGGCGCTCCATAACGAGGGCATCGCCATCGTCTGCGGGGCGGACGAGGCAGGGCGGGGGCCTTTGGCGGGGCCGGTGTGCGCCGCGGCGGTCATCCTGCCCGAGGGTATCGAGCTGCCCGGCCTCAACGACTCCAAGAAGCTCACCGAGAAAAAGCGGGAGGCGCTGTATCCCCTCATCAAAGAGGCGGCCGTGTCCTACGGCATCGCCTTCGCCTCGGTGGAGGAGATAGAGGAGATGAACATCCTGAACGCGGCGCTGCTGGCCATGGATAGGGCCATCGCCCAGCTGGAGCCTAAGCCTGCGCTGGCCCTCATCGACGGCAACACCACCCGGGGCATATCCGTGCCCGCCCGGAGCGTGGTGGGCGGGGACGGAAAATGCGCCTGTATCGCGGCGGCCTCCGTGCTGGCCAAGGTGACAAGAGACCACCTCATGCTGGATCTGGCGGAGCGGTACCCCCAGTACGGCTTTGAAAAGCACAAGGGCTACGGCACCGCCGCCCACTACGCGGCCATCGACCGATATGGGCCCTGCCCGGCCCACCGGCCGTCCTTTTTGAAAAAGTACTATGCCAAGCGATAAAAAGCTCCTGGGCGCCTTCGGGGAGGACGCGGCCTGCGCGTATCTGAGGCGGCGGGGCTATCGGATCTTGGGCCGCAATTACGCCTGCCGCCAGGGCGAGGTGGACATCATCGCCCGGAAGGGGCGGTATATCGTATTCGCCGAGGTCAAGCTGCGGAAAAACGCCGACTTCGGCGCGGCGGCGGAATTCGTGACGGGCCCCAAGCAGCGGCGGGTCATCTTCGCCGCCCAGCGGTGGCTCGCGGCCAACCCCACGGACCTGCAGCCCCGGTTCGACGTGATAGAGGTCTACGCCCCGGAGGGGATCGAGACGAAAAAACCGGAGATCAACCATTTGGAGGACGCGTACCAGACATGAAATATGTGAGCACAAGAGGCCGGAGCGAGGCGGTCACCGCCTCCCAGGCCATCATCCGGGGCATCGCCCCCGACGGCGGGCTCTATGTGCCCGACACCATCCCCGCCATCGACGAGAGTTTCATCCGCGGGCTCTGCGGGGCCGACTACCGGACCCGGGCCGTGGCGGTGCTGGGCCTTTACCTGGAGGAGTTTTCCACCGGGGAGCTGGAGGCCATCGCCAAGGCGTCTTACGGGGACAACTTCGACTGCGCCGCCATCGCGCCCACCCATGTGCTGGACGATGACACGGCGTATCTTGAGCTGTGGCATGGCCCCACCTGCGCCTTCAAGGACATGGCCCTGCAGATCATGCCCCGTCTCCTCACTGCCAGCCTGCGGAAAAACGGGGAGGAGCGGACCGTGAGCATCCTGGTGGCCACCAGCGGCGATACCGGCAAGGCTGCCCTGGAGGGCTTTAAGGACGTGCCCGGCACCCGGATCATGGTGTTCTACCCCCGGGACGGGGTGAGCCAGGTGCAGAAGCTGCAGATGGCCACCCAGGAGGGGACAAATGTCAACGTGGTGGCCGTGGAGGGCAACTTCGACGACGCTCAGACCGGCGTGAAGAAGATCTTCGGCGACCGGGGATTTGAGAAGGAACTGGACGGGCGGGGATATTTCCTCAGCTCCGCCAACTCCATCAACTGGGGCCGTCTGGCGCCCCAGATCGCCTACTATTTCTCCGCTTACTGCGACATGGTGAACGCGGGGAAGCTGAAGATGGGCGAGAAATTGGACTTTTGCGTGCCCACCGGCAACTTCGGCGACATCCTGGCCGGTTGGTACGCCAAGCAGATGGGACTGCCCGTGGGCCGGTTCATCTGCGCTTCCAATGACAACAACGTCCTCACGGATTTCATCGCCACCGGCGTTTACGACAAGAACCGGCCCTTCCACCTCACCAGCTCGCCATCCATGGACATCCTGGTGTCCTCCAATCTGGAGCGGCTGCTGTACTGCCGGACCGGGGACGCGGCCGCCGTCCGTGGCTTCATGGAGAAGCTCTCCGGCGAGGGCCGCTACGACGTGGGCCAGGCCCTGGGCGACGCGGTGCGGGCCGAGTTCACCGGCGGCTTCTGCCGGGACGAGGAGGCCAAGGCCGAGATCGGCAAGCTCTGGCGGGAGAATGGCTATCTCATGGATACCCACACCGCTGTGGCCAGCCGGGTCCTCCGTGACCTGCGGGCGAAGGAGGGAAGGAGCGTTCCCACCGTGGTGGTGTCCACTGCCAGCCCCTTCAAGTTCGGCGCCGCCGTGCTGGAGGCACTGGGCGCGGTGACCAATGAGACCGGCCCGGCCCTGGTGGACGAGCTGGCCGCCCTCACCGGCGTGGGAGCCCCCGCGCCCCTGTCGGGCCTCGGCAAAAAGCCCGTGCGTTTTGAAAAGTGGGTGGCCAAAGAGGACATGGAGCAGGCGGTCAGCGAGTTTTTGGCGTAATGTAGCGACGAGCGGCAGCAGACAAAAAGGCCCCCTTGTGAAAGGGGGCTGGCAGCGCGGAGCGCTGACTGGGGGATTGTACTTAAACCAACGGCAATCCCCCCGGCCCTTCGGGCCACCCCCCTTTGACAAGGGGGGCATAAGAGAGCCGGCCAGCGTTATGTAGGGAACGGAACGATGTCCGTCCCCTTGAGGTCACACATACTGCCAGGTGTCCACAGGCGCGAAGGTGCCGCAGAAGGTCTCCGCCTTGGTCGCGGCTTCTTCGCTCTTGACATTGATGTGCGTGGCGGTGCACTGGTCGCTCAAAGTATGGTGCTTGCAGTTGGTCACCGTGCAGCACACGCCATTGATGCAGTCCCGGCCGCCGCAATTCTTCTTCTCATTCATCTGTCTATCACCTCGTGGGTAGTATCTGCGCTGGAAAGGCGATTATGCTATGAGTCTTTTTGCCATTGGCGACCTGCACCTGTCCCTGGCGACAGACAAGCCCATGGATATCTTCGGGCCCCGGTGGAAAAACCACACGGAAAAGCTCCGGGAGGGTTTTGACCCGCTGACGGACGAAGATGTGTGCGTGCTGTGCGGCGACACCAGCTGGGCGTCCACCCTGGACGAGGCGCTGGCGGACTTCCAATTCATCGAGAGCCTGCCGGGGCGGAAGATCGTCCTCAAGGGAAACCACGACTATTGGTGGACCAGCGCCGCCAAGATGAACGCATTTTTTGAAAAAAATTCCATCCGGACCGTGTCCATCCTCCATAACAACGCCTATCCCTATGGGGAGAACGCCGCGATCTGCGGCACCAAGGGCTGGTTTTACGAGCAGTCCCGGGGCACGGAGCACGACAAAAAACTCATCGACCGGGAGATACTGCGGCTGGAGGCGTCCCTGAAAGCGGCGGGGGAGCGGGAGAAGTACGTGTTCCTCCACTATCCCCCCAAGTACGGCGCGTATATATGCCCGGAGATATTGGCACTGCTGCGGGAATACCATGTGCGGACCTGCTGCAGCGGCCATCTCCACGCGGACAGCCTGCGCCTGGCCTTCAACGGCCTGTGGGAGGGCACACGGCATATCTGCGTTTCCGCCGACGGGATAAACTTTAGACCTTGTAAAATCCTGTGAGATTTGGTAAAATATAAAAACTGTGTTGCTGACTATCAAAAAACATATTTTATTCCCAGCGTAATACTGGAAGGAGAAGTCACCCATGATCGTTAAGAACGTAGAAAAACAGGAAAAGAGCACCGTTACCTTTGACGTACTGTGCGACGCGGCGGAATTCGAGAAGGCCGTCAACACCGCCTATCTCAAGAACCGCAGCAAGATCTTCGTCCCCGGTTTCCGCAAGGGCAAGGCCCCCCGCACCGTGGTGGAGGGCATGTACGGCAAGGACGTGTTCTATGACGACGCCGCCGATGTGCTGGCGCCCCAGGCGTTCGATTTCGCCGTGGACAAGGAGGGCCTGCGCACGGTGGGTACCCCCGCGGTGAAGGACCTGAAGGTGTCCGACGACAAGGAGCTGACCCTCACCTTCCTGACCGCCGTGTGGCCGGAGGTCACCCTGGGCGAGTACAAGGGCCTGAAGGCCCCCAAGGATAAGGTGGACGTCACCGCCGAGCAGGTGGACGAGGAGATCGAGAAGATCCGCAAGCGCAACAGCCGCATCGTCTCCGTGGAGCGCCCCGCCAAGCTGGACGACACCGCGGTCATCGACTACGAGGGCTCCGTGGACGGCGTCCCCTTTGACGGCGGCAAGGCCGAGGGCCAGAACCTGGTCCTGGGCTCCGGCGCGTTCATCCCCGGCTTTGAGGACCAGGTGGTGGGCATGAGCGCCGGCGAGGAGCGGGACATCAACGTCACCTTCCCCGAGGATTACGCCGAGAAGTCCCTGGCCGGGAAGGCCGCCGTGTTCCACATCAAGTGCAACGAGGTCAAGGAGAACCAGATGCCCGACCTGGACGACGAGTTCGCCAAGGAGGTATCCGAGTTCGATACCCTGAAGGAGTACAAGGCCTCCGTGAAGGAGCGCCTGGAGAAGACCGCCGAGGAGAACGCCACCGGCGCTTTCCAGTCCGCTCTTCTGGAGCTGGCCGGCGACAACATGACCGCCGAGATCCCCGACGCCATGGTCCAGGAGCAGATGGACGGCATCATGCGGGAGCAGGACCAGAGCCTGCGCATGAGCGGGCTGAGCCTGGAGCTGTACCTGAAGTACGTGGGCCAGAGCGTGGACGCCTATCGCGAGTCCGTCCGACCCCAGGCCGAGCGCCGGGCCAAGACCGACGTGGTCCTGGAGGCTATCGCCGACGCCGAGGGCATCAAGCCCACGGACGAGGAGGTCGAAGAGGAATACGCCGATGTGGCCAAGCAGTACAACATGTCCCTGGAGGACGTGAAGAAGGCCCTGGCCAGGGAGCTCATCGAGGCCAACCTGCGTACCCGCAAGGCCGCCCAGATCATCTACGACAACGGTGTAGCTACCGAGCCGGAGACTGCCGAGGTCAAGCCCGCGAAGAAGGCGACCGCCAAGAAGACTGCCGCCAAGAAGACCGCCCAAAAAGCGGAGGAGATGGCGGAGGACGCGCCTGCCGAGGCAAAGCCCAAGAAGACCACGGCGAAGAAGACCGCCAAGAAGGCCGAGGAGAAGACCATGGACGAGGCCAAGGCGGAGGACGGCTGGGTCAAGGAGGACGGCCCCAAGGCGGAATAATAACGGGAATATTTGGATAGGCTCTTCAATGCCTGGAAAGGAGCGATCTTAATATGAGTTTGGTACCCTATGTAGTGGAGCAGACCTCCCGGGGCGAACGGTCCTACGACATTTTCTCCCGGCTTTTGAACGACCGCATCATCATGCTGTCGGAGGAGGTCAACGATACCACCGCGTCCCTGGTAGTGGCCCAGATGCTCTATCTGGAGGGCCAGGACCCGGACAAGGACATCCAGTTCTACATCAACAGCCCCGGCGGTTCCGTCACGTCCGGCATGGCCATCTATGACACCATGCAGTATATCAAGTGCGACGTGTCCACCATATGCGTCGGTATGGCCGCCAGCATGGGCGCGTTCCTGCTGGCCAGCGGCGCCAAGGGCAAGCGCATCGCCCTGCCCAACGCGGAGATCATGATCCATCAGCCCTCCGCCGGCACCCAGGGCCAGATCACCGATATGGCCATCCACCTGAAGCGCCTGGAGACCATCAAGGAGCGGATGAACCACATCCTGGCCGAGCACACCGGCAAGAGCTATGAGGAAGTGGTGGCCGCCTGCGAGCGGGACAACTTCATGAGCGCGGAGGAGGCCCAGCAGTTCGGCCTCATCGACAAGATCATCACCAAGAGGTAAGAGGTAAACGCCAATGCCGAGAGACGGCGAAAGAAAAATACTTCGATGCAGCTTCTGCGGCAAGCCCCAGGACACCGTCCGGCGGCTCATCGCCGGCAACGACGCCTATATATGCGACGAGTGCGTGCATCTGTGTCTGGACATCCTGAGCGACGAGCTGGAGGACGACTACCCCGAGTTCACCCTGGAAGGGGCGGACGGGGAAAAGCTCATGAAGCCCGAGGACGTGCCCGTGCCCCGGAAGATCAAAAAGGCGCTGGACGAGTATATCATCGGCCAGGACAGGGCCAAGGTGGCCCTGTCCGTGGCGGTGTACAACCACTATAAGCGCATCCTCCACCAGGGCCAGAGCGAGGCGGAGCTGCAAAAGTCCAACATCCTGCTGGTGGGCCCTACCGGCTCCGGCAAGACCCTGTTCGCCCAGACCCTGGCGCGGATGCTGAACGTGCCCTTTGCTATCGCCGACGCCACCACCCTGACCGAGGCGGGCTATGTGGGCGAGGACGTGGAGAACATCCTGCTGCGGCTGCTGCAGGCCGCGGATTTCGACGTGGAACGGGCCCAGCAGGGCATCATCTACATCGACGAGATCGATAAGATCTCCCGCAAGAGCGAGAACACCTCCATCACCCGTGACGTGTCCGGCGAAGGCGTGCAGCAGGCGCTTTTGAAGATCCTGGAGGGCACCATCGCCGCTGTCCCGCCTCAGGGCGGGCGCAAGCATCCCCACCAGGAGTTCATCCACGTGGACACCAGCAACATCCTGTTCATCTGCGGCGGCGCTTTCGACGGTCTGGAGAAGATCATCGAGAACCGCCTGGACCGGAAGAGCCTGGGCTTCGGCGCGGAGGTGTCCTCCCGGAAGGAGAAGGACGTGGGCGAGGTGCTGAGCCATGTCCAGTCCCACGACCTTCTGAAGTTCGGCATCATCCCGGAGCTCATCGGCCGCCTGCCCGTGATCACCACGCTGGACAGCCTGAAGAGGGAGGACCTGGTCCGCATCCTCACCGAGCCGAAAAACGCCCTGGTGAAGCAGTATCAAACGCTCCTCAGCTATGACGACGTGACCCTGGAGTTCGACCCCAAGGCGCTGGAGGCCGTGGCCGACAAGGCCATCGACATGGACATCGGCGCCCGCGGCCTGCGGGGCATCATGGAGGGGCTCATGCAGGACATCATGTTCGAGGCCCCCTCCGACGACACCATCGACAAGGTCATCATCACTGCCGACAGCGTGAAAAACGGTTCCCGCCCGGTGATATACCGGAAGCGGAAGCTGGAACAAGACGCATCATAAAGACACACGTTTTCGCGCCCTTTGGACGCGAACTCTGCGAGGCTTTTGCCACCCGGGCCGCACATTTGTGCGGCCTTTGGCAGATAAGAGCCCATAAGGAGTTTTTACTATGGATTCTTCTGAGACTACAGCCGCCTCCCGTTATCAGGTCTACCCTCTGATCCCCCTGCGGGGCATCAGCGTGTTCCCCGGCATGCGGCTCATATTCGACGTGGAGCGGGCGGAGAGCCTGGCCGCCGTGGACGCGGCCATGGAGACCGACCAGATGCTCTTCCTGGCGGGCCAGCGGGACCCGGCGGCGGACACCGTCACCGGGGAGGACGGGCTTTTCCGGATGGGCACCGTCTGCCGTATCCAGCAGGTGCTCAAGGTCCCCGACGAGGACGGCGCCAAGGTCATGGCCGAGGGCGTGAGCCGGGCGTATCTGGCCTCCATCATGGGGATGAAGCCCTATATCGCCGCCCAGGTGGAGACGGTGGCCGCCGAGGCCAATTCCCGCACGGCGGTGAAGGCCGAGGCCCTCATCCGCCAGTGCTACAGCCTTTTGGAGAAGTACGCCCAGGCGGCGGGCCTGGACCTGGAGGACGTGCTCCGGGATATCATGGGCTCTTCCGACGCGGGCTATGTGGCCGACTGCGTGGCCCAGAACATCTACATGCGCTACGATCAGAAGCAGCTGGTGCTGGAGGAGCTGCGGCCCATGCGGCGGCTGGCCCTGGTGAACCGGCTGCTGCGCTGGGAGCTGGATATCATGGACATGGAGCAGTCCATCCATGAGGAGGCCGCCAAGCGCATGAAGCGGGCCCAGCGGGAGATGTTCCTCCGGGAACAGCTTCGCACCATCCAGGCGGAGCTGGGCGAGGAGGAGGGCTATGGGGACGACACGGAGGAGTACCGCGCCGCCGTGGCCCGGGCCCATCTGCCCAAAGAGGTGGAGACAAAGCTCTATAAGGAGATCGGACGCCTGGCCAAGCAGCCCTACGGAAGCGCCGAGTCAGCGGTCATCCGCAGCTACCTGGACATCTGCCTGGAGATACCCTGGAACCGTGAGACCCAGGACGATCTGGACACGGACACAGTGCGCGCCGCGCTGGACGCGGACCACTTCGGCCTGGAGAAGATCAAAGAGCGGGTGGTGGAGTACCTGGCCGTGCGGAAGCTGGCCCCGGACCAGAAGGGCTCTATTCTGTGCCTTCTGGGCCCTCCGGGCACCGGCAAGACCAGCATCGCCCTGTCCATCGCCCGGGCCATGAACCGGAAGCTGTGCCGCATCTCCTTAGGCGGCGTCCATGACGAGGCGGAGATCCGGGGCCACCGCAAGACCTATGTGGGGGCCATGCCAGGCCGCATCATGGCGGGCATCCAGCAGGCGGGCAGCAAGAACCCCGTCATGGTGCTGGACGAGATAGATAAATTGGGCTCCGACTACCGGGGCGATCCCTCCGCGGCCCTTTTGGAGGCCCTGGACCCGGAGCAGAACAGCCAGTTCAGGGACCACTTCCTGGAGCTGCCCTTTGACCTGTCGGACGTGTTTTTCATCACCACCGCCAACGCGGCGGACACCATCCCGCCGGCCCTGCTGGACCGGATGGAGGTGGTGGAGTTCCCCGGCTACACCGACGAGGAGAAGCTGGCCATCGCCAGGGACCACCTGCTGCCCAAGCAGCGGAAAAAGCACGGCCTCAACGGCAACCAGCTGCGCATCAACGACGCCGCCATGCGGGAGATCGTCGCCCGGTACACCCGGGAGTCCGGCGTGCGGCGCCTGGAGCAGCTTCTCGCCACCATCTGCCGCAAGACCGCGGCGGGCATCGTGGCGGGGGAATGCAAGAGCCGCTATGTGCGGGCGGGGGGATTGGAAGAGCTTCTGGGCCCCGCCAAGTTCCACGACACCAGCGCCGCCGGCAAGGCGGAGGTGGGCCTGGTCCACGGCCTGGCCTGGACCCGCGTGGGCGGCGAGATGCTGGACGCCGAGGTGGGCGTCATGGACGGCTCCGGCAAGCTGGAACTCACCGGCAACCTGGGCGACGTGATGAAGGAGTCCGCCCGGGCGGCCCTGACCTATATCCGGGGCCGGGCCAAAGAGCTGGGCGTGGACCCGGAGTTTTATAAAAACAAGGACATCCACATCCACTTCCCCGAGGGCGCCGTGCCCAAGGACGGCCCCTCCGCCGGCGTCACCATCTGCACCGGCCTTGTGTCGGCCCTCGCCGGCATCCCCGTGCGGCAGGACGTGGCCATGACCGGCGAGATCACCCTCCGGGGCCGGGTGCTGCCCATCGGCGGCCTGCGGGAGAAGACCATGGCGGCCCTTCGGGCCGGCATCCACACGGTCATCATCCCCGCGGAGAACGAGTCGGACCTGGCGGACATCGACCCCACGGTCCGGGCGGCGCTGAATTTCATTACCGCCAGCCGCGTGGAGGCCGTGCTGGACGCGGCCCTTTGCCGGGAGCAGAGCGATGAAGCTTGAGCCGGCGGTATACGTAAAGAGCGCGGGCAAGAGCGGGGACTTCATCCAGGACGGCCGCCCCATGGTGGTGTTCGCGGGCAAGTCCAACGTGGGCAAGAGTTCCGTCATCAACTGCCTCCTGAACAGGAAGAACCTGGCCCGGGTGGGCTCCGCGCCGGGAAAGACCACCAACATCAACTACTTCCTTGTGGCGGACGCGGTGTGGTTCGTAGACCTGCCCGGCTACGGCTACGCCAAGGTGCCCCAGGCGGAGCGGGACCGGTGGGGACGGCTCATGGAGGCCTTCTTTGCCGAGGGCGAGCGCATCACCCTGGGCGTGCAGATATTGGACGGGCGCCACGCGCCCACCGCCCTGGATATACAGATGAACGGCCTTTTCCAAAACTGCGGCTGCCCACGGGTGGCCGTGGCCAACAAGTGGGACAAGCTGAAGGCGTCCGAGAAGGAGCCCAATCTGGCTCTCATCCGTCAGACGCTGGAGCTTGGCGAGGACACGCCGCTGATCCCCTTCTCCGCGGAGAAGAAGACCGGGCGGCTGGAGCTTCTGGGGGCCATCGCGGCCCAGGTGGGATGATATGGCCGGTTTGGCGAACATATGGCGGAACCTGGACTGGTCCGTGCTGACGAATATACTGTTTTCCGTGATCCCGGCGCTGCTGTGTATCACGCTCCATGAGCTGAGCCACGGGGCCGTGGCCTACGCCTTGGGAGACGACACCGCCAAGCGGGAGGGGCGGCTGACCCTGAACCCCATCAAACACATAGACCCCTGGGGTCTCGTGATGATGGTGGTGTTCCGGTTCGGCTGGGCCAAGCCCGTGCCGGTGAACATGTACAAGTTCAAAAAGCCCCGGCAGGGCATGGCCGTCACGGCCTTGGCCGGTCCCGCGGCGAACCTGGTCATCGCGGCGGTGTTCATCTTCCTCTATGGGCTCACCTACCGCTCCCTCTACCTAGAGGGCGGAGCCCTGGCCAACGGGGTATTCCAGATGATATCCACCACCGGGTATCTTTCCCTGGCCCTCGCGGTATTCAATCTGCTGCCCATCTCGCCTTTGGACGGGTCGAAGATCCTGTTCGCGTTTTTGAGCGACAGCGCCTACGACAAGCTCATGCGCTATGAGCGCTACGGCATGATCCTGCTCATGGTGCTGGTGGTGACGGGCGCTACCTCCGGCGTGCTGTCCACCGTCACGGGCTGGATGTACGACAAGCTCTTTTTCCTGGCCCAATTCGGATTCGATCTGGTGAACTGATCTATGGAAAATCCCACCTTCCACCTGGAGGGCGTCATCAGGAGCCGGGAGGAGATGCAGGACTTTGAAGGTCCGCTGACCCTCATCCTGATGCTGCTGTCGAAAAATAAAATAGAGATACGGGACATCAAGATCGCCGACATCCTGGACCAGTATCTGGCGTGGCTCGCGAAGATGCAGGAGATGGACCTGGAGGTGGCCAGCGAGTTCGTGCAGATGGCGTCCCACCTGGTGTACATCAAGACGAAGACGCTTCTCGCGGGCACGGAGGAGGTCTCCGAACTGGAGCTCCTCATGACCAGCCTGGAACAGCTCAAATGCCGGGACGCCTTCGCCGCGGTGAAGGAGAACGTGCCCGGCATGGCAGCGAGCCTGGATATGGGCGCGCTCCTGTTTTCCACACCGCCGGAGCCTCTGGCGAAGTACGGGGAGTACGACTACCACCACGCCGCCTGGGAGCTTTTGAGCGCCCTGGCCGGGATGCTGCAAAAGGGCGTCCCCGCCAAAGAGGAGGAACGGGTGGTGCCCGTGCCCCAGCCCATCATCTACAGCGTGCAGGAGAAGAGCCGGGAGCTCATCACTTACCTGCAAAAGCACGGAAGCGCCACCCTGAACGCCCTGTACGCCATGGCGTCCAGCCGGTCGGAGGTGGTGGCCACGTTCCTGTCCCTGCTGACCATGTGCTCCATGGGCAGCGTCACCATCGACAGGGAGGGGAGCGACTACGCCGTGAAGTTCACCGGCGGAGACACCGAGGCCATTTTGGAGAGCATGGATTATGGATAAGATATATCTGAAAAGCGCGATAGAGGCCATCCTGTTTGCCTCCGGGGAGCCGGTGAGCGCGGAGCGCATGGCGCTGGTGCTGGATACGGACCCGGAGACTATCCTGGAGCTGGGCGCGGAGCTGGCGGAGGAATTCGAGACCGCCGGCCGGGGCATCCGGATGGTGCGGCTCAATGATTCTTTGCAGCTGCACAGCGCCCCGGAGCACGCCGACGCGATCACCCGGGCGCTGGAACAGCGCCGGGCGCCGAAGCTCTCCCAGACATCCCTGGAGGTGCTGGCCATCGTGGCCTACTTCCAGCCGGTGACCCGGGCCTACGTGGAGCAGATGCGGGGGCTGGACAGCTCCTACACCGTGGGCGTGCTCACGGAGCGGGGCATGATCGAGCCCTGCGGCCACCTGGAGACCGTGGGCCGGCCCACGCTCTATCGGACCACGGACCTGTTCTTGCGCACCATGGGTATATCCAGCCTGGAGGAACTGCCGCCCCTGCCGGAGCTTGCCGGCAGCGACGCGGCCAGGCAGCTCCAGGAGAAGGTGGACGCCCTGAAGGCGGCGGAGGACGACCAGCAGATCATGGCGGAGGTCATCGCGCCCCAGTAAAAAGGAGGGCTGAGCGCCCTGACAGCACCTATCATCGCGGCGGCGGCCGCGGCCTTCATCCTGGCCCTGTGGCTCACGCCCGTGTGCTTGGAGGCGGCCTACGAAGACAAGAAGTTCACCCTCTCGGCCCGGACTGGGCCGGTGCCCGTGAAGCTCCTGCCCCGGGAGCGGGCGAAGAAACTGGAGCGGCAGGGCCGGCGGGAGGCGGAACACCTCTGGCAGCGGTATCCCAAGCCCGTGCTGAAACTGCTGGCGGAGAATGGCTGGCGGGCGGCAAAGGGGCTATGGCCCTATGTGGCTGTGGAAAAGCTGCGGGTCCACATCACCGCCGGGGGCGGCGACCCTTACCGCGCGGTGCTGGCTTACGGCCGGGCGGGCGTGCTTCTGGAGGCCCTGGGAGCGCGGTTTGAAAACGCTGATCTTTATATCCGGGCGGACCTGGACGGCGGGCCTTCTGCCTATGAGGGCCGCGTCCGGTTCAGGGCCCGGATGGGCAACCTGATCGGGGCGGCCGTCTCGTTTGGAACGGGCTTTTTGCGGGGATACTTCCTCTATAGGAGGGAGTGATAAATATGGCAGAACGCGCGGTGAGCGACCTCATGGAGGGCGCCATGGAGAAGATACGGGCCATGGTGGACTCCAATACGGTGGTGGGCACGCCCATCACCACCCCCGACGGCATCACCCTGATCCCTGTGTCCCGACTGAGCTTCGGCTTTGCCTCCGGCGGGAACGACAAGACCACATCCCCGTCCAAGCCCGGCATCTGGGGCGGAGGCGGCGCGGCGGTGAAGGTGGAGCCCGTGGGATTTTTGCTGGGCAAGGACGGAGGAGCGCGGATGCTCTCCATCCAGCCGCCGGCCTTTTCCCCGGCGGACCGGCTCATCGATATGGCCCCGGAGCTCATGGACAAGATCGAGTGTCTTATCGACAAGTACACGAAAGAAAACGGCTAAACGGGCCGGGAAGGGAAATAATAAGCACTGCTTGAAAGGTAGTGCTTCAATGAAACGGTTTTTTGCGGCCCTGCTGGCCGCTTCCTTTTTATCTCTCCCGGCGGTAAATGCCCTGTGCGCGGAGGACGAGCCTCCCGCGCTGTCCGCCAAGGCCGCCCTGGTCATGGAGGCGAAGGGCGGGGAGGCCCTCTATGAGCTGAGCGCCGACGAGCCCATGCTTATCGCCAGTACCACCAAGATCATGACGGCGCTGGTGGTCCTGGAGCGGTGCCCGCTCTCCCGGGAGGTCACTGTGGACCCGGCCTGGACGGGCGTGGAGGGGTCCAGCATGTATTTAAAGCCCGGCCAAACGCTGACGGTGGAGGATCTGCTCTACGGCCTCCTGCTTGCCTCGGGCAACGACGCCGCCGTGGCGCTGGCATGCGTGACGGCGGGCAGCGTGGAAGCCTTCGCTGGGCTCATGAACGATAAGGCGGAGGAGCTGGGCTGCACCAATACCCACTTTTCCAACGCCAACGGCCTGGACGCCCCGGACCACTACGCCAGCGCCCGGGACCTGGCCATCATCACCCGGGCGGCTATCCAATATGACGACTTCCGGCGCATCGTCTCCGCCAGGCGCTGGACTGTGGGGGAGAACACCTATGTGAACCACAATCGGCTCCTGGACGAGTGCGAGGGTGTGTTCGGCGGGAAGACCGGCTACACCATGGCCGCAGGCCGGACGCTGGTCACCTGCTGTGAGCGGGAGGGACTCGCGCTCATCTGCGTGACCCTCTCGGACCCGGATGACTGGGACGACCACAAGGCCCTCTACGACTGGGCCTACGGCCTCTATGACCGGGACGCCGTATTGGCGGGGATGACCTGGTCCGTGCCGGTGATCGGCGGCGTTACCGATTCCGCGAAAGTGGTGTCGGCGGACGGCATGCCCGTGCTCCACAGGGACAGGGACGAGATTTCGGTGGAGTATAAACTGCCCGCCTTCGTCTACGCGGCGGTAGCGGCGGGGCAGAACGCCGGCGAGGCCGTGGCCTATATAGACGGCCGGGAGGCGGGCCGCTCGGAACTGGTGTACGTCCAGGACGTGCCCCAGGCCCCGGCGGCGGAGCCCACCTTCTGGAGCCGGGTAAGGGACTTTTTCGACAAAGTGGAGGAAAGCGGGGTCTTTTATCAGTGAAACAGCGATTGCAAAAGCTCCTGTCCGCGGCGGGCGTCGCCTCCCGACGGGCCGCGGAGGAGATGATATCCGCCGGACGGGTGACGGTGAACGGCGTGAGGGCCGAATTGGGTCAGTCGGCCGACCCGGACACGGATACCATTGCTCTGGACGGCCAGACCGTCCGCTTTTCCGCCCGCCGGCGGTACATAGTGCTCCACAAGCCCAAAGGGTATGTCACCACCATGAAGGACGACAGGGGCCGGCCCACGGTGGCGGACCTGGTGGCCGACGCGGGCGGACGGCTCTACCCCGTGGGGCGGTTGGATATGGACTCGGAGGGTCTTCTCATCCTCACCGACGACGGGGAGGCGGCCAACGCCCTCATGCACCCGTCCCGGGAAGTGGACAAGGTCTACACCGTCTTCGTCCAGGGGGAGGACATCCCCGGCGCTCTCGCGAAGCTCCGGGCCATGGACAGCCTGGAGGGGGAGCCCATCGCCCGGCCCAAGGTGACCCTCATCGAGCGAAAGGGCGCCGGCGCGGAACTGCAAATGGTCATCCACGAGGGGAAGAACCGCCAGATCCGCCGGATGTGCGCCTCCTGCGGCCTGCATGTGAGCCGCCTGGTCCGCATCGCGGAGGGGCCGGTCACATTGGGCTCCCTCCCCGCCGGAAAGTGGCGCGCGATGACGGCGGATGAAATTTCATACCTGCAAAACCTTTAGTTTTCACCGGTTTAACGTGAGAAAAACCATTCAATTTGCAAGAAATAAAATAATTTGCTGATAATACTTGCATTTTTTTGAAAATGCAAGTATTATTACGCCTGTACGCGCTATGGGTGCGTGTGGGAGACGAGATATGGAAAAGGACATCTTATCCCTGATGAACGCCGGGGACCGTCGGCTCTCGAAGGGCCAGCGGGCCATCGCCCGGTATATCACGGAAAATTACGACAAGGCCGCCTTCATGACCGCGGGGAAGCTGGGCCGGACCGTGGGCGTCAGCGAGTCCACGGTGGTGCGCTTCGCCACGGAGCTGGGCTTTGACGGCTATCCCGGCATGCGCCGGGCCATGCAGGAGATGGTGCGCAGCCGCCTCACCAGCGTGCAGCGCATCGCCGTGGCCAAGGACATGCTGGAGGGGGCGGACGTGCTGAAAGCCGTCATGACCTCCGACGTGGAGAAGCTCCAGGCATCCCTGGAGGAGCTGGACCGGGACAGTTTCGACAAGGCGGTGGAGGCCATCGGCAGCGCCAGGCACCTCTATATCGTGGGCATGCGCTCCTCCGCGTCTCTCGCCAGTTTTATGGGCTTTTACATGAACCTGCTGGTGGAGGACGTGCGCCTTATACACAACACCACCGCCAACGAGGTCTATGAGCAGATCATGCACATCGGCCCGGGGGACGTGTATGTGGGCATCAGCTACCCCCGGTATTCCGCCGGCTCCCTGAAGGCCATGGAATTCGCCAAGCGCCAGGGGGCCACGGTCATCGCCCTCACCGACAACGACACCTCGCCTTTCGCGGCCCTGGCCGACATCCGGCTCTACGCCAAGAGCGACATGGTGTCCTTCCTGGACTCCCTGGTGGCGCCCATGAGCGTCATCAACGCCCTCATCGTGGCCGTGGCCGCCCGGCGGAAGGACTCTCTGGACGACACCTTCGGGTATCTGGAGAACCTTTGGAGCGAGTACGGTACCTTTACTGGAATTGAAAGCTGACATCGTGGTCATCGGCGGCGGGGCCGCCGGTATGACGGCCGCCATCGCGGCGGCGGAGCGGGGCCTGGACGCGGTGCTCCTGGAACCCAGCGAGAAGCTGGGGCGAAAGCTGCGCATCACGGGCAAGGGCCGGTGCAATCTCACCAATAACTGCGACGTGCGGGCGTTCATGGAGAACGTACCCACCAACGGGAAGTTCCTCTACAGCGCCGTGACGGCTTTTCCGCCGGCGGCGGTGATGGAATGGTTCGAGGGCCTGGGCGTGCCCCTGAAGACCGAGCGGGGGAACCGGGTGTTTCCCGTGTCCGACAATGCCAACGACGTGGCGGAGGCGCTGGTGAAAAGGCTGAAGACCCTGCATGTGCCCCATGTGCGCAGCAGGGCAAAGGACATCGCGGTGGAGAACGGCGCGGTCCGGGCGGTGGTGACGGACAAAGGGCCAATATCCTGCCGCGCGGCCATCCTGTGCACCGGAGGACTATCCTATCCCGCCACCGGCTCCACCGGGGACGGCTACGCCCTGGCGGCAAAGCTGGGCCATACTGTGGTGCCCGCCCGGGCGTCCCTGGTGCCCCTGGAGAGCCCGGCGGCCTACTGCGCCGCCCTTTCAGGCTTCGCGCCCCGGAACGTGGACGTGACGCTTTTGGAGGACGGCAAGGCCATATACGCGGAGCGGGGGGAGATGCTCTTCGCCCACTTCGGGGTGACGGGGCCCCTGGTCCTGTCCGCCAGCGCCCACATCCGGCACTGGGGGGAGAGGGTCTACGCCCTGGCCATCGACTTCAAGCCGGCTCTTAACCCGGAGAAGCTGGACGAGCGGATACTCCGGGACTTTGAGAAGTTCCATAACCGGGACATCGCCAATGGTCTGGACGAGCTGCTGCCAAAAAGTCTCATCCCGGTGATGCTGGCCTTGGCGGACATACCGGGGGACACCAAGGTCCACTCGGTCACCCGGGAGCAGCGCCGGAGGCTGTTGGAGGTCATCAAGGCCTTCCCGGTGCCCCTTTCCGGGCCCCGGCCTGTGGCGGAGGCCATCGTCACCGGGGGCGGCGTGGACACACGTGAGGTGGACCCCCGGACCATGGGGTCCAAGCTGGTGAAGGGTCTCTATTTCGCCGGGGAGGTCCTGGACGTGGACGGATACACCGGCGGCTTCAATCTGCAGATCGCCTGGTCCACCGGCCGGAAGGCCGGCTTGGCGGCGGGAGAGGATATAGAATGAACGAGAAGATCTATGCCGTGGCCATCGACGGGCCCGCCGGCGCGGGAAAGAGCACGATCGCCAAGGCAGTGGCCGCTCGCTTCGGCTTCATCTATGTGGACACCGGGGCCATCTACCGGACGGTGGGCCTGGCCGTGCGCCGGGCGGAGAAGGATCCCCACGACGAGAAAGCCGTGGCGGCCCTGCTGCCGGGGCTGGACATCCGTTTCGACCACGGTCCCGACGGGGTCCAGCGGATGTTTCTGAACGGGGAGGACGTGTCCGGCCTCATCCGCAGCCCGGAGATGAGCATGTACGCCTCGGCGGTGTCCGCCATCCCGGCGGTGCGAGCGTTTTTGCTGGATATGCAGCGACAGACGGCCCGGACCCATAGGGTGGTCATGGACGGCCGGGATATCGGCACGGTGGTCCTGCCCCAGGCGGGGCTCAAGATATTCCTCACCGCGTCGCCGGAGGCCCGGGCACGCCGGAGGCTTCTGGAGCTGAACGCCAAAGGCGATCCCAGCACCTTTGACCAGGTCCTGGCGGATATGGTCAGGCGGGATGAGCAGGACAGCACCCGTGCCGCCGCGCCTTTGAAGGCGGCAGAGGACGCCGTCCTGGTGGATACGTCCGATATGACGTTGGAGGAGAGCATCGAGCATATCTGCGCGCTGGTGAAGGACCGGTACGGTCCGGAGGCCGGGGCGTGAGGGTCGTAGTAGCGGAGAACGCCGGGTTCTGCTTCGGTGTGGCCCGGGCCGTGGAGATGGCGGAAAAGCTGGCGGCTCAGGGCGGGGAGAACTGGTGCCTGGGGGAGCTGACCCACAACCGGGACGTGGTGAAGAAGCTGGAGGCCCTGGGCCTTCGCACTGCGGCGCGGCCGGAGGACATCCCCGACGGGGCAGCGGTGCTCATCCGGGCCCACGGGGAGGCACAGGCGGTGTACCGCGCCCTGGAGGCGAAGGGATGCCGTATCCTGGACGCCACCTGCCCCCGGGTCGAGCGCATCCACAAGATCGTGGCCAAGGCCGGCGAAGAGGGCCGGCAGGTGGTGGTGTTCGGCGAGCCGAGCCATCCGGAGGTGAAGGGCATATGCGGCTGGTGCGAGGACGCCGTGGTGGTCCGGGATATGGAGGAACTAGCCGCCTGGTCCGAGACTGTCGAAGGGGCGGAAAACCCGTCGCTGACGGTGGTTTTCCAGACAACTTCCAATTGGGAAATTAGTGAACAAAGTATTAATTCGATAAAAAAACTGTATACAAACGCGCAAGTATTTGATACAATATGCAATGCTACGAGTATTAGGCAAAACGAGGCCCGAAAGCTCGCCGCGGCGTGCGACGCCGTGGTGGTAGTGGGGGGCAGGCACAGCGCCAACTCCATCCATTTGGCGGAGATATGCGCCGAGTGCTGTCCCGCGGTACTGTTCGTGGAAAATGCGGACGAGCTGGATAGGACGGCCTTGCAAGGTCATGAGACTGTCGCGGTCACCGCCGGCGCCTCTACGCCCTCGTGGATAATTAAGGAGGTAGTAAACAAAATGAACGAGCCTGAGATCAAGAAAGAAGAAACTGTCGCCGAAGAGGCCCCCGTGGTCGAGGCACCTGTGGAGGAAGCCCCCGTGGCCGAGGCCGCCCCTGTGGAAGAGGCCCCCGTGGTCGAGGAAGCTCCCGTTGTGGAGGAAGCTCCTGCTGCCGAAGAGGCGCCCGCCGCGGAGGAAGCCCCCGCTGCCGAGAACGGCGAGAAGAGCTTCGACCAGCTGCTGGAGGACTCCATCCGCACCATCCATAACGGCGATACCGTGACCGGTGTCGTGGCCGCTGTCGGCTCCACCGAGATCACCGTCGACCTGCCCACCAAGCACTCCGGATACATATCCGTATCCGAGTTCACGGACGATGCCCCCGGCGTGGACATCAACGATCTGGTGAAGGTCGGCGACGAGATCCAGGCTTCCGTTGTGCGTGTGAACGACGTAGAAGGCACGGTCCAGCTGTCCAAGCGCCGCCTTGACGTGGCCAAGGGCTGGGGCGATATCGAGGCCGCCTGCGAGGAGGGCACTGTCCTGGAGGGCAAGGTCACCGAGGAGAACAAGGGCGGCGTGGTCATCAACCTCAAGGGCATCCGCATCTTCATCCCCGCCTCCCAGACCGGTCTGGGCCGGGAAGAGCCCATGACCAACCTGGTGGGCCAGACGGTCCGCTTCCGCGTCACCGAGGTCAACCGCGCCCGCAAGCGCGTGGTGGGCTCCATCCGCAGCGTCTCCGCCCGGGAGCGCAAGGAGAAGGCCGAGAAGCTGTGGGCCGAGATCGCCAACGGCAAGGTCTACCACGGCGTGGTCAAGAGCATGACCAGCTATGGCGCCTTCGTGGACATCGGCGGCGTGGACGGCATGGTCCATGTATCCGAGATCAGCTGGGAGCGCATCCGCAAGCCTGAGGACGTGCTGAGCGTGGGTCAGGAAGTGGACGTGCACGTCATCAACTTTGACCCCGAGAAGAAAAAGATCTCCCTGGGCTACCGTAAGGCGGAGGACAACCCCTGGGCCAAGTTCATCAGCGCCTACAAGGTGGGCGACGTGGCTACCGTGAAGGTGGTCAAGCTCATGCCCTTCGGCGCTTTCGCCGAGGTCGTGCCCGGTGTGGACGGCCTGATCCACATCTCTCAGATCGCCAACCGCCGCATCGGCAAGCCGGAAGAAGTCCTGTCCGTTGGCCAGGAAGTGGAGGCCAAGATCACGGCCATCGACGAGGAGAAGCAGAAGATCAGCCTCTCCATCCGCGCCCTGATCGAGCCGGAACCCGCCCGCGCCCGCGCTCCCCGTGAGCCCAAGCCTGAGCGCAAGCCCGAGCCCGAGGCCGACGCGCTGGTCTATGAGATCTCCGCCACCGGCGAGGCCACCGGCGTCGCTCCCGAAGAGGACGAGACCCCGGTCGAGGAATAAACAACATCTACAAAAAAAGGCCCGCTGCCTCAGGCAGCGGGCCTTTTTTGTCAGTTGAACGTGTCGCCGTGGATCTCGAAGAGCTTGTCGATGCGGTCCCGGAGGGGACGGTGTTCTGGGAGGAACAGGTCCGGGTCGGCGGCGAGAAGGGCGTTGGCCTCGCTCTGGGCCTCTTTCAGCACCCGCATGTCGCCGGACAGGTCCGCCACGTGCATCTCGGGCAGGCCGTGCTGCCGGGAGCCGAAGAAATCGCCGGGACCGCGCAGGCGCAGGTCCTCCTCGGATATCTTGAAGCCGTCGCTGGTCTTTGTCATAATGGCCAGGCGTGCCTTGGCGTCGGGGCTGTCGGAGTCGGAAAAGAGCACGCAGTAGCTCTTGTGGCTGCCCCGGCCCACCCGGCCCCGGAGCTGGTGGAGCTGGCTCAGACCGAACCGGTCCGCGTTCTCCACGATCATCAGCGCCGCGTTGGGCACGTCCACGCCCACCTCGATCACCGTGGTGGACACCAGGATGTCATACTCGCCCGCGGCAAAGGCCGCCATGACCGCGTCCTTGTCCCGGCCCTTCATCTTGCCGTGGACACAGGCCACCCGCAGGTCGGGGAATATGTCCTGCTGCAGCGTTTTGGCCCAGGTCTCGGCGCTCTTCACGTTGGGAGGCAGCTCCTCGTTCTCCTCCACCATGGGGCAGACGAGGAATACCTGCCGGCCCTCGCCCACCAGCCGGCGCACGAACCGCCATATCCGCGCTCGCATATCCTCACCCACGGCAAAGGTGTCCACCTTCTGCCGGCCGGGGGGAAGCTCGTCCAGCACGGAGATGTCCAGGTCCCCATAGATGATGAGGGCCAGGGTCCGGGGGATGGGGGTGGCGGACATGACCAGCACGTGGGGGCGGGCCCCCTTGCCGGCCAGAGCGCTGCGCTGCTCCACGCCGAAACGGTGCTGCTCATCGGTGATCACGAGGCCCAGGTCACGGAAGGCGACGCCCGCGCTGAGAAGCGCGTGGGTGCCCACGGCCGCCTGGGCCATGCCAAGCTGCAGGAGCTCGTTCACGTTCCGCTTTTCCGACGCCTTCATGGAGCCGGTCAGCTTCACGATGTGCACGCCCATGGGTTCCAAGAGCTCCGAGAGGGTCTTGAAGTGCTGGGCGGCCAGTATCTCCGTGGGAGCCATGAAAGCGGCCTGCTGGCCGTTTTTGGCGGCCTGCCAGATGAGCGCCGCGGCCACCAGGGTCTTGCCGCTGCCCACGTCGCCCTGTAAAAGCCTGCTCATGGGAACGCCGGAGGCCATGTCCCCCAATGCCTCGTTCACCGCCCGGACCTGGGCGCCGGTGGGACGGAAGGGCAGGGCGGACCAGAGTCCCTCCATGGGATAGACCGTGAGCTTCCGGCCAGGCTCGGCGGACCTCTCCCGGCGCATGGTGCCCAGAGCCGCCGCCAGGACGAACAGCTCCTCGAACACCAGCCGCCGCCGTGCCTGCTCCAGGGCCTGGTCGTCCCGGGGGAAGTGGATGTTGGCGTAGGCGTAAGGCGCCCGGGCCAGGTGCAGCCGCTCGGTGAGCGCGGGGGGCAGGGCGTCCGGGACCTGGTCGCCGCACAGATCCAACGCCTGGGTGATGAGGCCCATGAGGAACTTCTGGGTCACCCCGGCCTTCAGCCGGTAGATGGGCAGGATGCGGCCCGTCACCGTGCCCTGGCGGTCCGCCCGCTCAAAGGCGGGACTGGTCATGGTCCGGTAGCGGCCGATCTCCGACACCCGGCCGTAGAAAATGTACTCCTCGCCTGGGCGGAACTGGTCTTTCAGGTAATTCTGATTGAAAAAGGTGACGTCCAGCTGGCCGGACTCATCTACGGCCCGGAGCTTCAAAAGCTCCATGCCCCGGCGGGCCCGGACGGCCTGGGGCGTGCCGGCCACCATGGCCTTCACGCACACGGGCCGGTCGTAGGGCGCGTCCGCGATGGCATAGAATATCCGCCGGTCCTCATAGGCCCGGGGGAAATAGCCCAAAAGGTCCCCCAGGGTCCGAAGGCCCAGCTTCTCCAGGGCCTTGGCCCGGGTATCCCCAACGCCCCGCAGTGTTCGGATGTCTCTTTCCAGATCACTCATAAGTCCATTGTACCATGTCGCGCGGTTCCGGCGTCAGCAGGGAGCACGACTGGTATTTTGGGTATAATAGCAACTTTGTTGCTATTGTACCATGTCGCGCGGTTCCGGCGTCAGCAGGGAGCACGACTGGTATTTTGGGTATAATAGCAACTTTGTTGCTATTGTACCATGTCGCGCGGTTCCGGCGTCAGCCGGGAGCACGACCGGTATTTTGGGTATAATAGCAGCATTGTTGCTACTATACCACGTTTCATGCGGAAAGACAATCGCCCTCGGCTTGCATCGGCGGGGGTGGTATGGTAGAATTTTCAGGCTGAATATACTTGCCGCGGCAAAGGAGGATATATGATGTTGAAGTTTTCCCAAATGCCCTATGAGCGCCCGGACGTGGAGGCGCTGAAAAAGGAGATGGCCGCCCTGACGGAGCGGCTGAAGACCGCGCCGGACTACGCGGCGGCGCGGGCCGTGTTTGCGGATTGGGAGCGGCTGGAAAAGCACGCCGACACCCTGGGGACCCTGGTGAGCGTGCGCCACAGCATCGACACGAAAGATGAATTCTACGACGCCGAGGAGACCTTCTGGAACGGCGCCTGGCCGGAGGTACGGGAGTATATGCAGAACTGGCTGGACGCCATGGTGGACAGCCCCTTCCGGCCGGACTTCCAGGCGGAATTCGGCGGGCCGTATTTCCTGGACGCGGAGATCGCCCGCAAGGCCTTCTCCCCGGCTATCATCCCTGAGCTGCAGAAGGAGAACGACCTGACCCAGGCTTACGACAAGCTCATCGCCTCGGCCCAGATCTCCTTTGAGGGCGGGACGTACACCGTGAGCCAGATGAGCCCCTTCCAGAACGACCCGGACGACGGCCGCCGTCTCGCCGCCTGGAAGGCGGTGGGGCAGTGGTACAAGGACAACCAGCCGGAGCTGGACCGCATCTACGACGAGCTGGTCCACCTGCGGGACGCCATGGGCAAAAAGCTGGGCTACGAGGGCTACACCACCCTGGGTTACTACCGCATGGGCCGCAACTGCTACGGGAAAGAGGACGTGGAGAGATTCCGCGCCGCGGTGGTGAAGTACCTGGTGCCCGTGGCGGACAGCATCTACCGGGCCCAGGCAGAGCGGCTGGGGGTCCGATATCCCTTGAGCTACGCGGACGCGGCGCTCCAGTTCCGCTCCGGCAACCCCAAGCCCCAGGGCAGCCCCGACGACATCCTGGCGGCAGGCCGGAAGTTCTACGACGAACTGAGCCCGGAGACCAGCCAGTTCTTTCGCATGATGCTGGACCGGGAGCTTCTGGACGTGCTCAGCAAGCCCGGCAAGGCCGCCGGCGGGTACTGCACGTCCGTGGCCGACTACGGCGTGCCTTTCATCTTCGCCAACTTCAACGGTACCCAGCACGACGTGGAGGTGGTGACCCACGAGGCGGGCCACGCCTTCGCCAACTGGCTGAACCGGGACCGTATCCCCGCCGACTACGCCTGGCCCAGCATGGAGGCATGCGAGGTCCACTCCATGAGCATGGAGTTCATGGCCTGGCCCTGGGCGGAGGATTTCTTCGGCCCGGAGGCGAAGAAGTTCCGCTACAGCCACCTGGCCGGTGCCCTGACCTTCATCCCCTACGGGACATTGGTGGACCACTTCCAGCACGAGGTATACGCTCATCCCGAGATGACCCCGGCCCAGCGGCATGAGACTTGGAAAAAGCTCCAGGGCGTGTACATGCCCTGGATGCGCCTGGACGGGGATATCCCCTTCTTCGCCGACGGAGAGGCCTGGCAGCGGCAGCTGCACATCTACGGAAGTCCCTTCTATTACATCGACTACTGCCTGGCACAGACGGTGTCCCTGCAGTTCTGGGCCCTGGGCCAGGAGAGCAGGGAGGAGGCCTGGAAAAAATACATGGCCTACACCCGCCAGGGCGGCAGCCGTACCTTCACGGAGCTGCTGAAAAACGCCGGTCTGGACAGTCCCTTTGAGGAGAGCTGCCTGCGGCAGGTCTGCGAGCGGGCCAGATCCTGGCTGGAGGCCTACGACCTGGGGGATATCCGGTAGATGGGCTATGCACATTTTGGACAGGATGCTCATAGTTCGCGAGACGCGGACACGCTCCTTTGGCGAAAACGACGGAAGCGTCCAAAAAGCCGCCAAAAGCTTGACAGAGATGATTTATCGTAATAAAATGTATGATACTATCGCCATGATGTAAATTCCGTGTGCAGCGGAAAAGTGTCTACCATACGTGGACAAACAGGGGACTAGTCCCCTCTCCGTTTGCATCTTTGATGCAAACGATAAACCTTCCCGGAACAAGGGGGCGGGCGCGCCCCGGTTCATAGATGTGTATTGTATGACGAAGGAGGTCAACAACAAATGAACGCAAAGAGACTGCTTGCGCTTCTCCTGGCGCTGGTCATGGTCCTCTCGCTGACCGCTTGCGGCGGCAGCAAGAAGGAAGAGGCCGAGCCCACCGAGGCGCCCGTCGAGGCTGCTGAGGAGCCCGAAGCTGCTGAAGAGCCCGAGGCCGCTGAGGAGCCCGAGGCCGCTGAAGAGCCTGAGGCCGCTGAAGAGCCCGAGGCCGCTGAAGAGCCTGAGACCGCCGAGGAGCCTGAGACTGCCGAGGAGCCCGCTGACGACGCCGCTGAGGCTTCCGCCGAGGCTGACACCGACACCGACGCCGAGGACGCCGCTGAGGCCGACACCGACACCGACGCCGAGGAGCCCGAGACTGAGGAGCCTGCTGACGCCGCCGTCGTGGCCGACGCCGAGGGCGGCGAGGACCTGAACGCGCTGGCGGCTGACGTCTACACGCTGGACAACTTTGACGCGGCCGGTTATGAGGACCTCTCCTATGAGGTCTATGACCAGGTCCTGGGCGACTTTGAGACCGCCTATGAGGAAGCCAAGGCCGAGGTCGATCCCAGCACCCGTATGGGCAAGATGGCCATCGCCGAGGCCAAGCTCCTGGAGTCCGGCCTGGGCGTTCCCATGCAGAACAACACCACCGCCCAGGGGATCTCCCGCGTCATCCCCAGGTCCATTCCCACCATTGAGTGGGGCTACGACGAGACCTATCGCGGCTACAAGAACCTCCTGGTCGTGAACGAGCGGCCCCTGACCCCCGATGAGCGCGCCGAGGCCACCGCTCTCTGGAAGGAAAAGGTCGGCACCGGCGAGTCCTATCAGGCCCTGATCGACTGGGCCGCTGAGAAGGACCTGACCATCGCCGACGAGATCACCTTCACCTATACCGCCACTCCCACCACTTGGGATACCCTGGCTTCCGCCCAGGCCACCAGCGGCGAGGTCCTGTCTCCCACCTGGGACGGCCTGCTGATATACAACAACGAGAACGTCCAGGGCCCCGCCCTGGCCGAGAGCTATGAAGTGTCCGAGGACGGCCTGACCTACACCTTCCACATCCGCAAGGGCGTGAAGTGGGTCACCAGCCAGGGCACCGAGGTCGGCGAAGTGAAGGCCGACGACTGGGTTGCCGCTCTGCAGCACAGCTGCGACAGCAAGGCCGGCCTGGCCGACCTGCTGTACGGCACCATCGTGAACCTTGAGGAGTACGGCACCGGCGCCATCACCGACTTCAGCGAGGTCGGCGTGAAGGCTCTGGACGACTACACTCTGGAGTACAAGCTGAA
>CANRNF010000026.1 GCA_947631865.1 uncultured Oscillospiraceae bacterium | reverse complement strand
TCGGTGAAGCAGATGCGGAAGTAGTGGTCGTTGCCCACGGTGACCTGGGGGTTGGTGCAGGTGACGCCGATGACGGGAATGCCCGCCTCACCGAAGGTATCGGAGCCGGCGATGGCCACGCTGGAGCCGTAGGAGCCCAGGACGATGGAGGCGCCGGAGGCCACCAGCTCGGTAGCGGCGGAGACGGCCTTATCGGTGGAGGACTCGTTGTCGGCGACCTTCAGTTCCACGTTATAGGTGGTGCCGTCGATCTCCACAGTGGGGGTCTCCTGGTTGGCATACTGCATGCCCAGGGTCTCCTGCTTGCCGCCAGGGCCGTTATCGCCGGTCAGGGGCTCAAACACGCCGATGGTGATGGTGTCGTCGGCAAAGGCGGGGACCGCCAGCGCCATGACCATCACGACGGCCAGCATAAGCGCAAATACTTTCTTCATAGCTGTTTTCCTCCAATGTTATTGTTGCTTTCGTTTTTGTCCATGGTAAGCGGACAAATGTTCACGCACTAGGAATTTTAACACGGCCCTGCCCCCCTTTTCAAGGGCGGTTATGACAGATTTTCCGTATAAATGATTTATAACATTAGTGAAATAGCCAAAAACGGACGAAAAAACGCCCCGCCGGTGTGGGCAGGGCGCGGAAAACAGGGTCTTTTCGGCTTATTTCAGGTGCTGGGTCAGCTCGTCGATCATCCGCTCGAACAGGTTCAGCTGCTCGGGGGTATAGTCCCGCCGCAGAGCGGCCAGGCCGTCATCCATGAAGGGGTAGTCGGTGTTGTAGTAGGAGAAGAACCGGTCCCCCACGGTGACGCGGCACTCCCGCCGGTCCCCCTCGGAGCCGGTGCGCACGGCGTAGCCCTTGGTGACCAGGTTGTTGATCTTGTAGGTGGCGTTGGGCTGGGAGATGCCCAGGGTCTCGGCGAAGGCGCTGACGGTGGGGGAGCCCATGAGGTAGATCACGTCGGCGGCGTAGGCCTCCGTGGCGCTCAGGGACCCGTCCCGCTCCTTCACCCGGCTGAACAGATCCCGGTAGTGCTGCAAGCGGACCTTTTCGTACAGGGTCTTCAGCTTCTCGTAGAGCATAGCGGTCCCTCCGTCCCAATACTTTATATTTAATATTAGCCTATTCGTCACCGGTTTGTCAATGCCGCCGGCGGGAATTTCGGGAAAAGACTGTGCCAACAGCGGAAAACTATGCTATACTGACGGTACTGAACACGGCGCACGCCGCCGAAAAAACGTATGGGAGCGAGAACGATGGTTGAACTGAAGCTGAACGTGAGCGACGTGGATTTTGATTCCCTGATCCACCTGCTGGCGGGGTCCATGGCGGGCCCGGCGGTGCTGGCGGCCAAGATGGTGCCCGACAGCGCCAAGGAGGACCTGGTGGTGAGCTACATCAACTCCAACGCAGAGAAGCTGGAGCAGATGTTCCAGAACATGCTGGCAAGCAAGGGCGTGAACCTGAAGATCTCCGGCGCAAAAGCCACGAAGATAGGCTGAGCCTCGCAGGACACACAGCAAAAGGCCCCCTCAGACGAGGGGGCCGTCCATAATGTAGGGCGCGTTTTGCAACGCGCCCTTTCTCTATATTCGATCAGCTCTCGAAGAATTTCCGGTGTATCGCCGCCACGGCCCGGTCGGCGCTGGCGGCGTCGATGACGCAGGAGATCTTGATCTCGCTGGTGTTGATCATCTGGATGTTGATGTGCTCGTCGTTGAGGGCCTCGAACACCAGAGAGGCGATGCCCACGGAGCTCATCATGCCCGCGCCCACCACGCTGATCTTGGCGATGTCCTTGTCCACGGAGATATGGTCGAAGCCGATGGCCGCCTGGCGCTCCTCCAGGGCCCGGCAGGCCGCCTCCGCGTCGGTCTCGGCCACCACGAAGCTCATGTCGTTGGCGCCGTCCCGGCCGTTGGCCTGGATGATCATATCCACGTTGATGCCCGCCCGGGACACGGCGTTCAGCACCCGGAAGGCGGAGCCGGGCCGGTCGGCCACCTGCACCACCGTCACCCGGGCCACCTTCTCGTCCTTGGCGATACCGGTTATCTTCATCTCCTCCATGTTCTTGGAAACCTCCTTCACCTTTGTACCGGGCGCTCTCACCAGCGACGAGAGCACCTCCAATTCCACGCCGTACCGCCTGGCCAGCTGTACGGACCGGTTCATCAGCACCTGGGCGCCCATGCTGGCCAGTTCCAGCATCTCGTCGTAGGTGATCTCCTCCAGCTTCCTGGCCCCCGGCACCTTCCGGGGGTCGGCGGTATATACGCCCTCCACGTCCGTGAATATCTGGCACCGGTCCGCGTGGAGCGCCGCGGCCAGGGCCACGGCGGTGGTGTCGCTGCCGCCCCGGCCCAGGGTGGTGTAGTCGTCGAACTTATTGACGCCCTGGAACCCGGCCACCAGCACGATGCGCTTTTTGTCCAGCTCCCGGCGCAGCCGCTCCGTGTCCACACGGCGGATGCGGGCGGCGCCGTAGCTGGCATCGGTGCGCAGGCCCACCTGCCAGCCGGTGAGGGACACCACCGGCAGACCCATGCCCTCCAGACACATGGCCATGAGGGCGATGGACTGCTGCTCCCCGGTGGTGAGGAGCATATCCAGCTCCCGCTTGGAGGGGTCGGGGTTGATCTCCGCCGCCTTTTCCAGCAGCTCGTCGGTGGTGTCCCCCTGGGCGGACAGGACCACCACCACCTCGTTGCCCTCCAGAAACTTCTCGGCGATGATGCCCGCCACGTTCCGGATACGCTCAGCGTTGGCAACGGAGGAGCCGCCGAATTTTTGTACGAACAACATATATATCAGGTCTCCTTGTTATCAGTTCCGGGCCTTAGAGCCCATCCATTCTATGCCAGCACCCGGTACACTGCCCGCACGTCCAGCCCCTCGAGTTTCTCCGTAAGGGCGGGCTTGTCCATGGCCTCGGTGATAAAACCGCACTCGCCGGTGGAGCCGTAGACAGGCTTCAGGCCGGGGAAGGCATTTTCGACCGCGTCCGCCTCCGCCGCGGCCCGCACATACCAGGGGGAGGCCAGCCCGTCGGAGCTCAAAAGTTTCCCGTTGGCCTTGCCCAGGTCGGGGACCATGGGATCTTTGCGGTGCCGCACCGCGTCGGCCACATCCGCCGCCACCGCGCTGGCGGTGGGGTAGCGGCCCGCGCCGGGCCCACAGAAGATGACCTCTCCCACGGCGCTGCCCCGGACGGCGCAGGCGTTCATGACCCCGTTTATCGAGGCCAGGGTGTGGCTCAGGGGGACGAGGCGGGGCGCCACGAAGGCGACACATCCGTCCTCCCGGCGAATGGCGTGTCCCAAGAGCTTCACCGCGCAGCCCAGCGCCCGGGCAAGCTCCAGGTCCGCCGGCTCCAGGGCGGTGATGCCCGTGGTGGGGATAGCAGTGGGGTCCAGGTTCCCGCCGAAGGACATATCCGCCAGGATGGCGGTCTTGCGGCAGGCGTCAATCCCCTCCACGTCGGCGGTGGGGTCCGCCTCGGCATAGCCCAGTTCCTGGGCCTTTTTCAGGGCGTCGCCGTAGGCCTGGCCCTTTTCCGCCATGGCGGTGAGGATATAGTTGGTGGTGCCGTTCAGGATGCCGTACACCTCGTCGATACGGTTGGCGGCCAGGCACCGGCTCAGCGGCCGCAGCAGGGGGATGCCCCCGCCCACGCTGCCCTCAAAGAGGTAGCTCACGCCGTGCTCCTTTGCCAGCTCCGCCAGCTCCAGGCCGTGGGCGGCCACCAGCTCCTTGTTGCTGGATACCACGCTCTTACCGGCCAGGATGGCCCGTTTGGAGTATTCGTATGCCGGGCCCACGCCGCCGATGACCTCCGCCACCACGGACACGTCCGGGTCTTTTTCGATGACAGAAAAATCCTGCACCAGTTTGTCCCGGAAGGGGCTGTCGGGGTAATCGTGCCGGACCAGGATATAGCCCAGCTCCAGCTCGTCGCCCGCCGCGGCGGACATCTTCTCCTTCTGGTCAGCGATGACCTCCGCGAGACCCACGCCCACGGTGCCGAATCCAAGTATCGCGTATTTTGTCATTGGTATTCCCTCCTCAGCCCGCGGCCACGGCGGCCCGGATGACCCCGTCTATATCGTCCAGCCGGGACAGCAGGGTCTCGGCGGAGGTGTCCAGGGCGGTCATGTCCGCGGTGATGGTCACCGGGGCGGCCCCGTTGGTGGGGATGCCCTGGTTGATGGTCAGGATATTGGCCCCGGTGCCGGCGAACACCGCCAGCACCTCGCTCAGAAGGCCCATCTTATGCCGGAGCATGAGCTGGAAGGTGACGATATGGCCGCCCGCCACGTTCTGGAAGGGCATGACGGCGTTCTTATATTTATAGTAAGCGGAACGGGAGATGCCCACCTGCTCGGCGGCCTCGGCCACCGTCTGGGCCCGGCCCGTGTCCAGCAGCTCCTGGGCCTGGGTCACCCGGATGAACACCTCGGGCAGGGCTGCCCCGTCCACGAGATAGTATTTGGTTCGGCCGGTGTTTTCCATAGTTCGTCCTCCTTATGTGGTCAAATGTCCACGCGTGGTGAATCGTAACACGTTTCGGGGGGATATGCAAGCATTTTCGACCGCCCCTGCGCGATACTGTCAGGACGCACAAAAATGTCCCGGCTCCGCGGAGCCGGGACATGATATTTTGCCGTTGGGTGAAATTTTTATGCGTTGACGGATTCCACCAGGGCGTTAGCCAGGTTCTCCAGCTCCGTGGCCTTATCCTCCTTGAGGGAGGAGGCCAGGGACAAACGCTCATTGAGGAGCGTCATGTTCTTCAGCTGGTCGGTGATGAACGCGCTCATCAGGTCGCCGGACTTCACGGCCCAGGAGCCGTTCTCGATGACGGCGAAGGTCCGGTTCTGCAGGTTCAGGGCCTTCATGTCCATGAGGAAGTTGTGCATCACCGGGTAGATGCCCAGGTTGTAGGTGACGCTGGCCAGGACGATGTGGCTGTACTTGAAGGCCTCGGAGATGAGGTAGCTCACGTGGGTGTTGGACACGTCGTACACCGCCACGTTGGTCACGCCCTTTTCGCACAGCTTGCTGGCCAGGCACTGGGCCGCGGCCTCGGTGTTGCCGTACATGGAGGCGTACACGATGAGCACGCCCTTCTCCTCGGGCTCATAGCGGCTCCACTTGTCGTACTTGTCGATGAAGTACCCCAGGTCCTTGCGCCACACCGGCCCGTGGAGGGGGCAGACGAACTTGATCTGGTCCAGGATGCCGGCCGCCTTTTTCAGCAGCAGCTGGATATGGGGGCCGTACTTGCCCACGATGTTGGTGAGATACCGGCGGGCCTCGTCCAGCCAGTCCCGGTCGAAGTCGACCTCGTCGGCGAACAGCTTGCCGTCCAGGGCGATGAAGGAGCCGAAGGCGTCGGCGGAGAACAGCACCCCGTTGGTGGTGTCGAAGGTCACCATGGCCTCGGGCCAGTGGACCATGGGGGCCGCCACGAAGGTGACGGTGTGGTCGCCGAAGGAGAAGGTGTCCCCCTCCTTCACGGATATGAGCTCGTGGCCGTCCACGTGGAAACCGAACTGGCGCATGAGGAGGAAGGCCTTGTCGTTGGAGATGATCTTCACCTTGGGCCAGCGCAGCAATATCTCCTCGATGGAGGCGCCGTGGTCGGGCTCCATGTGGTTGATGAGCAGATAGTCCAGGGGCTTATCCCCCAGCAGGTACTCCATGTTCTCAATGAGCTGCCGGCAGGCGGACCAGTCCACAGTGTCGAACAGGACCGTCTTCTTGTCCAGCAGCAGATAGGAGTTGTAGCTCACGCCCTTGGGGATGGGGTGGATGTTCTCGAAAAGGGTCAGGCGGTGGTCGTTGGCGCCCACCCAGTAGAGCTTATCGGTAACTTCTCTTACGCAATGCATATATCATATCTCCTTTCCGTCTTACGCCTGGATGAACTGGTCCTTACCCTCGCCGCACTCCGGGCACACCCAATCCTCGGGCAGCTTGTCGAAGGTGGTGCCGGCGGGGATCTCCGCGTTGGCGTCGCCCCGCTCGGGGATATACTCGTAGCCGCAGCCGCCGCACACATACCGGGGGCCGATGGGTTCCGGCTTGGGGGGCGCGGGCCGCTTGATCTTCACCATGGGCGGGGCGGGCTTCTTCTTGCCGGTGCCCAGGGCCTCGGTGAGCAGGGGCAGTATCTCGTTCACGTCGCCCACGATGCCGTAGTCGCAGTTTTTGAAGATGGGCGCGCCGGCGTTGGTGTTGATGGCCACGATGGTGGATGCGTCCTTGATGCCCTTCAGGTGCTGGATGGCGCCGGAGATGCCGCAGGCGATGTAGAGGTTGCCGGTGAACTTCTGGCCGGACATGCCCACGTACCGGTTCAGGGGCACATATTTCAATGTCTCCGCCACGGGCCGGCTGGAGCCGATGGCCGCGCCGGCGGCCTGGGCCAGGTCCTCGATGAGCTTCATGTTCTCCTTGGGGCCGATGCCCTTGCCGGCGGATACCACCCGCTCGGCCTGGGCGATAGGCGTGTCGGCGGGGATGCCCACGGTGAAGTCGTAGCCGTCCTTTTTAAGGGCCGCCACCAGGGCCTCCACCTTCTCCTTGGCGTCGCCCTCCCGGAAGATGGTCTTTTTCCGCACGCCGGTGATGGGGGCGGGCTTCTTGGGGGCGGAGCCTCCGCCGCCGCCGGCGGACTTGGGCGCCTTGCCCAGGATGGCCGAGGAGATGACCACCCGCTGGATCTCGTTGGTGCCCTCGTAAATGGTGGTGATCTTGGCGTCGCGATAGGCCCGCTCCACCTCCATGCCCTTCATGAAGCCGGCGCCGCCGTGGATCTGAAGGGCGTCGTTGGTGACCTCCAGGGCGATGTCGGAGGCGTACATCTTGGCCATGGCCGCCTCCATGGCGTAGGGCTCGTGGTGCTCCTTCAGCTCCGCCGCGGAGTAGACCAGAAACCGCGCGCAGCGCAGCTTGGTGGCCATATCCGCGATCTTGAAGGACAAAGCCTGCTGGAAGGCGATGGGCTTTCCGAACTGGATGCGCTCCTTGGCGTAGGCCACGGCGTTCTCATAGGCCCCCTGGGCGATGCCCAGGGCCTGGGCCGCGATGCCGATGCGGCCGCCGTCCAGGGTGGCCATGGCGATCTTGAAGCCCTGGCCCTCCTTGCCCAGCAGGTTCTCCTTGGGCACCTTCACGTCGTTGAAGATGAGCTCCGCCGTGGTGGAGGAGCGGATGCCCATCTTGTCGTAGTGGTCGCCGAAATCGAAGCCCTTCCAGCCCTTCTCCACGATGAAGGCGCTGATGCCCCGGGTGCCGATGTCCGGGGTGGTGACGGCGAAGACCACGTAGGTGTCCGCCTTGGGGGCGTTGGTGATGAATATCTTGCCGCCGTTCAGGAGGTAATAGTCCCCCTTGTCCACGGCGGTGGTCTCCGTGCCGCCGGCGTCGGAGCCCGCGTTGGGCTCGGTCAGGCCGAAGGCGCCGATCTTCTCGCCCTTGGCCAGGGGCACCAGGTACTTTTTCTTCTGCTCCTCGGTGCCGAAGGCGAAGATGGGGTAGCTGCCCAGGGACACATGGGCGGACAGGATGACGCCCGCGCCGCCGTCCACACGGGCCAGCTCCTCCACGGCGATGGCATAGCTCTGTACGTCCAGGCCCGCGCCGCCGTATTCCTTCGGGTAGGGGATGCCCATGAGCCCCATCTGGCCCAGCTTTTTCACGGCCTCGTCGGGGAACTCGTTGGCCTGATCCAGGGCGAAGGCGATGGGCTTGATCTCCTCCTCCGCGAACTGGCGTATTTTCGCACGCAGGGCCTCGTGCTCCGGGGTCGTCTGATATAACATAGATGCTCCTCCTTTTGCGTTGGTGTTGCTCCATGCGGTCTGCGCTTTGCATAGGTGAAGATATTTTAGCGCCCTTTGGGCATTTTTGTCAATATCAAACGGAGGCATTTTTGCTGTGTGTGACAAAATATACAAAAAGCCGCCGGAGGCGTTGACCTCCGGCGGCGCGAGGAGAGAGAAGAAGGAAGGAGTTACTGGATCTCAATTTGGTGCTGCTGGGGCACGATCTCCGGCAGCTTGGGCAGGGTCAGCTTCAGCACGCCGTTGGTGAACTGGGCGCTGATGGCGCCGGCGTCCACGCCGGAGACCTCGAAGCTGCGCTCCACAGTGGCGTTGGACCGCTCCCGGCGGATATAGCCGTTGTCGTCGGTCTCGTCGTCCTTCGCCTGGTGCTCGGCCTTCACGGTGAGAACGCCCTCTTTGACACTGACGGCGATCTCGCTCTTGTCGAAGCCGGGCAGCTCCGTTTCGATGGTGAAGTCTTTGTCGGACTCCCGGATATCGGTGGCGGCCGCGTGGGTCACGGCGCCGAAGAACTCCTGGAACGGGTCCCAGATGGTGCTGGGCTTATAGGAGCGGCTGGAAAAAGGGATCATATCAAACATGGTGGAAAACCTCCTGTTTCTTTGATTTAGCTATAGCATACACATAAATTGTGAATAAATTTATGTGTATTTGTAAACGAAGTATAAATATTAACACTCTCACTTTTTGAGTGCTAAAACTTCATTCCCCGCCATAACCAGTATGCCCCGCTCTGGCCGAACTTTGCGCCGAGCATTGCAAGATCTCCGCCGGCATGGTAATATGAAGGCATGATAAAACGTAAGGAGGTCCCGCGATGAGACCGATGCTGGTGATCATGGCCGCCGGGATGGGCAGCCGCTTTGGAGGTTTGAAGCAGATGACGGCGGTGGACGCCGCCGGACAGGTCATATTGGACTACTCCGCCTACGACGCCCTCCAGGCCGGGTTCGAGAAGGTGGTCTGCGTCATCAAAAAGGAGATAGAGGCGGACTTCCGGGCCCTGGTGGGGGACCGGATCGGGAAGAAGTGCGATCTGCACTACGCCTTCCAGGACCTTCACGACATCCCTGCGGGCTTCGCTGTCCCCCCTGAGCGGACCAAACCCTGGGGCACGGGCCACGCGGTCTACGCCGCCAGAGACCTTATAGACCGGCCCTTCGCCGTCATCAACGCCGATGACTTCTACGGCCGTGGGGCGTTCCGGGCTCTGTACGATTTCCTGGCCCATGAGGCGGACGGCCACACCCACGCCCTGGTGGCCTATGACCTGAAAAACACCCTCACGGAGAACGGCACCGTGGCCCGGGGCGTCTGCACCACGGACGCGGGCGGGTACCTGGCCACGGTGACGGAGCTCACCGCCATCCAGGGCCCGGCGGCGAGCCCCTCTTACACCACCGACGGGGGCGCTACCTGGACCGCCCTGGCCCCGGACACCCCCGTGAGCCTGAACACCTGGGGCTTCCACCAGGGCTTCATGGACGCCATCGGCGGGGAGCTGGAAAAATTCTTCGCAAACGACATGCCGAAAAATCCCGCCAAGGCGGAGTTCTTCCTGCCCAGCGTGGTGAACGCCTGTCTCGCCGCCGGGACGGACCGGGTGAAGGTCCTGCCCACGGACGAGGTCTGGCACGGGGTCACCTACCGGGACGACCTGCCCGCCTTGCAGACGGCCCTGGCCCAAATGAAGGCAGCGGGCATATACCCCGAAAACCTCTGGGCGTAAGCGCGTAGATATAAAGCAACGCCGCCGGACGGCTGTCCGGCGGCGCTGTTTTATATATAAATGTATCAGTTTTTCAGGCTGTGCAGGGGCGCGGGGATGTGACCGCCCCGGGCGATGAGCGCCGCGGCGCTCTCGGGATGGACCGGCATGATGGGCGCGGTGCCCAGAAGGCCGCCGAAGTCCACGCTGTCCCCCACGTCCAGCCCCACCGCAGGGATGAGGCGCACGGCGGTGGTCTTGTTGTTGACCATGCCGATAGCCGCCTCGTCGGCAATGATGGCGGAGATGGTGTCCGCGGTGGTGTCCCCGGGCACGGCGATCATGTCCAGGCCCACGGAGCAGACGCAGGTCATGGCCTCCAGCTTATCCACGGTCAGGACCCCAGACCGGGCCGCGGCGATCATGCCCTCGTCCTCGCTCACGGGAATGAACGCGCCGGACAGGCCGCCCACCCGGCCGGAGGCCATGAGCCCGCCCTTTTTCACCGCGTCGTTCAAAAGGGCCAGGGCCGCCGTGGTCCCGTGGGTGCCGCAGACCTCCAGGCCCATCTCCTCCAGGATGCGGGCCACGCTGTCCCCCACCGCCGGGGTGGGCGCCAGGGACAGGTCCACCACCCCGAAGGGCACCCCCAGCCGGTCCGCCGCCGTCCGGGCCACCAGCTGGCCCATGCGGGTGATGCGGAAGGCGGTCTTTTTGATGAGCTCGGCCACCTCGTCAAAGGGCCGGCCCCGGACATTTTTGAGGGCGGTGTGGACCACGCCGGGGCCGGACACGCCCACGTTCACGGCGCACTCCGGCTCGCCGGGGCCGTGGAAGGCGCCGGCCATGAAGGGGTTGTCCTCCACCGCGTTGCAGAACACCACCAGCTTGGCGCAGCCCAGGCTTCCCCGGTCCGCCGTGAGGGCGGCGGTCTCTTTGACCACCCGGCCCATGGCCGCGATGGCGTCCATGTTGAGCCCCGCTTTGGTGGAGCCCACGTTCACGCTGGCGCACACCAGGTCCGTCTCCGCCAGGGCCCGGGGGATGCTGTCTATGAGCTTTTTGTCCCCGTCGGTGAGCCCCTTCTGGACTAGGGCGGAGAACCCGCCGATGAAATCCACGCCGCAGGTCTTGGCGGCCCGGTCCATGGCCGCGGCCACGGGGACGTAATCGACGGCGTCGCTCGCCTGGGCCACCATGGCGATGGGGGTGACGGAGATGCGCTTGTTGACGATGGGGATGCCCAGCTCCGCCTCGATGCCCTGGGTGACGGGCAGGAGGTTTTCCGCCCGGCGGCATATCTTGTCGTACACCCGCCGGGCGCACTCGCCGATGTCCGGGTGGGCGCAGTCCAGCAGGTTGATGCCCATGGTCACCGTGCGGATGTCCAGATGCTGCCGGTCCAGCATGTCCAAGGTCAGAAGAATATCTTTTGTGTCGAGATTCAACATTGTACTAGCCTCATATGCGGTGCATGGCGTCGAAGATGTCCTCCCGCTGGATGCGGATGTTCAGACCCAGCTCCTCGCCGTTTTTGGCCAGGGACTCCTGTATCTCTCCGAAAGGCAGGTCTGAGGTGCCGGTATCCACCAGCATGACCATGGTGAACAGCCCGTCCATGATGGTCTGGCTCAGGTCCAGCACGTTCACCCGCATTTTGGCCAGCACCGCGCACACGTCCGCGATGATGCCGATGCGGTCTTTGGAAAATACTGATACGATAGCTTTCATGGTGTTCTCCTTGCTTATAAGTCAACGACATCCACCACGGTCAGCCTGCCGCCGGCCACGGTGAAGCGCACGTCGTATGTGAGAAAATTGAACCCGTACCGCCGATCCGGGTCGTCGATATAGGCCGGGCGGGGGTCCTGGCTCAAAAGGCCCAGCAGGGCTTCCCGGTGCTCCGGGGGGATGCGCTCCAGGAGCGGCTGGGGAAACTCCACCTCCAGGGCGTAGTCGAAAACCTCCCCGGCAAAGCCCCCGGCGGCGTCCGGGCGGCTGTCCGTGAAGGGGAGATAGGGCTTCACGTCATAGATGGGCGTGCCGTCCATCAGGTCCGCCCCCGCCACGGACAGCACCGGCCCGAGCTTCTCGTCCCGGATGATCTCAATGAGCTTCACGCAGCTCAGGCCCAGGGCGTTGGGCCGGTAGGGGGAGCGGGTGGCGAACACGCCCATGCGTTTATTGCCCCCCAGCCGGGGCGGCTTCACCGTGGCGGCCCAGGCGTCCCGCTCGTTTTCCGAAAAGCCCCATATGAGCCAGATGTGGGAATAGCCCTCCAGGCCCCGGAAGGCCACCGGGTCCCGATAGAGGGGCTCGAATACGACCCGGGCCCGCAGCGCCTCCACCAGGCCGCTCTGCCGGGGCAGTCCGAACTTGGTGGGCAGCTCGGTACGGATGTGGGCGATAGGCTGGATGAGCCGCTTTTCCTGGAGCATGGCCGCCTCCATAAAATATAGCGATATCGCATTATACCATGTGTGACCGGCCACAGCAAAAAATTTTTTGCCGCGATGAATATTTGCTCTGTCTTTTGCGGATACTAGCCCATGCAAGAATACTCAGTCTGACGGAAAAGGAGTCTTTTTCATGGTCATTGACAGGATAGCCCTGATCCTCGCCATCATCGGCGGGCTGAACTGGGGCAGCGTCGGCCTGTTCCGGTTCGATATCGTCGCCTGGATCTTCGGCGGCCAGACCAATCCGGTGTCCCGGGTGGTCTACACGCTGGTGGGTCTCGCGGCGCTGTGGTGCATCTCGCTGCTGTTCCGGTCCCGGGACGAAGCAGACGAAGAAGCGTAGCGTCAGAATGGCCCCGAGGATTCACGGTCCTGACAAGCCAGGCCCGTTCATCGGTCGGAGCCATTCTTCCTTTTCCCCATGAAACCCGTTTCACTGGGCTTTTATGGGGACCCCAATAACGCAGCGGGCTTAAGCCTGACCTAACCATATTGATGCCTCCCCAATGGGGAGGCGTTTCTATTAAAAGCACATGTTTCCGCCGGTCATCATATAGCTGGAATGGGCTCATGAAGCCCAAAGGAGGAAATCATGGCGGATTGTGTTGAAAACATGAACATCATCCCCGGCGTCCAGGCCAACGGTCTAGCCCGCTGGACCGGCTGTCCGTCCCAGCCCTGCTGCCCGACCCTGATCGCGGGCCCCACCGGCCCCGCGGGGGCCACCGGCGCTATGGGACCTGCCGGTCCCACCGGCCCTATGGGCGTCCCCGGGCCCATGGGTCCTATGGGTCCCATGGGCATGCAAGGTCCTACCGGACCTGCCGGCGCGACCGGCGCAACAGGTGCTGCGGGTGCTACAGGCGCTATAGGCCCTACTGGGCCTATTGGAGCAACAGGTGCCACTGGAGCAACTGGCGCTGCGGGCCCTGCCGGACCTATCGGTCCTACGGGTCCCACTGGCGCTGCCGGGCCTGCCGGCCCCATCGGTCCTATGGGTCCTACCGGCGCAACTGGCCCGGCCGGCGCCGTTGGCCCGGCGGGAGCGACTGGTGCTGTGGGTGCAGTTGGCCCTATCGGTCCTACGGGTCCCACTGGCGCTGCCGGGCCTGCTGGTGAGACCGGCCCTGCCGGTCCTATTGGCCCCACTGGACCTACTGGTCCCGTGGGTGCTACGGGCACCACAGGCGCCACCGGCGCGGCGGGTGCCACCGGCCCTGCCGGTCCTGCCGGACCCACGGGACCGACCGGCGCTGTCGGACCCACCGGACCCACCGGCCCGGCCGCGGCGATCACGCCCGGCGCGGCTGTGGCGGACATCCCGTCCCCGGGGGCGGCCACCGCGGAGGAGGTCGCCGACACCCTCAACGCCCTGCTGGCCAGCCTGCGGGCTGCCGGCTTCATCAGCTGACTGCGCAAAGTGGGCCTGATGCAAATTGCATCAGGCCCATACCCATAGTGTAACCTCTGAATCGGCCCCCTCAGACGAGGGAGGCGTTCAATTCTGTCTTACACGCCCAGGTACTCCCTCTGCTCCTGGGTGAGCGTGTCGATGGCCACGCCCATGGTGTCCAGCTTCCGCTGGGCCACGTTCTGGTCGATCTCTCTGGGCACGGCGTACACGCCCGGGGCCAGCTTTCCCTTGTTCTCGGCCAGATACCGGGCGGACAGGGCCTGGATGGCGAAGCTCATGTCCATGATCTCCGCCGGATGGCCGTCGCCGGAGGCCAGGTTCACCAGCCGCCCCTCGGCGATGGCAAACACGGTCTTTCCGTTGGGCAGCTCATAGCCCTCGATGTTGTGCCGAGCCTCGTACTTGCGCACGGCGCTCTTTTCCAGGGCCTCCATGTCCACCTCCACGTTGAAGTGGCCGGCGTTGGTGAGGATAGCGCCGTCCTTCAGGAGGGGGAAGTGCTCCTCGGTGATGACCCGCTCACAGCCGGTGACAGTGCAGAAGATGTCGCCGATTTTGGCGGCCTCGGCCATGGGCATGACACGGAAGCCGTCCATCACCGCCTCGATGGCCCGGACCGGGTCCACCTCGGTGACGGTGACACGGGCGCCCAGGCCCTTGGCCCGCATGGCCACGCCCTTGCCGCACCAGCCGTAGCCGGCCACCACCACGTCCTTGCCCGCCACGATCAGGTTCGTGGTGCGCATGATGCCGTCCCATACGGACTGGCCGGTGCCGTAGCGGTTGTCGAAAAGGTGCTTGCAGTCGGCGTCGTTCACGGTGACAGCCGGGAACCGGAGGGTGCCGGCCCGCTCCATCTGGTGCAGGCGGATGATGCCGGTGGTGGTCTCCTCGCAGGAGCCGATCACCCCGGGCAGCAGGTCCTTGTACACCGTGTGCATCCGGTGGACCAGGTCGCCGCCGTCGTCGATGATGATGTTGGGCCCGCAGGAGAGGACCTTGTCGATGTTGGCGTCGTATTCCTCGGGGGTGCAGCCGTGGAAGGCGTGGACCTCCAAGCCGCCGGCGACCAGGGCCGCGGCCACGTCGTCCTGGGTGGACAGGGGGTTGGAGCCGGTGATGTGCATCTCGGCGCCGCCCTTGGCCATCACCCGGCACAGGTAGGCCGTCTTGGCCTCCAGGTGCACGGACAGGGCTACCTTCAGCCCCGCAAAGGGCTTTGTGCGCTCAAATTCCTCCCCGATGGAGCGGCAAAGGGGCATGTTCCGCTCCACCCAGGCGATCTTTTTCTCCCCCTCGGGGGCCTGGTTGATATCACGAATGGTACTCATTGGTTCAATTTCCTCCCGATCAGCGTCTCAGGCCTTAGTTTTTACCCCAGAATTTCCACCACGGTCTTTTTTTTTTTTGCGTTTTCCGAGGGGACCAGAGCCTCCTGGGGCTCAGGGATGGCGGCCTTCAGGGCGTCCACCTTGTTGGTCTTCTCCCAGGCCACGTCCAGGTCCTCCCGGCCCATGTGGCCGTAGGCGGCCAGCTGGCGGTAGATGGGCTGGCGCAGGTCCAGGTCGCGGATGATGGCCGCCGGACGCAGGTCGAACACCTGCTGGACGGCCTTCTGCAGCGTCTCGTCGGACTCCTTGCCGGTGCCGAAGGTGGTCACGTTCACGCTGACCGGGGTGGCCACGCCGATGGCGTAGGCGATCTGGACCTGGCAGCGGCGGGCCAAGCCCGCGGCCACGATGTTCTTGGCCACCCAGCGGGCGGCGTAGGCCGCGGAGCGGTCCACCTTGGTGGGGTCCTTGCCGGAGAAGGCGCCGCCGCCGTGGGGGGCGCTGCCGCCGTAGGTGTCCACGATGATCTTACGGCCGGTGAGGCCGGAGTCGCCCTGGGGCCCGCCCACCACGAAGCGGCCGGTGGGGTTGACGAAGTACTTGATGTCCCCCTGGACCATCCGCTCGGGCAGCACGGGGGTGATGACCTCCCGGATGATATCCTCCCGGATCTGCTCCTGGGTCACGTCGGGGTCGTGCTGGGTAGAGACCACCACCGTGTCGATGCGCACGGGGATGTTGTCCTCGTCGTACTCCACGGTGACCTGGGTCTTGCCGTCGGGGCGGAGATAGGGGATGGTGCCGTCCTTGCGGACCTGGGCCAGCCGCCGGGCCATCTTCTGGGCCAGGCTCAGAGGCAGAGGCATGAGCTCCGGGGTCTCGTCGCAGGCATAGCCGAACATCATGCCCTGGTCGCCGGCGCCGTTTTCCAGCTCCGCCGCCGCGCCGCCGGCCTTCTGCTCAAGGCTGGCGTTCACGCCCATGGCGATGTCCGGGGACTGCTCGTCGATGCTGGTGAGCACGGCGCAGTTGTTGCAGTCGATGCCGTACTCGGCCTTGTCGTAGCCGATGTCCTTCAGCACCCCGCGTACGATCTTGGGGATGTCCACATAGCTGGTGGTGCTGATCTCGCCCATGACGAACACCATGCCGGTGGTGGTGGTGCACTCGCAGGCCACGTGGCCCTGGCTGTCCTCCTTCAGGATGGCGTCCAGAACGGCGTCAGAGATCTGGTCGCACACTTTGTCAGGATGACCCTCGGTGACGGATTCGGATGTGAATAGATAGTGTCCCATGATAAATCTCCTTTGCATATCCGCCCATCAAGAATGCCCGCCGGGACCGGCGGGCAGTTGGAAACATATCGTTCCTTATCTCTCGATTTACACCGCCGGATTTGGCACCTTTTGCTCTCGCATAGGTTGCCGGGCTTCACAGGGCCGGTCCCTCCGCCACTCTTGATAAGGCTATAAAATTGTCTGAATGTATTGTATCATGTCTTTTCCCGTTGTCAAGGGAAAATATTAATAACCTTTTTCTGGAAGTTAGTGTGGAGATTTTTCATAAAAACTATTGTGCTGTCTCGAAATGTGTGGTACAATTTCCACAAAGGAGGTAGAGTACCATGACATTTACCATCACCGGCAAAAAATACGAGGTATCCGATGAGCTGCGCGCCTACGCGGAGAAGAAGGTCGGCAAGATCGACAAGCTCTTCCGCACGGAGAGCGACGCCTCCATCACCTTCAGCGCGGAGCGCGGCCGTTACACAGCGGAGGTCACCATCCGCAACAACGGCATGTTCTATCGGGTCACCGAGACCACCAGCGATATGTTTGCCTCCATCGACTCCGCCTGCGCCGCGCTGGTGCGGCAGGTGCGGAAGAACAAGACCCGCCTGGAAAAGCGCCTGCGGGACGGCGCCTTCGAGCGCACCTCCGCGCCGGAGGCCATGCCCGACGACGAGGAAGAAGCGGATTACCGCATCATCCGCGCCAAGCGCTTCCCCCTCAAGCCCATGAGCCCCGAGGAGGCGGTCATGCAGATGGACCTGCTGGGCCACACCTTCTTCGCCTTCCGCAACCAGGAGGAGGGCGACGCCTTCTCCGTGGTGTACAAGCGCAGAGACGGCGGCTACGGCATGATCTCCGATTCCGCGGACTGAAACCGAACTAAATTTCAAGGGTGCGCCTCAGGGCGCACCCTTTTTGTGACGTTGGTGCCATGGCAGGTCTGCGCAATAAAGGCCCCCTTGTGAAAGGGGGCTGGCAGCGCGAAGCGCTGACTGGGGGATTGTACTAATTCCAACGGCAATCCCCCCGGTCCTTCGGACCACCCCCCTTTGACAAGGGGGGCTATGAGCATCTGCCCAACCGCTGCCGCTCGTCGCTTGCCGCACGTCAAGCCTCTATGTCTTCTTCATCCAGGAGCTCTATACCATTCGCGGCCAGGAGCTTGGCCGTGACGCCCATGCCGGGGATGACCCTGCCGGTGAACGTGCCGTCATAGACGGCGTGGACGCCGCAGGAGGGGCTCCGAGCCTTCAATATGGCCTGGGTGACGCCGTGGGCTTTGCAGAAGGCCAGGGCCTTCTCCGCTCCGGCGGTGAATTCCGCCGTCACGTCGTCCCCCGCCTTGCTGTATACCTTGTCGCCCCGGATCTCGCTGGGCAGGCGCGGCGCGGGCAGGCCGGAGGCCCGTTCCGGGCAGAACACCACGTATTCCTTGCCCTCCAGGAACTTATGTACGGCGGCGTTGTCGTTGTTGCCGCCGTTATACTTGCAGTTGACGCCCAGAAGGCACCCGCTCACCAGGATCATACTCACACCTCCGCCCGGTTTACCGGGCGCTCTTTTTTATAGGGCTCCCACAAAAGCCCAGCGAAGCGGGTTTTGCGGGAAAAAGGAAGAAGGGCTTTGACCGATGAGGGGACCCGGTCCGCCGGGGTCCCGAATCTTCAAAGCTCTTATGACGCCGACAGCCCCTTTACACAAGGGGGCCAAGGGGGGAGGGAACCTATGACGCCGCAGCAGCCGGCGGAGCACGCCGTTTCCACTTCCCGGACAGGAAGTAGGGGAACATGACGATAAAGAACGTGAACCCCGCGAGGGCCCCGCCCAGCCAGTAGCCCATGACGCCCATATGGAACCCCTCCGCCAGGAGCACGCACAGGCCGATGCGCATGACCACGCCGTCCAATATGCCCAGCACGAAGTTCATGACGGGGAAGCCCATGCCGTTGCACAATGCCGTGCTGGGCCCCCGCAGGGCGTAGCCGAAGAAGTTCAGGACCGCCACCAGGGCGTAGCTGTGGCTCATGGCCAATACCGCCGGGTCGTCGTCAAAGAGGGCGAACACCGCCTCCGGCGCGGCCAGCATCACCGCCGACAGCGCCGCCGAGTACCCAAGCCCCACGGTCACGGCGGTGACGAGGGTCTTTGTCACCCGGTCGAATTGACCGGCGGCGAAGTTCTGCCCCACCATGGTGGCCCCGGACTGGCTCAGGGCCAAACAGATGATGCTGGCCACGGTGGAGAGCTTGTTGCCCACCCCCGTGACGGCGGACACGGTCACGCCGTAGACGTTCAGGCGGCTGGACACGAACAGCATAGACAAATTGATGGCGCAGGATTGGATGCCCATGGGTACGCCCAGCTTCAAGAGCTTCGCCAGGTTCCCCCGGTCCGGCCGGAGATACTTAAAATGGAATTCAAATCCCAGGTCGCCCCGCCGGCGCCACAGATAACCCACGCACAGCACGAAGCTCACGCCCTGGGCGATGACCGTGGCCAGGGCCGCGCCGAAGGGGCCCATGCCCCCGGACACGAACAGGATGTCCAGCGCCACGTTCAGCGCCGACGCGATGACGATGAACACCATGGGCATTTTGGACTGGCCAATGCCCCGCAATATGGCCGCCACCATCACGTAGCCCACCAGGAAGAAGAGCCCCGCCGTGCAGCACACCGTGTACTGGCGGCAATAGGCCATGGCCTCGGGGGGCACGTTCAGGAGGGCCGTCACCTGTCCGGCAAAAGCAAGCCCCAGGGCGGATATCACGACGCTGAGCCCCAGGATGAACGTGAACATCACGCCCACGATGCGGGAGAGGTTCTCCCGGTCCTTGAGGCCCACGTACTGGCTGATGAGCACCTGGCCGGCGTTGCAGAACCCCATGCACACGAAGGTGTAGAAGTGGATGAGGTCCGCGCCCACGCCCACGGCGGACAGGCCCGCCGGGCCCACGTACCGGCCCACCACCACCATGTCCACCAGGTTGTAGGCCGTCTGCAGCAGGTTGGACAGCATGAAGGGCCAAGCAAAGGCCAGCAGCTGCCGGGCCACCGGGCCGGAGGTATAGTCTTTTATGAGGGTCTTCTTCTCCGCCATAGATGTCTCTTTTTCTCTCGTTTTTCTTTATTTTATCCCCATGGCGGACCGAACACAAGGGAAATTTTACCGCTTGATCCGGATGGTGACCACCATCTCCTGGTCGGTCTGCTCCCGGAGCATCCCCACGTCCACGCCCCCCTGGCGCATCACGTCCACGCTGCGCTGGAGGGTGTTCAAGAATACCCGCACGTCCTTCAAAACGAACCGGGTCCGGGTAGGGGCAGGTCGGGTCTGGCGCTCCAGGAGGGCGTCTATGTAGCTGTCCGTGGCGGGGACGGTGAGCTGTCCCGCGATGATGTGGTCCAGGGCCTGGCGGCGCAGGTCGTCGTCGGGAAGGCGCAGCAGCGCCCGGCCGTGGCGCTCGGTGAGCTCCGCCGCCCGGAGCTTCGCCAGCACGTCCTCCGGCAGCTTCAAAAGCCGCAGCTTGTTGGCCACGGCAGACTGGCTCTTCCCCAGCCGCCGGGCGCATTCCTCCTGGCTCATGCCGAACTGGTCCATGAGCCGGGCGATGCCCCGGGCCTGCTCGATAAAGTCCAGGTCCTGCCGCTGCAGGTTCTCCACCAGGGCTATCACGCCGCTCTCCGCCTCGTCCACCTCCAGGATGAGGCAGGGGACCCGCTCCAGGCCCGCCATTTTCGCCGCCCGCAGCCGCCGCTCCCCGGCCACCAGCTCATACCGGCCCGCCCGGTACCGGACGGACAGGGGGCTCAGCACCCCGTAGCGGCGGATGCTGGCCGCCAGCTCCTCCAGCCGGGCCGGGTCGAAGTTCTGCCGGGGCTGATAGGGCCCGGGCTCGATGTCCTCCACCGCCACGTTCACCACGGCCTCCCGCCGCCTCGTCTTCAGCATCTGCACGGCATATTCCCCCTTTTGCGCACATATCATGGGTACATTATAGGGGACCCCAGCCGCAAAAAAGGGGGAAATGGGAGAGAGGCATGGAAATGCCCCCTCAACGAGGGGGCATTGGTCGCTTATGACATTTTTTCGATGAGTTGAAAGATGGCCGCTTGCTGTTCCTCATCAAGCCGGTCCCATTTATCCAGCAACGCTCTTTGTGAAGGAGTCAGTGCCACCGGTTCATTGTTTTCCGCGAACAGCTGGGAGAGGGTGATACCGAAGGCGGCACACACTTTCTCCAAAGAGGGCACAGTCGGCACCATGTTTTTGCGATACCAGGACGAAATGGTGGACTGAGGCAGACCGGAGCGCTCCGCGAGCTGGTACTCCGTCCAGCCCCGCTCCTGCCGGTATATGGCAATGGTTCCCAGGATGTCCTTCACGCCGCTTCGTCCTTTGCTTCTCATTTTCGTTAATTATACTTTGACAAAGCGTTGTATTTTAATGATTATTGTCGTATAATTATTACGATAAATAAAAGCAAGGGGGCCATGCCTTATGCCGGATTATAAGACGATGTACCATATCCTGTGCGCCGCCGCATCGGAGGCGCTGGACAAACTGCCGGACGAGCCAGCAAACGCCGCCGGGCGGGACGTCCTGCAAAAGGCGCTGTATGAGGCGGAGGAGTTGTACCTGACCGAGGAGGATGATCCATCGGAAAAGTGAAGATAAAAGCAGGGTGCGCTTTTCAGCGCACCCTACATTATAAGGCCCCTTTGTGTAAAGGGGGGTGGCCATGGCTTCTTCCAAAGCCTCCCCTGTGGGGAGGCTTTAACTACACCCCCGTCCCGTCGAAGGGCGGGGTGTAGGCGCTCTCGGCGCTGGAAAGCTCCTGGGTGTAGCCCTCCAAAAGGCCCAGGGCGGCCATGTAATCCACCGCCCGCCGGTACTCCTCCTCCGTCAGCCGCCGGTCCGGGCCGCCAACGCCGTTAGGGGTATACTGGCCCATGAGGGAGACCAGCACGTCCCCGTCCCGGAAGGTCTCCCGGATCCAGTCCAGCACCGCGAAGGTGTTATCAAGCTGCCCCGGCAGGACCAGGTGGCGGATCATCACCCCCCGGACCAGCATGCCGTCATCGTCCAGCACATACGGGCCTGTCTGGCGGAACATCTCCCGGATAGCAGCCTGGGCCACATTGGGATAGTCCCCCGCGCCGGAGAGCGACGCCGCGAGAGCTCCGTCCATGTATTTCATATCCGGCAGGTACACCTGGACATGCCCCGCCAGGGCTTTGAGCGCCAGGACGGACTCATACCCGCCGGTGTTCCACACCACGGGGATGGCCGGCTGTGGGTCCATGGCCTTCAGCACGGCAGGCAGGAAGTGGGAGGCGGTGACGAGATTTAAGTTGTGCACCCCCTGCCCCTCCAGCTCCCGGAATATGGTCCGCAGCCGGTCCACGGTGACGGTCTTGCCGTTGGCCCCGGCGCTGATGTCGTGGTTCTGGCAGAACACGCACCGGAGAGTGCACCCGGCGAAGAACACCGCGCCGCTGCCCCGGGCGCCGCTGATGCAGGGCTCCTCCCAGAAATGGGGCGCGGCCCGGCTCACCACCGGCGCCTCCCCCACGCCGCAGAAGCCCGCGTGGGTATCATCCCGCAGCGCGCCGCATTTTCTCGGACAGATGGAACAGATCATAGGCGTTATTCGTCCGCAGGGCCGTCCGCGTCATCCGGGCGCCCGTGTCCTCTGACCTGGCCGGGGACCTTCCCCGGCAGGCGGGCAGGGGCTTTGATCTGCATGGCGAACAGTGCTTTGATTACCCAGACCATCACTACTACCACCGCGATGGGTATGATGCAGGCGGTGGCCAGCAACACCGCGGCCGTCTCCAGCATTCTCTTAAGCAAGTCGTTGGCGCGGTCCATCAGGCCGGTTATACCACCTTTGATTTTTTCCAATACCTTTGTAAAGAAATTCCCCTCGGAGTCCGTGTTTTCGCTGATCTCCTCGCTGATCTCTTCAGCCTCGGCAATGGTCTGCTCGATCTTGTAATCGGCTGTATTCTCAATCAGGCCGGACACATCCATGGCAAAGGGTATGATGAAGCATACGATAGCCCCAAATATACCGAGTTTTATCGCCCACCGTTTCAAAAAGAACCTGTTGGACAGTATCCCGGCTATCAGCAGCAGGATCGCCAGGGGAAACAGATACCGGAATGCCATATGTCCGATCAGCGTCACCGAGTATTTCTCAATGAAAATCACCGAGAGCACGATCGCGAAGGTTGATGCCAGGTCCGCTATCTCGTCGGCCACTGGGGTCGTTGCGTCGTCCGGTACGGCAGCAAGAAGGGTAGCCGCCGTGGCGCAGGAACCTGTCAGCGTCAGGACTTTTTCCTCTTTATCATCCAGGGCCGACAGAGTCTGGGAATAATGTTCCGGGTCGCTGAAATACTTGTCGCCCACCGTCACAGACAACGTGAGCAGCACGATCAAAAGCGTGACCGCGATCAGCTTCATGGCCGTGGTTTTCTTCCAGAGCGCTTCATTTTCCATTTTTCTCTTCTCTCTTTTATATGCTTATTTCGCCCGGAACCGCCAGAGCCTCGCCTGGTCCTCGGGGCTGGCGTAGCCGATACCCACCCGGGGCGAGGCGGTCACATGGGGCGGCACATAGCCGTCGTCTTCCAGCGCCAGCTCATCGCCCAGGAGACAGTCGTTCAGGCTCTTGTCGATATGGAGATATTTCGTGACCCGGCCCGGGCCGGAGGCCCCCTCCACGCCCCGGATGAGCACGGCCTGGGGGTCGTCCTCCGGGCCAGTCACCAGGTTCAGCATCCAGTGGATGCCGTAGCAGAGGTAGACGTAGATGGTCCCCGCCCTGTGGTACAGCACCTCCGTGCGTTTGGTACGCCCATGGCAGGCGTGGCAGGCGGTGTCGCTCTCGCCAAAATAGGCCTCCGTCTCCGTGATGCGGGAGCGCAGGACGGTCCCGTCCGGCAGGCGGCGGACCAATATCTTGCCGACAAGGGCCCGCGCCGCCTCCGGCGCGGGCCTCATCAAAAGCTCATTCATATTCATAGGTATATCCCTTACCTGCCTCGGTGAAACCGTCCCGGAGGCCTCCGGTCACGATCACCCGGCCGTCTTTGGTGATGAGCACGGCCTCCACGTCCCCGTGAGCCGCGGCATAATCCAGGGCCCCTTCCGACCCCAGCACGAACAGGGCCGTGCTCAGGGCGTCCGCCCTTGCCCCGTCCGCCGTCACCACCGTGACGGACAGCAGGTCGTTGTCCGCCGGGCGGCCCGTGGCCGGGTCCAGGATGTGGATATACCGGACGCCATCCTCGTCAAAATACCGCTGGTAGCCCCCGGAGGTGACCACCGCCGTCTGGCCCACGGACAGGGTGCCCACATAGGCCCCCGTGTCGCTGGGGTCCGTCACGGCCACCTGCCAGCTCTTCCCGTCCGGCCGGGTCTCGCCCAGGGTCTGCACGTTCCCGCCCAGGGACAATATGGCGTGCTCCGCCCCGGCCGCCGCCATGGCCTCCGCGGCTTTCTGGGCGGCATAGCCCTTGGCCACCGCGCCGAGAGACAGCTCCATCCCCGCCGGCATAGTCACCGTGTCACCGGAAATGGCGATGGCGCCCGTGTCCTTTCCCGCCAGCAGGGCGTCCAGCGACCCCTGATCCGGCACCCGGTACTCGCCCGTGGTGAAGCCCCAGGCCTTGATGACCGGGTAGAGGGCCGGGTCCAGAGCCCCGCCTGTCTCGCTCCACACGTCCATGGCCGTGTCCAGCACGGCGGCGCAGTCCGCCGACACGATCACAGGGCCGCCCGCCTCGGCGTTCAGGGCATAGAGAGAGCCGCCCTCCTTCTCCGGGTCCAGGTCCGCCGCCAGGCCGTTGATGGTATCCACGGCGGCGTCCAGCGCCGCCTCGTATCTGTCCCCGTAAGCCGTGAGGAGCATGACCGTGTCCATGGCGAAAAGCTGCTTTTCATGCTTTTCCATGGCTGGGTCTTTCCCGCAGCCGGCCAGCAGCCCCAGAGCCAGAGCCAGGGCGCACAGGGCCTTACAGCTCCGCCTTGTGGGCCTCATAGAACTCCCGGTAATCCTTCAGCATGTACTTGAGCACCGCGGGGGTGTCCAGGTGGTAGGGGCACTTGGACTTGCACTTGCCGCAGTTCAGGCACGTCTTGATCTTGTTCATCTTCTCCTGCCACTCCGGCGTGAAGTAGGGCCGCCAGGGGCTGCGGCGGATGAGCATGTCCATCCGGGCGCAGTTGCGGATCTCGATGCCCTGGGGGCAGGGCATGCAGTAGCCGCAGCTGCGGCAGAACTGTCCGCCCAGCTGCTCCTTGTCCGCGTCGATGACCGCCTGCAGCTCCCCGTCCAGGGCCGGGTCCTCGTCCGCCAGGGCCAGCCACTGCTCCAGTTCCTCCATTGTCTGCACGCCGTAGATGGGGACTACGCCCTCCTGCTCCCGCATGAAGGCATGCACCGCCCGGGCGTTGGCCAGCATGCCGCCGGCCAGGGCCTTCATGGCGATGAAGCCCATGTCCGCGTCCCGGCAGGCCCGGACCAGATCCATCTCCTCGGGGCTGGACAGGTAGCTGAAGGGATACTGCAGCGTCTCGAACCGGCCCGAGGCCACCGCCTCCTCCGCGAAGCGGATGGAGTGGCTGGTGACGCCGATGTGGCGCACCCAGCCCTTGGCCTTTGCCTCCTGAGCCGCCACCCAGGCACCGCCGTCGATCTCATCCCAATTGGACACCATGTGGAACTGGAACAGGTCTATGTAGTCGGTCTTCATCCGCTCCAGGCTCATTTGGATATGCTTGGCCACGGTATCGTGGTCCCGGCCCATGCTCTTGGTGGAGATCACGATGTCCCCCCGCACATCGGCCAGGGCCAGGCCGATCTTCTCCTCGGAGTCGGTGTAGGCGTTGGCGGTGTCGAAGTAGCGGATGCCGCCCTCATAGGCCCGGCGCAGGATGCGCACGGCCTCATCCTTGTCCCGCCGCTGGATGGGCAGGGCGCCGAAGGCGGGCTTTGTGACCACTAGCCCGGTCTTTCCCAGTGTCACGGTCTGCATAGGATCACCTCAAATTAAAAGAATAGTATCGATATGAGTTTACCCTTGACCGGGGCCCTTGTCAAGAACGGGGCCCTTCGACAGAAATAGACCTTGACTTTTCCCCCCGCCCGTGGTATTATAACAGTCCAATCAAATGACGCGGGATAGAGCAGTCTGGTAGCTCGTCGGGCTCATAACCCGGAGGTCGGAGGTTCAAATCCTCCTCCCGCCACCATAAAAATCGCCGTTTTCGCACGTAAAACGGCGTTTTTTCATGCCTTTTTGCCCCAAAAGTGGGGAAGGCCGCAAAATTTTGACCCCAATTTGACCCCAATTCGTCTCGCCGGGGACCAAATGTTTGTCCCAAAAAGACGGGGTAATGCAACAGGATATAAAGCAATACGGGAAACTCTCACGAGCTTCCCGTTCTTCTTTTCTAAACAAAAACTCCGCCCTGATCTGGAAACTGTACGAGACAGAGCAGGCCGAGGGCTGTTTGTCCGAGATGTCTCTCTGGTGCGGTGCATTTTATATGTTTAAGGGCCGGTATGATGCGGCTTTGAGAGGCCCCTTCGGGAGAAAAGCCCGCGTCCTGATTGGCGGTAATGTTGAACAACCAAAAATGTATACGTCCGTCAATTGCGTACAGTCCATGTCGCGTGGTATAATGACACAATAGGTATGATAAAATTCTCTCCTCCCGCCTCCGATGCGGAAGCGGGGAGTTTGCTTTGCGCTTATGGGTGTTCTTTTTCTTCCAGCAGTTTCTCGATCTGCAGTTCCAGATCCAGGCGGCTATATAGCAGCAGCTGGGCCAGGAAGGTGATATACCAAAAGCCGAGAAAGGGGACCAGCACCAAGGTGAAGGGCGCGAAAAGGATGTAGATGGCCCAATAGGCGGCCTGGAGGGCCACGACGCCCAGCACACGCCAGAGGTATTTGGACGTGAACAGGATGATATTGCGCAGCCGGCCCGCCGCCGTCTGGCGGAAGAGCACCAGCTGGGGCCAGTAAAGGGTGCTCAGGAGCAGGAACAGGAACCCCGAAAACAGGTACAGCGCCACGGTCCCGGCGGAGGGCGGTACCTGCGCCCACCAGAACAGGGCGGTCATAAAGGAGAACACGCCCAGGAAAAGGCCGGTCAGGGCGCCGGGCAGCAGGCTGTCCTTCCAATTCTGCCGCCAGCTCTTCTTCCAGGCCGGCCACCATTTGCCGGGCGCGTCCCGCAGTCCCCGGTATATGGCGTCGTAAAGCCCTGCCAGGAAGGGTCCGAAGATCACCCCGCCCACGATGGAGGCCGGCAGCAGCACCGCCACGCTGGAGGCCACGATGGACGCGCTGACGGCGAAAGCCAGGGGCAGCGCTCCCAGGATGGTGAGAAAATTGACCTTGGCCCAGTCCGTCCAGTGAAAGCTGATCAGCTGCTTATACCGGTTGAAGCCGGTCTGGCGCACGCTCTCGTCGTAACTGGGGTCGTCCGGCGTGAATAGTCCCATGGCGATGGCCTCCTTATGAGATATCGGCGCTGTAATGGCAGCGGCTGAGCACGTCGGCCAGGATGGCGGCCTCGTCGCCCTGATAACCCTCCCGGCAGGTCAGCTCCGCGCTGACGGCATAATTGCCGTACACCGTGAAGGCGGTCACGCCCCGCTGGTAAGGATTGGTGTCTGAGACGCAGTCATAATAGAGCAGGTCGTACGCCTGGCCGTTACAGACCGCCGAACCGGTCTGGCGGACAGCGTTGGCGTCCGTTTCCCAGTCCGTCCACTCCTGCACGGCTTTGGCGGCGTTTTCTTCGTCGGCGCAGCCCACCGCCAGCATATAGAGCTGGGCGTCGTATACGTCCACCTCGTCCCCGTCCTCGTTGGTGAATTTCTCGCTGTCCCCGGCGGTCCAGGTGGCATAAAAGATGTCGTCAGCGGTGAGGATGGCGCTGTTATCGAGCAGTGTCAGACCGTTGCCCGGTTCCTCCACGCCCAGCACGGGCCCCAGCATCTCCCAGCTCTCGTCCCAGGCCGCGCCGTCCGCCGCCCGGGAGGGGTAGCGGCTGCCCGCCGTGAAATACACCGCCGCCACCACGGCTATGACCAGGATCAGCACGCCCAGCAGAAGGATCATCGTGCGTTTTTTCATAAGTCGGCACCCTCCGTGAGAAGTTCCCACAGGCCGTCGCATTCCGGCAGGAAAGCGGCGGTCTTTTCCGTCCAGAAACCACGCCGGGCGATGTACAGCCCGGCCATCAGCGTCTGGCTGTCTCCGGTGACATGCTCGCCCAGGACCGTCTGGGTATAGGACCCAAGGTCAAGGCCGGCCAGTACGGGACAGTCCGCCCAGGCCAGGGCAAAGGGCCTGTCGTCCCCGCTCCCTTCGTCGGGCAGCGTCCCGTCCAGAAGCCGGAGGATCTGATGCTCCCGCTGGAACCTGTCCGGATCGTCCAGCAGGAAGAAATAGCTCTCGCAGTCCTCCATGTCCCCCATGAGCCGGGTGGCGGAGGCATAGGCGTAGTCGGCGTTGTCCTCTCCGCCGGAGACATACTGATTCAGCCGCACCACGGTCCGGCCGTCCCCGTTGCAGTCCTGTCCCAGCCCGGCCAGAGCATTTTCCACCGCGGCGGCGGTGTCCTCCGGCAGCGGGTCCCTGCCCACATAGGCGATCTCGTAGTCAGGCCGCACCTGGCCGATGCCCAGCGCGTGCCAGAGGATGTCCCCCAGCGCCAGCGCCAGGACGATGCCGCCCAGCACCAGCCATTTGTGGTAATGCCACCAGTTGGCCCGCTTGGCCCGGCCGGTGAGGGGCGCGGGCTTTTCGTCGGGCTTCACGTCCCGATATTTCCATTTCAGGTACTCGCTGGCCATGGTCAGCCGTCCAGAGTCGTGCCCCCCGGAGCATAGCTCACCGGCAGGCAGATGAGGCTGGGCAGGGCGGAGCGGTCCTCCTCCAGCAGGATGTTCACGCTGGTCTCCGCCAGCTGCCCCACAGGCTGGACGATGGTGGAGCAGTAGTAGCCGTCGTTCCCGAACCGGCGCACGCCGTCGAAGCCCACCAGCTGCACATCCTCCGGCACCCGCAGACCCAGTTCGGCCAGCATGTTCTGTACATAGAAGGCCAGCCGGTCCGTGTTGCAGAAGATGCCGTCGTAGGAAAGCCTGCCGCCCTCCACATGGGACCGGAGAAAGACGCGGAAGGGCTCATAGCCGTCCCTGTCGTTCAGGGCCAGGGCCTCATGCTCAAGTCCCCGGGCCTGACAGGCGGCCTGAAAGCCGCCCATGCGCTTGTCCGGTTCGCCGGGCACATCCGCGCCGATGCGCAGAAACAGCAGCCGCCGGCAGCCCCGCTCCGCCAGCTTCTCCACCGCGAGCTGCCCGCCGCCGAAGTTGTCCGACGCCACGCAGGGCACCGCCGGGTTGAAATACCGGTCGATGCTGACGAAGGGGATGGAGGCGGGGATCTCCAGCGCCGGGTTATAGGTCAGACCGATGATGCCGTCCACCTTATTCTGTTCCACCATGCGGATGCACTGCTGCTCCGCGTCCGGGTCCGAACCGGTGACCGCCATCAGCATACGGCAGCCACGCCGGGCGAGGGTCTGGCAGACACTGTCCGCCAGAGCGGCGAAATAGGGGTCATAGGCGTTGGGCAGGATCAGGGCCACGGTTCCGGTCTTGCCGGCCTTGAGGCCCCGGGCATAGCTGTTGACCTGGTAGCCCAGCTTTTGGGCCGCGTCCAGCACCCGCCGGCGATAGTCCTCGCCCACGGGGATGTCGTTGAACACCTTGGACACCGTCCCCAGGGCCACGCCCGCCTCTTTGGCCACATCTTTCATGGTAGGCATCGTTCCACGCTTCATACAGCCGCTCCTTGTTGTGTGAAATGTTTCATGGAATTTTGCGTCTCTTGTTCACAGAATAACTTATGAAACGTTATTTTGCAAGCAGAAAACGCAAAATAGCAGGAATTCCGCCACGATACGGCGGGTTGCACAAAAAGAAAAAGCAGTTTTTGGTGAATAGGGAAAACAGTAAAACCGCACAAAATATTATCTTGACAGCGCGCCAGATGTGGGCATATTATAGGTTTATCTTAATGATGTAACGTTTCACGACGATAAAGCCCGCACTTCGGCGGATTTTTTCGTACCGCGGCATGAAACGTTACACAAAAGGAGTGGAGCAGACAATGGACGAAGCGATCAGCAAAAAACCTGTTCGCGTGGGCAAGCCGCTGAAAACGCGCTTGCTGAACAACTGGCAGCTTTATCTTCTGCTGCTGATCCCGGTGGTCATCACGTTTATTTATAAGTACATCCCCATGTACGGCATCCAGATCGCCTTCCGGGATTACAAAGCCAATCGGGGGTATCTTGGCAGCACATGGGTGGGCCTGGACTGGTTCCGGCGCTTCTTTAACGCGCCCACCTTTGGGCGGATGATCAAAAACACCATCCTGCTCAGCTTTTACAGTCTGCTGTGGAGTTTCCCGGTGCCCATCATCCTGTCCCTGTGCATCAACCAGCTGCGGTTCAAGCGCTACCAGCGGATCGTGCAGACCGTGCTGTACGCGCCGCACTTTATTTCCACCATGGTCATCTGCGGTATGCTGCGCATCTTCCTGAGCCCCTCCGGCGGCCTCATCAACCTGCTTCTGGGCACCCAGGTGGATTTCCTTACACAATCCTCCGCGTTCCGGACCATCTACATAGCCTCCGGCATCTGGCAGGACGCGGGCTGGGGCTGCATCATTTATCTGGCAACGCTGTCCAACGTGGACACCAGCCTGTACGAGGCGGCCAAGGTGGACGGGGCCAGCGTGTTCCAGCGGATCATGAACGTGGACGTGCCGGCGCTGCTGCCCATGGCCATCCTGAACCTCATCATGAGCGCGGGCTCGCTGATGAACGTGGGCTTTGAGAAGGTATGGCTGCTGCAGACCGATCTGAACAAGGCCACCAGCGACGTCATCGCGGTGTATGTGTACCAGCAGGGCATCGAGAACGCCAAGTACAGCTATTCCACCGCCGTGGGCCTGTTCAACACGGTCATCAACCTGGTGCTGCTGATCATCGTCAACAAGATCGCGTCCAAGACCTCGGACGTGGGCATCGTGTAAGGAGGCGGACGCTGTGAAAAAGACGCGCGGACTTTCCGATAAGACCAGCGACGTTATCCTGGTCGTGTTCTGCACCATCATCATGCTGCTGGTGGCTTATCCGCTGTACTATGTATTGGTGGCCTCCGTGTCCAACCCCTACGACGTGTATGCCGGCAAGACCTTCCTGTTCCCCAGCGAGTTCACCCTCAAGGGCTATACGGCGGTGTTTGCGGACGACAGCCTGCTGCGGGGCTTCATCAACTCCGTCAAATACACCGTCATCGGCACCATCTTCTCCGTGGTGATGCTGTACGTCACTGCCTATCCCCTGGCCCAGAAGGATCTGCCCGGCCGCAAATTCTTCAGCGTGTTCTTCCTCATCACCATGTACTTCGGCGGCGGTCTGGTCCCCACCTACCTGGTGGTGAAGCAGACGGGCCTTTTGTACAACATGTGGGCGCTGTTTCTGCCCGGCGGCGTGGCCGTGGGCAACATGATCATCGTCCGCAACTATTTCCAGAACAACATACCCCACGATCTGATCGAGGCGGCGGAAATAGACGGCTGCTCCAAGATGCGCACCTTCCTGCGCATCGTCATCCCCCTGTCCAAGCCCATTCTGGCGGTCATGGTGGTGTTCTCCATGGTGGCCTACTGGAACGACTGGTTCACCGCCCTGATCTATCTGAAGGCCAATCAGGCGCCCATGCCTCTGGTCATCCGCAACATCCTCATCAAGAGCTCCGCCAGCGCCAGCCAGGCCAGCACCATCTCCGGCGGCTACGCCGAGCTGAACAAGCTGACCGAGATGCTGAAATTCTCCTCCATGATCGTGGCGGCCGCTCCCATGCTCATCATCTACCCCTTCGTGCAGAAATACTTTGAAAAAGGCTTTATGGCCGGTGCCGTGAAAGGCTGATCACGGACCGAACTTGAAAATTTTTAAAAAGGAGAGTAAAACATGAAAAGGATCATCGCTGTTGTGTTGGCCCTGTGCCTGGCGTTCACCATGAGCGCGACCGCCTTTGCCGCCGAAGACGCGACCCAGACCGAGTTCGAGATCATGGGCGGCATGTCCGCCCTGAGTCCCGGCTATGACGACAATGTAGTGCTCAACCAGCTCCAGGACAACCTGGGCATCCACATCACCTGGGATACCATGAGCGACTCCCTGGCCGAACAGGTGAATATCCGTATCGCCGGCGGCGACTACCCTGACGCTTTCATGGGCGTGGGCTTCTCCAACTACGACCTGATGCGGTACGGCGAGGACGAGACCTTCATCGACCTGACCCCCTATATCACCCCGGAGATCATGCCCAACCTCTCCGCCATTCTGGAAGAGCATCCCGGTATCCGCTCCGCCATCACCATGTCCGACGGCAAGATCTACGGCCTGCCCGCCGCCGAGCAGATGGGCACCGCCGGCATCGGCAAACCGGAGGATTACTCCATCTATACCATTCCTCAATTCTCCATGATCAACAAGGCGTGGCTGGACGATCTGGGCCTGGAGGTGCCCACCACCCTGGATGAGCTGCACGACGTGCTGGTGGCCTTCAAGGAGAACGACATGGCCGCCAAGATGTACGGCGCCGCTCCCGGCAGCACCCTGCCCATGTCCACTGGCTTCGACCAGTGGTGCTGGGGCCAGAACATCTTTTACGCCGGCTTCGGCTTCACCAACTGGATCAACGACGTGTGCAACGACCTGGTGCTGGATAAGGACGGCAAGGTCAGCTTCGTGTGCGTGGACGACCGCTACCGCGAGGCGCTGACCTATTTCCACGACTGGTACGCCGAGGGCCTGATGGACGTGGAGATGTTCTCCCAGTCCGACACCCAGCTGATGGCCAAGTGCCAGCAGGGCTATGTGGGCGTGTCCACCTGGTGGTACATCGAGGAGCTGATGGGCGACTACGCCGACGACTATGTGTTCCTGCCCGTTCTGGACGGCCCCGACGGCACCCATAACGTGACCGTCCGCACCGGCGGCGCCACCAACGCCGGCCAGCTTTCCATCACCTCCGCCTGCGAGGACCCCGCCACCCTGCTGAAGTTCTTTGACCAGTGGTACGACGGCGAGATCGTCATGCAGCTGCAGTACGGCCCCATCGGCACCTACTTCCTGGAGCAGGACGAAAACGGCATCTGGCAGTCCATCACCGAGGAGCAGTCTCAGGAGATGTTCGGCAAGGGCGCCGGCGAGCTGAAGATGGCCAACGAGGTGGCCGGTCCCAAGCTGATCCTCTCTGAGTATTACAGCGACACCTTCGCCATGGAGGACCGGGCCATTGAGCGGCTGACCGACCTGTATGATTACTGGATGCCCTTTGTGGACGACACCAGCGTGTACCCCGTTGACTGCGTATTCACGCCGAAGGAGCTGGAGACCATCGACCTTTACAAGGCTGATTTTGAGTCCATGGTGGCCGAGCAGGAGGGCCTGTGGCTCCGCGACGGCGGCATCACCGACGATAGCTGGGAGTCCTACAAGGAGATGCTCAGCGACTCCTGCGGCATGAACGAACTGCTGCAGGTCTACCAGGACGCTTATGACCGCTACGCCGCGGCCCAGGCTGAGTAAATCTTAAACCCGATCCATATATTGCCGCCCGCTCCTTCGGGGGCGGGCGGCATTGAGTGCTATTTCGGAAGGGAGACCCCTTATGACCAGTGAGAAATTACAGCAGGCGCGGGATTTTGAGGCCCAGTATGTGCCATTCATCCCGGACAGCGAGCGGCCGCTGTTTCATGTGACGGGTGGTATCGGCTGGATCAACGACCCCAACGGCTTTTCCTGCTATAAGGGGGAGTATCACCTGTTTTATCAGTATCACCCCTATTCCACCAAGTGGAACAGCATGCACTGGGGCCACGTCAAGACCCGGGACTTCATCCGCTGGGAGCGGCTGCCCGTGGCCCTGGCCCCGGACCAGGAGTACGACCGGGACGGCTGCTTCTCCGGCGGCGCCGTGGAGATGCCGGACGGCCGGCAGCTTCTCATGTACACCGGCGTGCAGCGCGTCCGCCGGGAGGACGGCCTGCTGGAGGAGTACCAGACCCAGTGCATCGCCGTAGGCGACGGGGTGGACTATGAGAAGTACGAGGGCGATCCCGTCCTCACCGGCGCGGACATCCCCGAGGGAAACAGCCCCCTGGATTTCCGGGACCCCAAGCTCTGGCGGGAGCCGGACGGCACCTACCGGGCGGTGGTGGGCAACCGCACCGCCGACGGCAGCGGCGCCGTGCTGATGTACAAAAGCGAGGACGGCTTCCACTGGCGGTTCGTCACCGTGGTGGACGCCTGCCGCAACGAGTACGGCCTGATGTGGGAGTGCCCCGACTTCTTCCCCCTGGACGGAAAACAGGTGCTGGTAGTCAGCCCCCAGGATATGCTGGCCCTGGGCCTGGAGTTCCACGCGGGCAACGGCAACATCGCCTTTCTGGGCTCCTGGGAACATGATCGGTTCACCCGGGAGAAGGTACAGTCCATCGACTACGGCATCGACTTCTACGCCGCCCAGACCATGGAGACCTATGACGGGCGGCGGGTCATGATCGCCTGGATGCAGAACTGGGCCACCTCCAACTGCCAGCCCCTGAACGCCCGTATCTTCGGCGAGATGACCCTGCCCAGGGAGCTCACCATCCGAAATGGCCGGCTCATCCAGAACCCGGTGCGGGAGCTGGAGCATTACCATGGCCACCGGGTGGCCTACAGCGACGTGCTCATCACCGGCGAGACGAATCTGCCGGGGGTCAGCGGCCGCATCCTGGATATGACCGTCACCGTCCGCCCGGTGGGGAACGCCTACCATGCCTTTCGACTGAACGTGGCCAAGGACGGGGAGCACGTGACCTATATTCGCTATAAGCCGGAGATGAACGTGCTGCGCGTGGACCGGAGCCGCTGCGGCATCCGCTACGACGTGGTCCACGTGCGGGAGTTTCAGGTCCGGCCTCGGAACGGGGAGATCAAGCTGCGGCTGGTGATGGATAGGCACAGCCTGGAGCTGTTCGTCAACGACGGGGAGCAGGCGGCCACCTTTATCATCTACACACCGGAGACGGCGGATTCTATCAGCTTCCAGGCCGAGGGCGGCGCGGTGCTGGTGGACGTGGAGAAATACGAGCTGGACCTTGACAAGGAGGCGTGAGGATGGAGCGGATGTATGACGTGGCGGCCCTGGGCGAGATGCTCATCGACTTCACGGAGAGCGGCGTGAGCGGCCAGGGCAACCCCCTCTTTGAGGCCAACCCCGGCGGCGCGCCCTGCAACGTGCTGGCCATGCTGCAGAAGCTGGGCCGTAAGACCGCCTTCATCGGCAAGGTGGGCAATGACGGCTTCGGGCGCATGCTGCGCCGGACAGGCCTGGACGCCGGCATCGACATGGCGGCCCTGGCGGAGGACGAGCGCGTACATACCACCCTGGCCTTCGTCCAGACGGCCCCGGACGGGGACAGGGACTTCTCCTTCTACCGGGACCCGGGCGCGGACATGATGCTGGAGCCCGGGGAGGTGCCTGCGCGTCTCATAGAGAACGCAAAGATCTTCCATTTTGGCACGCTGTCCCTGACCAGCGAGCCGGTCCGGGCCGCCACGGTGAAGGCGGTGGCCCTGGCGCGCAAAGCGGGAGCGGTGATTTCCTTCGACCCCAACCTGCGCCCGCCCCTGTGGCGGGACATGTACGTGGCCAAGGCCATGATCGCCTGGGGCCTTGCCCAGGCGGACGTGGTGAAGATCGCGGACAACGAGCTGGCGTTCATGACCGGTCAAACCGACTTTGACGCCGGGGCGGCCATGCTCCTGGAGGAATACCCCAACATCCGGCTGCTGTGCGTCACCGCCGGGGCCGACGGCAGCTATGCCTACGCCGGCGGAGAGCGGGTGTTCGTCCCGGCCTTCCGGCTGGGCGGCACCATTGAGACCACCGGCGCGGGGGACACCTTCTGCGCCTCGGTGCTGCACTTCGTGCTGGAAAACGGCCTGCAAGGCCTGACGGCGAAACAGCTCACGGAGATGCTGCGTTTCGCCAACGCGGCGGCCTATCTCGTCACCACGAAAAAGGGCGCCATCCGCTCCATGCCAGAGCGGGAACAGGTGATGGCGCTGCTGGAGAAAAATAGAGTTTAAGACAAGGCCAGGCCAGCGGTGCGCAGCCCCGGCTGATAGAGCAGGTTTTTCGTTGTTGTGCAGATGAGTGCAACGCTCAAAGCAAAATGCAACGCTGATACGGTAAATGCAACGCTCCTCCCAAAAGCGTTGCATTGTATCAAATAGCGCAATCTTTGCCAAGATTTGAAAAGGACATGGCGTGCGCCATGTCCTTTTCACCTAATTGTAAGAAACCCCTGTTATTTGTACCGCCCCATAAAAAGTGGACAGAGAAAAGAAACGCCCCTGAGTAGGAAATAAGATTTAAGCGGAGTGGCGCA
>CANRNF010000025.1 GCA_947631865.1 uncultured Oscillospiraceae bacterium | reverse complement strand
CTGTCTGTCTGTCTGTCTGTCTGTCTGTCTGTCTGTCTGTCTGTCTGTCTGTCTGTCTGTCTGTCTGTCTGTCTGTCAAAGCATACTTCCATGTCATCACCTTGTCAACCTCATCTATGCATTCTTTTACCATTTTTCGCCATAGGCCCAAAGGCTTCCAAGACTTGATCCGTTCAATCCATAGTATCATAAAAGAGCTTCTATAGCAATTAAAATGACATTCTGCTTATCCAGGTAGTCCTCAAACTTCGTTCTCTTTATCTGTGGCCTGTTCTCATTCCACAGTATAAAGTCTGCCTCTTTATCCTCGCTTATGAGCCGCCAGTTTGTTCTCCCCTATCTGAAAGAATGCCGCGGCCTCCTGAACTGTCAAGGCATACTTCTCCCCTGCCTGCGCTAAAGCAGGCAAACGTGCCGCCACATATGGCCAGGGCAAATATGAGCGTGACCTGTTTCGGAAAAGGAAGAAGAGCTTTGACCGATGAGGGGGCCTGGCTTGCCAGGACCTCGAATCTTCAAAGCAAATTATAGGGCTCCCGTGGGAAAAAGGAGAAAGACCTCTGACCGACGAATGGGGACCCGCAAGCGGGTCCCCATCGTCTTCAGAGGTCTTTCGACGTCAAATCACGCCCAGCGCGGCGTTGAGAACAAATACGGCGGCCAGAAAATAGAGCGCCGGGTCCACCAGCGCGGCCCGTTTCCGGCACACCATCACCACCACATAGGAAACTACCCCCAGCATGACGCCGGTCGTGATGGAAAACGTAAAGGGCATTCCAACGATCATCAGAAAACAGGGCAGAGATATCTCTGTATGCTTCCAGGTGATCTGCGTGATGCCGCTCATCATGAACATACCCACCAAGACCAGGGGAGCGGCCAGCGCAGCGCCGGACACCATCCCCACCAGGGGCGTGAACGGGATCACGACGAGGAAGAGCAGGCCGGTCACTACAGCGGAAAGGCCCGTGCGGGCGCCCTCCCGAATGCCGGTGGCGGATTCCGCCACGACGATCACATTGGTGACCCCCAGCACCGCACCGGCGCAGGTGGCGGCCCCGCAGCAAAGAAACGCTTCCTTCTGCCCGGCGAGATCGCCGGTCGTGTCCGTCAGCTTGGTATCGCCCGCCACGCCTTGAAGGGTGCCCAAAACGTCAAAATGCTGCGCCACCACCAGGGAGAGCAGCGCGGAGATGAGCGGGATGGGACCCAGGGCCAAAAGGCCGGTGAAGTCCGGCTTCAGCGGAGCGAGAGACAGTTTCGGGGCGGCCGTCAGACTTTGGGGCAGGACGGTCACTCCCAGCGGGATGCCCAGCAATGTCGTCACCGCGACACCTATCATGAGCGCGCCGGGTACTTTTTTCATCACCAGCACGGCTGTGATGAAGATACCGAGCAGCGCCAGCAAAGGCCCTGGGGCGGTCAGCGCACCCATATCCACGATGTTCTCATCCGCGGTGATAAGCCCCGCGTTGATGAGCCCGGAGAGCGTGAGAAGCAGCCCCAACCCGGCGGACAGGGCAAACTTGAAGGGCATGGGCAGCGCGTCGTTCAGCCGCTGCCGCAAAGGGCTGAGCGCCAAAGCCAGAAACAGCACGCCGGACAGCAGCACCAGGGCCAGGCCCTGCTGCCAGGTGCAGCCATACCCTTGGCAGAGGGTATAGGTGAACAGCGTGGGAAATCCCAGTCCGGGAACCAGCGCGAAGGGCAGGTTGGACACCAGTCCGAATAGGATGCTTCCCAGAGCGGCGATCAGACAGGTGGCCGTCATGACCTCATTGACGTCCATGCCCGCGCCGGAAAGCAGGTTCGGGATGACCAGGATCAGGTATGCCGCGGAGCAGAATGTGGTGCACCCGCCCAGGATCTCCCGGCCTATGGTCGTGCCCCGCTGGGACAGGCGGAAGAATCGGTCCAGTTGTTTCATCTCTCTCACCCCCTAGATCGCCGAAAGGACGTACATGACCACGAACATGGCGGTCAGGATATAGGTGACCGGGGGGATCTTCTTCCCTTTCCCGCTGACCAGGCTGATGGCGGTGTAGGAGATGAAGCCAACGCCGATACCGTCCGCCACAGAATAGGTGAAGGGGATCATGATCATCGTGAGAAAACAGGGCAGGGCGATCTCCACCTGATGCCAGTAAATGTTGGTGGCGTTGTGGATCATCAGCATCCCGATCAGCACAAGGGCCGGCGAGGTAGCCGCCCCGGGGATCATCCCCGCGATGGGGGCCAGCAGGATGGCGGCCAAAAACAGCACGCCGGTGGCGGCGGTATACAGCCCCGTCCGGGCCCCGTCCGCCACGCCGGTGGAGCCCTCCACCGGGATACCGATGGCAGGCGCGCCCAGTAGCGGCGCCACAGCGGTGGACAGGGCCACCGCCGTCATGCCCCGGCTGTACCGGCCCAGACCGCCCTTTTCGTCCAGCAGGTCTCCCGCTCCGGCAATGCAGATCAGCGCCCCCAGGGTGTCAAAGCACAGGCACATGGTAAAGGTGACGACGGCTGTGATCAAGGGCAATATCCCCAGAGAGAACACCCCGCTGAAGTCAGCAGACAGCAGCAGCGGCCGCAGGGCGGCGAGGTCCAGCCTCATGGACTCCGGCGCCTGCGTCACCCCCAGAGGGAACCCCAGCAGCGTGGTCGCCACGATGCCGATGAGCAGGGCGCCCTTCACCTTCCAGGCCATCAGCACGCCCGTGATCAGCAGGCCCAGAATGGCCAGGAAGGTGGCCGGGGCGCCGATATCCCCCAGCAGCAGCGCGCCGTCCTGCGCCTGGACGATGCCGGAATTCAACAGCCCGATGAGGGCAATGAACAGCCCCAGACCCGCGCTGATGGCGTTCTTCATGCTGGGCGGGATACAGGAGATCATCTGATCCCGCAGAGGCGTCAGGCTGATCACCAGATACGCTATCCCGGACAGGCTCACCACCGCCAGCGCCTGGGCCCAGGTATAGCCCATGGTAAGGCAGAGGGTATAGGTGAAAAACGCGTTGAGACCCACCCCGGGGGCCAGCATGAAGGGCAGATCAAAGGCGGCGGACAGAAAACAGGCCAGCGCCGAGGACACACAGGTGGCCAGCAGGACGCCGGTATAGTCCATACCTGTCATGGACAGATAGCTTGGCGTGACGAACAGGATATACGCCACCGAGAAAAAGGACGTCAGCGCTCCCAGCAGCTCCCGCCGAACGGTGGTATGGTAGTCCGACAGGTGAAACAGACGGTCCAACACTTTCATAGCTCCGTCTCCTCCGGCTTCTCCATACGCAATACTACGTCAGATTGCGTGATGACAAAGGAGGAGCGCTCCGCCGCCACCCGGCGGCACAGCAGCAGCTTGTCACGAAGCTTGTCGGTTACATCTTGTACGCCCACTCGGACCTCCGGGTCCTCTGTCCAGGCGTGGACCACCACCCGGTCCGGCGTCAGCTCCACACGGCGGATAGCCATATGCTTGTGGAATTCCTGGCGGTCCCTGGCGCTGGGCATCCTCTCCACATCATACAGGAAACTGATATTGCGGTCGGCGGCGATGTCCAGTTCATCCGCCAGACAGATCAGTGCTGCCAAATAGGGCAGGCTCACCGTTTTTCCTGGCTCCACCTCGAACTGGGGCGGGTAGTCCTTCGTATCCAAAAGGTCTGTCTTCCGGTGCCCACGGCAGACCTGGATCACAGCCGTTGCGTAGGCCTCCGTGGGGAGATCCATCAAGTGCCAATACTTTTTTAGGTACAGTCCGGACAGTTCCTGGTGGTGGTCCCGTACAGCCCAGGCCAGCGCCGTCTCATCCGCCGGCTCCGGAAATCCCAGCACCTTCCGGAATTCCTCGAAGTCCGATACGGACACGCCCATGCCGATATCATGGAACAGCGCGCCCATCAGCAGCACATACAGGTCCTCCGCCGTGAGCTTCCCGACCTGGCCGCCAATGAGCTGATTACAAAAATCCAGGATATCCAGGGAATGCAGAACCGTATGATCGGTAAAGTCGGGAAAGTAGTTCTCATACCGGCTGAGCATTTTCTGCGAGACCACCACGCAGTCCCGATACCGGCTGTGCAGCTCCGGCGCGCATTGGGCCAGCCTGCGCTCGATTCCATAGTCATGTTCCATCGTGATTCCTCCTTATTCTTTCGTGACGGTTCTCAATGCGTCACAAAGAACATGACGGAAAAGAGCGCTGCGATCACCCATGTCCCCGCTTTTACGTTTCTAGCCTTTCCGGTAAACACGCTGATAAGCGTATAGGAGATCACGCCGAAGGCGATGCCGTAAGAGATATTGTAGGTCATGGGCATCATCGCCAAGGTCAGAAATGCCGGGACCGCCTCCTCTGTTTTCAGCCAGTCTATATTTCTGGCGCAGTTCATCATCATGATCCCCACATAGATGAGCGCCGCCGCTGTCGCGCATCCCGGCACCAGCTTCGCGATGGGGCTCAAAAACATGCTGACAAAGAACAGCGCCCCCGTCACCATGGCGGCCATGCCTGTCTTTCCGCCCTCCGCGATGCCTGTGGAGGCCTCCACATAAGAGCTCACCGTGGAGGTGCCGCAGATCGCGCCGCACGTGGTGGCTATGGCGTCGGCGAGCATCGCCTTGTCCATGTTGGGCACTTCCCCCTCTTCGGTCAGAAGATTGCCCCTGGCACAGGCTCCATACAGGGTGCCGATGGTATCAAACATATCCACCAGACAGAACGCCAGCGCCGTCGTTATGATCAAGACGGCAAGCTCCATTTTGCTGTGATCGGCCAAATAGGGCGAAAAATCAAAGCCCTCCGTAAAGACCTTGCCGAAGGCATGTCTGCCAAAGTCCCCAAATGCCGCGAGCGGGTTAAAACTCAGACTATCTGTGACCCCCCCCCCGCCATAAAATCCGGGTACCGTAAGACCGAGAAGGTAATACAGCGCCGTTCCTCCCAGGATCCCCCAGAGCACAGCGCCCTTTACCCGCTTGCATGTCAGGACCGCGATCGCGACCAAAGCGGCGATCGTGATAAGCATGGGCATGATGTCCTTCCACGCCACATTTCCGGAGAGAAGGTTGAAGGAGGCAAGACCTACATAGGTGGACGGATCCGCCACCACGATCCCGGAATCCTTCAGCCCGATGAAGGCGATGAACAGCCCCACGCCCGCGGGGATCGACACCCTCACCGGCGTCGGTATCGCCTCAAACACTTTCTTTCGCAGTCCCGTCACCGTGAGCAGGATGAACAGGATGCCGTCCAGCAGAACGAGTACCAGGGCATTGGCATAGCTGAGCCCAAAGCCGAAGCACACCGTATAGACAAAAAAGGCATTGGCGCCCATGGCGGACGCCTGCGCCAGCGGGATATTCGCCAGAAGGCCTATCAGCACCGTCCCGATACAGGCGGAGATCGCCGTCGCGATATAGATCGCGTTATAGGACACCCCCGGAAGCTCCGCAAACATGCTGGAATTGACCATGAGGATATACGCCATGGTCATAAAGGTCGTGACGCCTGCCAGAATTTCCGTCTTCCCTGTAGAGCCGGCTTCCTTTACATGAAATATTTTTTCCAGTGATAGCATCGATCCTCGTACCTCGCTCTCTTTTTTGATATGTTTGTCTTTACGCTATTTTCAAGTCTTGCTCCGCAGGGCGTCCATGTCCAGCATATCCAGCGAGCCGCCCAGGTCCGTCAGCGCCATCTGCAGACAGAACAGGTCCGACGATGTGGCGATGAACTCCAATATCACGTTCAGGGCCGTTATAATGGCCACCGCCTCCATGGGTATGCCCAGCTGGGTAAACAGCAGCGTGTAGCATGTCAGCGCCGACCCTGGCACGGGCGGCGCCGCGATGGCCAGCATCACACAGATGAACAGCGCCGTCAGCAGCCACGCCGGCGTGATAGCCACGCCGTATATCTCCGCCATGCACAGGCTGGCGACCAGAAACATCACCACCGCGCCGGGCATGTATATGACCTGCCCCAGGGGGATGCCGAAGCGGGTGATCTTCTCGTGTATGCCCAGCTGCCGTTCGCAGCACTCCTGGTTGGTGGGAAAGGCAGCCACAGAGGACGCTGTGCTCAGGCCGATGAGGAAGGTGGGCATGGTCTTTTTCAGCACCGTCATGGGCCCGACTTTCCACCGGACACACACCAGCGCGAGGCTGCACGCCATCATCACCGCCGTGCCCAGGACTATGACGGGGAGGAGCTTATAGGACCGGACCAGGAGCCGGAACCCGTCTCCCAGGAACATCTTGAAGACGCTGCCGAACACGAACACAGGCACCAGAGAGCTCACCGCCTCCATGATGAGCTGCACCACGTAGTTGGACTGCTCTATGAATGTGGCCGCCACGGAGACCTTCTCTCCCAAAAGCAGCAGCGCTATACCGATGAGCACCGCTACGAAGATGATCTGCAGGGGATTTCCCTCCGTGAAGGGGGTGAAAAAGTTGGCCGGCACGATGTCCAGCACCATGTCCATCAGCTCCGATGGGTCGAAGGCCTGGCCGCCCCCCGCGGCCAGGGGGAAGAAGGGCAGCACGGCCGCACCCGCGATGATCCCCAATATGACGGTGAGAAGGATCAGCTTGGCGATCAACCGCTTGCCGATCCGGCCGAAGGAGGCCACGTCCCCCATGCAGCAGATGCCCCAGGTCACCGACAGGAATATCATGGGGCCGGATATGGCGGTGAGCAAGCCCATGAAGGTGTTGAAAAGGGGCGAGACCAGCTTATCCGAAAGCGCGAGGCGGGCCGCCTCCGGCAGGAGCCGGCACAGATAGCCCAGCGCCACCGCCAGCACCAGGGCGATGGCCAGGGAGCCCATGAGGGAGTGTTTTTTCCGCTTGGGGGTAAAGAGGATGCGGTTCGCCCCGTCCTTGTACTGCCACAGGGGCGCCAGCCCCATCTGGGCCATCATGCCCGTCAGCGCACCGCTGTCGGGCTGGTCCTCCTCCGAAAAGGGGTCCAGGGACGGACCGGACAGGGAAAGCTCCACCCGCGGGGCGCGAAAGCGCCGGCGGCAGCGCAAAGTGAACCCCTCCGCCGTCCCCTCGTCCCGGTACCGCAGCAGCGCCTCCTCCAGGGCCAGCCGCACCCGCAGGGCGTCTTTCCGCTCCACCTTCTCCGCCGTGAGGAAGCTGTAAGCCGCCTCCCCGGCGTCGTCGATGCCAGGCCCAGTCAGGTCATATCTTGCTTCCACGTTTTCCATAGCGGTTCCTCATTTAAAAATTAGAATACGATGGTCACCGTGTTGACCCCGCCGGCATAGGCGTGGGCGCTGCTCTTGGTCCGGCTGAGAGCCAGCGTCGCGCTCAGCTCATCTCCCTGCGTCAGCGGGTCGAACTTTGCCCCGCTCCAGCGGATGACGGCCTCGCATTCGCTCCCGTCTTCGCTGCAAAGGGCGTCGAAGCTCAGACCGCACCCCTCGTCCGGCAGGGTCGGCAGGATGCTCGTCACGCACAGCTCCTCAAATATCTGCTGATACTTCAGCGACTGCGGCGCGCCCAGCAGCTGCTTTCGGGCAAAACGGTCGATGTCGCTCGCCGCGCCGATAAAGTCGAACCCCTTGGAGTCTATGTCCAGATGGAGGGTCTTCAGGCGGTGGACGAACGCCCGGCAGCGGTCGGTCTTCGGCCGATCGAACACCTGCTCCGGCGCCCCCTCCTCGTAGACGATACCTTCGTCCATGTAAAATACCCGCGTGGATACATCATGGGCAAACTTCATCTCATGGGTGACGATGAGCATGGTCAGTCCCTGCTCGGCCAGACTGCGGATGACCGCCAGCACCTCTCCCACCATGGTGGGGTCCAGCGCGCTGGTCGGCTCGTCGAAGAGCACGATCTCCGGCTGCATCCCCAGGGTGCGGGCAATGGCGACACGCTGCTTCTGGCCGCCGGAGAGCTCATCCGGATAGTTGAGCCCCTTTTCCGCCAGGCCCACCTTGGCCAGCAGGCGCATGCCCCGTTCATAGGCCTCCTGCCGGGTGCAGCCCAGCAGCTCCACCGGCCCCAGCATGATATTCTCGATCACCGTCAGGTGGGCAAACAGGTTGAAGCTCTGGAACACCATACCCATCCGGCGGCGCACGGCGCCAAGCTGCGCCGGCTTCACGCCGGTCACCGGCTGGCCGAACACCTGGATCTCGCCTTCCGTCGGCGTTTCCAGCCGGTTGATGCAGCGCAGGAAGGTGCTCTTGCCCGTACCGGAAGGTCCGATGATGGAGATGACGTCCCCCTGGTTTATGACAGCGTTCACGTCCTTCAGGGGCGTCGCGTTGGGATATACCTTCTTCAAATGGGAAACCGTGATGACCGGTCCCCCGTTTTGCGCGGCCTTCGCCTCTTCCGGGGCATCCGGAATGGCAACGCTCCTGTCCACGCCCTTCGGTTTCCGGCGCCGGCGGCGGGGATCGATCTTCCTCTCCACCAGTCCCAGCAGCGAGGTCAGGCACCACGCCAGCAGGAAATACAGTACCGCCGTCAGTATCAGCGGGAAGAACGCCTCAAACGTCCGGCTGCGGATGAGGTCGGTCACCTTGGTCAGGTCCTGCACCGCGATATACCCCACCACGGACGTCATCTTCACCATGGAAATGAATTCGCCCTTGTATACCGGCAGGATATGCCGCGCCGCCTGGGGCGCGATGATCTTCGTAAAGGTCTTGACCCGGCCGAAGCCCATGGCGGACGCCGCCTCCCACTGGCCCACGTCCACGGCGTCGATGCCGGTGCGGATCATCTCGGAGACATAGACGCCGAAGTTGATGGTGAAGCCGATGATGGCCACGACGATCCCGTCCAGCCTCGCCCCGGCGAAGACCACGTAGAACAGCACCATCAGCAGCACCAGCACCGGGACGCCCTGTATAAGCCGGACAAAGGCCGCCGTGATGCCGGAGGCTACCTTGTTATGGCTGCGGCGCAGCAGGCACAGGCCAAAGCCCAGCACCGTGCCGAACAGCGCCGAGAAGATCGATATGATGAACGTGACGGCCAGGCCGGAGAGGATCATCTGCCACCGGTTTTCCTGGATGAAGTTCTTGTAAAAGCTGTTTTTGAGCCCAGCCCAGAAGCCCGTTTCATCCTCTTCTGCGGCCGCGCCCACGCCCATATCCTCGCCCCGGACAACGAACGTCAGGCCGCCCACATAATGGGTGGTGGGGAAATCGATGCTCTGCTTCCTCTCATCGGTGATGCTCATGGCGCCGGACACGATATCCGCCCGGCCGCTGCCGAGCATCTGGATCAGCGAATTGAAAGAGCCCTGGGTGATCTCCAGCTCCATCCCCAGCTCCTTGGCGATGAGCGAGACCAGCTCCACCTCATAGCCCAGGGACTGGCCGTTCCCGCCCACATAGCTCATAGGCTCCAGCGCAGAGTCATGGACATAGCGCAGGGTGCCGTTGGGCGCGTCATACTCGCCCACGTCGATGGTCTTTTTGCTGTCGTCAGCGCCCAGCCATTTCTCCCGCAGGGCGTCCAGCGTACCGTCTTCCGTATATCGCTCGATGATGGCGCTTATCTTATCCGTCAGGGGGCTGTCCTTTTGCAGACCCAGGCCGTAGGTGTCCGGCGTCACTGTCTCGGGGAATATGGCCAGATCCGGCTGCCTGGCCACCGCCAGCTGGGCCACGGGCATATCGGCCACTGCGGCGTCCACCGTGCCCGACTGCAGCGCCAGAAGCAGCGCGGAAATATCATCGTAATACTGATATTCGCAGCCGCTGACCACAGCGTCCACAAGCTGGTCACCAATGGTACCTGTCACCAATCCCACTGTTGCACCGGAAAAATCCTGGAGCGTCTGGAAGCGGGCCTGGCTTTGTCCCCGGTTGGCTACCACCGCCACTACGCCGCCGGTGTAGCTCGGCTCGGCGAAATTCACGCTTTCCGCCCGTTCCTCCGTCACGGTCAGGCCGGTGGCCGATACGTCATACGCACCGGTGCCAAGGCCCGCGAAAATAGACGCCAGCTCCACGCCAGTCACTTCCAGAGCATAGCCCCGGGCCTTGCAGAAACGGACCATGATATCTACGTCGTACCCGACGATATTGCCGTCCTTGATATAGCAGAAGGGCGCCACGTCCGTTTTTTCCGCCATGCGGATGACGCCGTTGTCCGCCGGGAAGGCTGTCCAGTCCTCCACCACCTTTTTGCTCTCGTCGGCGCCCAGCCAAATGTCGTCGATCTCCTCCAAGGTGCCGTCCGCCTTGATCTGCGCCAAAAACTCGTTATACTCGTCCCGCAGCGCCGCGCCGCGCTCGGTCTTTGCAAAAGCGGCGGCGTAGCTCTCTTCCACCAGCTTATCGGGCAGATAGGTCACCGCCGGGTTTTCCAGGCACAGTGTACGGGCGATAGGTTCGTCCATCAAAAAACCGGCGATCTTCCCCTGTTCCACCGCCAAGGCCAGATCCGGGACCTTGTCATAATACTGCTTGTCCGCGTTCTCGATGAACTCGTCGGTGAGCACATCAAAGCTGGAGCCGGTCATCACGCCGATGGCCTGTCCGTCCAGCTGGCGGATATCGGTTATCTGCTCGGTCTCCCCGCCGCTTTTCCCGTCGTCGCTTTTCCCGCAGCCGCCAAGGAGCAGGCATATAAGAAGGATCATCACGGACAGGCAAAGCCAGAATTTTTTATTTTTCATCATGACATGCTCCTTTTCAGCTTATTTTCGTCAAGCATCCCAACATTGTCCGCCGCGAGCGTCACCTGCACCTGCAGGCAGGCCACGCCCGCCGCCGTCATAAAGAAGTCCAATATCCCATTGGCCGCGACCGCCAGGGCCAGCGCCTCACTGGGAATGCCAAGCTGTGCAAACATGACCGTAAACACGGATAGGGCCCCGCCGGGGATCGGCGGCAGCGCCATGGACAGAAGCCCTGTCGTCAAGACCGACATAAAGAGGAACATCGGCGTGATGGGAATGCCATAGGACTCCGCCATGCACAGGGCCAGGGAAAAAAGACCCACCACAAAGCCCGGCTTGTAAAGGACCTGTCCCAGCGGGATGCCAAAATCCGCCACCTTTTTCGGGATGCCCAGTTCCTTCACGCATGTCTCCAAATTCGTCGCCAGGGCGGCAGCCGAGGAAGCTGTCGTCAGGGCGATCAGAAAAGTCGGCAGCATTTTCCTTATCAGAAGGGCAGGGCTGACCTTCAGCTTCATCGCCGCCACAAACACATAAAACAGTGTCAGGACAAAACACACCGGTACTGTGATCAAAAACACTTTGAACAGGCTTGAGATCCCGCTGTCAAAATCGGACAGGATAAGGTTGAACAGGCATAAAAACACGAACAGCGGAATGATCTTTCCCAGCACGCTCATCAGGAACTGTACAGCCTCGTTCACCTGCAGCAGGGTAGTCTGGGCCGCCGATACCCGATCGCCCAGGATCAAAAGGGCGGCTCCCACGCAGATACCCAGAAACACCAGCTGCAGCGCGTTTCCGTTCAAAAACGGCGAGACGATGTCCGAGGGCACGATCTCCAGCACCATCTGATAGATCGCCGAATAATTGCCGGTGATCCCACTTTCCGCTTCCGCGGCGATCGGGAACAGCAGGCAGCCCGCAAATGCCATGACCACCGCTAAAACGAATGTCCCCGCGACCATTCTGAAGATCAGTTTTTTGCCCACTCTGCCTACCATCGTCAGATCGCCGATACTCACGATCCCGCAGCAGACAGCCAGGAACACCAGCGGGGACGAGACCGCCCGGAGCGCCCCCAGGATCATATTGAACAGGGGCTCCGTGACCGAAAGGGCCGCTGTCTGCATGGCCGGGGCCCGCCTCATGGCGAAACCCAGGAACGCTGCCAGGAAAACCGCGCCCAAGAGAAAAGCCAGCTGTCCCATAGACGATTTTTTCTTCTTGGGATTGCAGACCAGACAGTTCTTCCCGTTCTTATAAGCGTATGTAAACGACAGCCCTGCCTGGGAGAGCATGCGGCCGCTGAGAACCAATTCCTCGTTATCCCACGCGTCCATAGTCGGGCCATCCACGCTTACTTTCAAAAACGCCCGTCCAAATCTCTGTCCGCAGTCCACATGGACCGAAGCGCCCTCCAAAGATCCAAGCCAGACGCCCAGGATCTCCTCCAGGGACAGGCGGATGCGGATGATATCCTTTTTATCCGCTCCCGCTTCCGTAAGCGCCTGCACGCATATCCCGGATACTGTGTCGATCGTCTTCGCGGACAGGATGAAGTTTTCACTGCGGCTGCTCACCATATCTATTACCTCACTCGATCGTTAAAATGTCTGAAAAACCCGTGACCTCAAACACTTCCATGACCGTTTTGTTCACATTTTTGATCCGCATCTCACCCTGCTTGTTCACGGTCTTACCTCCAGAATAGATCGATCTATGATCTTTATAACGATCATCCATGTCGAGCGGATCTTCGCTCTTTTCCATAACTCTTTAAATAATTAAAAAATTATAGCATAGCAACACTTAGGATCGGGAAGAATATCGAAATTGGTCGTTTTGATTCCGAAATTGGTCGCAGGCAGATAAGAAAAAGCCGCCCGAAGGCGGCTTTCAAAACTTGAAAACAGTATGAAACAGCCCCCATGCTAGCCCAATGAAATGGGCCGCATGGGGAGAAGGAGAAAGGCCTCTGACCGATGGAGGAGCCTCGCTTGCAAGGCTCTGACATCATCAGAGGTCTTTCGACTACGGATTGAGGATCACACAGGCAGTACAAATGCCCTCCTGGATCGTATAGTTGATCTCCCCATGATACTTGACAGAGGAGGAAATGATGCTGTCGATCCCGATGCCCCGCGCGGCCGGCAGCCCGTTTTCCAGCTTCATATCCGCGCCGCAGGGATTGCTGACGGCGATCACCATTTTATTCCCTACATTTCTGACATGGACCTGAATAGGACCGGCGCTTTTCCGCGCAACGCAGGCATTCAGCGCGTTTTCCAGAAGGTTGGCGAGGATCGCCACAAGATCCACATCGGAGACTGGCGACTGGGCTGGAGTATCCGCTTGCGCATGAAATCCCACGCCCGCCTCTTTTGCCTTCCCCCCGTAAGAGCTCAGGATGCCGTTGACCGTGACGTTCGGACACCACGCGGGAAAACGTTCTGGCGCCTCTTTGTTCTGCCCCAAATACGCTAAGATCCCCTCTGTGTTGCCCTCCCGGGCCATTGCCGCGATCTGCTCATCGTGATGGCGCAGATCGTGACGGATCCGCCGGTTCTCTTGCTCAGTTTTCCGCGCATTTTCCATATAGGACATCAGGTACTCAACGTTTTGCTTTACCAATTCGTCCCTTGCCTCCTTGCGCATCTGATGGATGCTGCTGATCATCAGGATGTTCGCTACGGCAAAAGAACACACGAGCAGGGAGAAGAGGAGCAGGGTGTTTGAATTGATCCCGTTGTCTGCACTGATCTTTGACAAAAGTATCACGAACGCGAAAAAATATATTATGGAGACGATGCTCAGCGATATCCAGTTTTTTGTACGAAATCCGCTGATCTCGCGAATGATCGGTCTGCCGTATTTATAATACACAAATGAAAGCGCAAAACAAATAACGCCATAGACCACACCTCGCATAAAGTATACAAACGTCTCTGAGCCGTTCGGCACAAGCACATAACATCCCAAAAATGAAATGGACAGCGAAATGCAGAACGCACAGCCATATGTGATCCAAAGATAGCACTTCTTCCAAAATCCGTCTGCTGACACATATGTATAAATTCCCCAAAAGTACAGATACGAAAACGTCAAAGCAGCCGGCATCCTCCATGGCTTTGACAGAAGAAGAAAGCTGGCGCAGCAATCCAGAAAAAGGAAAATCCCCGCCGACCCCCACAGCAGCGCCGTCTTTTTTACCGGGTATTTTCTCTCCTGCAGCAAAAGTCCTGCCGTCAGATGTGTTGCAAAAAACAACAAGCTGACAAAAAAGGCGATCATGATTATCTGAATCGCCGGCATCAGTTTACTGCCTCCTTTAAGTAAAACTCAAAATACGCCTGCTTCAGCTCGGAGCGGCACCTCCTTGGAACAGGGATGAGTGTCTCATCATCCATGAGCAGATCCGCACCGGAAAAGCAGCGAACATGATTCAGATTGACGATAAAAGAACTCCCGCACATGGTCATGCCTTTTTTGCCCATAATAGATTCCTGAAGCTGCGTTGGCAATGACCACACAGAAAGCTTTTTCCCGGAGGCCAGGGAAAACACACGTTGTTTGTCTCTGGTCTCTACGTACAAAATATCTTCCAGCGCGATGCGGTGCAGTTCTCCCTCGCAGCGGAGAAGGATCCACGTTCTTTGCTCACGCTTGGCAATGACCCGGTCTAAGGCCGCGTCAAATTGTTCCTGCGTGTAAGGCTTGCAGATATAGTCTGCGGCATGTATGGAAAAGGCGTCGACCGCGTAGTCCGAGCTGGTCGTCAGAAAGACGATGTCGGTATTTTCACTGAAGCGCAGAATATCCCGTGCCAATTCTGTTCCCAGCATGTCTGGCATACAAATATCCAAAAGAGCAATATCAGGACCGCCTGTTTTGTCAAATGCTTCCAGCATTTCAAGCGCAGACGAATATACGTCAAATTCGACGCCATGCTCACCATGTGCCGCAGCGTAGACCCGGAGATTATCCGCGATCTTTTTCCTCTCCTCGGCCTCATCATCACAAACAGATATTTTAAGCATCGTTCCGCTTCCTTTCTCTGAGGCGGCGTGGGCGCGGGCGGCAGCCCGGCGGAAGTAGCCCATCATACGCTTGGCGTCCCGGCAGAGGGATCCGTCTTCTTTATTAATATAGCACGATAAAGCCTGGTCTGGCAAGATAGTGATGCCGCAAACCGCCTCCTGATACAAAGCACAAGGCCTGTCCGAACTTATCGGACAAGCCTTGTTTGGTATATACCCTCGCTCCCCCGCAAACACGCGGTTTTTCAGTCCGTGGGCTTCATCGTGGGGAAGAGTATCACATCGCGGATGGTGTCCACGCCGGCCAGGAGCATGACCGCCCTATCGATGCCCATGCCCAGTCCGCCGGTGGGCGGCATGCCGTATTCCAGGGCCTCGCAGAAGTCCGTGTCCATGTCGTTGGCCTCCTCGTCGCCCTTGGCCTTCAGGGCCATCTGGGCCTCGAAGCGGAGCCGCTGGTCCAGGGGATCGTTCAGCTCCGAGAAAGCGTTGCCCATCTCGCAGGCATTGATGAACGCCTCGAACCGCTCGGTGAGTCGGCCGTCCTCTGGGCTGCGCTTGGCCAGGGGCGACACCTCCACCGGGTACATGGTGATGAAGGTGGGCTGGATGAGCTTCTCCTCCACCTTCTGGTCGAAGGTCTCATAGAGGGCGTTGCCCCAGGTGGGCTCCTTCTTGTCCATATCCACCCCGGCGGCCTTGGCGGCGGCCACGGCGGCGGCGTCATCGCTGATGGCGCCGAAATCCACCCCGGCGTATTCCTTCACCGCGTCCACCATGGTGAGCCGGCGCCAGCCGGGGGCCATGTTGATGGCGTTTCCGCCCCACTCCAGTTCATAGGTGCCCCGAAGCTCCATGGCGGCGGAAGACAGGATACCCTCCACATAGTCCATCATGGTCTCGAAGTTGGCGTAGCTCTCATACATCTCCAGGGTAGTGAACTCGGGATTGTGCTTGGTGTCCATGCCCTCGTTGCGGAAGATGCGGCCGATCTCATAGACCCGCTCCATGCCGCCCACGATGAGCCGCTTCAGATTGAGCTCCGTGGCGATGCGCATGTACATGTCCAGGTCCAGGGTGTTGTGGTGGGTGACGAAGGGCCGCGCGGCGGCGCCGCCCTGGATGGTGCCCAGGACGGGGGTCTCCACCTCCAGGTAGCCCCGGCTGTCCAGATACCGGCGCACATGGCTGATGAACCGGGTGCGCAGTTCAAAGACCCGGCGGGAATCCGGGTTCATGATCAGGTCCACATACCGGCGGCGGTACCGCTGGTCCGTGTCGGTGAGGCCGTGGAACTTCTCCGGCAGGGGCCGGAGGCTCTTGGCCAGCAGGCCGATCTCATGGACATGGACGGAGATGGCCTCCGTGCGGGTCTTGAACACCTCGCCCGCGGCGCCCACGATGTCGCCCACGTCCCAGCTCTTCACGTCCGCCAGGCCCTCCGGACCCAGCTCGTTCACGCTCACGTACAGCTGGATGCGGCCCTTGTCGTCCTGCAGGTCCATGAAGCCCGCCTTGCCCTGGACGCGCTTTGCCATGATGCGCCCGGCCACACACACCTGTTTCCCCTCCAGCGCGTCATAGTTGTCTTTGATGTCGGCGGAGAAGTGGGTGCGGGTGAATTTGGTGATCTGGTAGGGGTCGCGCTCGGCGTCCTGGAGCTTGAAGAGCTTCTCCCGCCGCACGAGCATCTCGTCGGACAGGCCCTCGGGCGCGGTCCGATACCCCGGCGCGTACTGGAACATAGGTGTCTTCCTCTCTTTTGTAATATGATGTCAGTAGGTGACGTTCAGTATCTCGAACTGAAACTCCCCGGCGGGAGCCTCCACGGTGACGGTCTCGCCGATCTTGTGGCCGATAAGGCCCTTGCCGAAGGGGGAGTCGTCGGAGATGCGGCCGGACATGGGGTTTGCCTCCTGGCTGCCCACGATCTGGTACTCGGCCTCCTCGCCCAGCTCCACGTCCTTCACGGTGACCCGGCTGCCGATGCTGATGACGCCGGCGCGGGTGTTGTGCTCCACGATCTCGGCGTTCTCCAGCAGGTTCTTGTACTCCGCGATCTTGGAATAGAGCTTGCCCTGCTCGGTCTTGGCCTCGTCGTACTCGCTGTTCTCCGACAGGTCGCCGTAGCTTCTGGCCTCCTTGATGAGTTCGGAGACCTCTTTTTCTCGGACGGTCTGAAGATACTCCAGTTCCTTGGCGATCTCCTCATACCGCTCCCGGCTCATTTTGAATTTCGCGTCAGCCATTCCCGATACCTCCGCTCAATGAATTTTGTCCGCGAATATTATAGTTATCCAAGCCCATCCTGTCAAGCGTCCAGCGCGTCCAAAGCCGCTTGGATCTGGGGGTCGTCCTCCAGCTCCAGCAACCCGGTGGCACGAAGGGACGCCTGTTCCCGGGTGAGGGACACCTCCACGTCCGGCACGATGCCTCCCCACTCCCACAGGTCGATGCCGTCGTGGGTCAGATAGCTGTAATGTGAAAGATGCACCGCTCCGCCGCCCAGCACGTTGTAGGTCACCTGACTGCGGGATTTTCCTGTAGTGGCCTCGCCCACCACCGTCGCCATGTCGTACTCCCGCAGTACCTCGGCGAACAGCTCCGCGGCGCTGCAGCTTTCGGTGTTCACCACCACCGCCATGGGCACGTCCAGGCACACGGCGTCCGAAGTCAGCACATGCTCATGGCCCGCCTTATCCGTCTGACTCAGGATAGTCCCCTCCGGCAGCAGCCGGTCCAGGACCTGGATGAGCTCCGCCACGATGCCCCCCGGGTCGTCCCGCAGGTCGAACAGGAGGCAGTCCGCCCCCTGGCCCAGCAGCTCGTCTATCATGTCCAGGGCCTCCTGGCCCGCGCCGGTGTGGAAGTTCTCGATGGCGATATAGCCCACGTGGTCCCGCAGAAGCTCCCCGCTCACCGGGTCGTCGTAGACCACCTGGCAGGACACGGTCACGTCCTCTTCCGTGCCGTCGGCCCGCCGGACCGTGAGGCACACCTGGCCGCCGAAGTCCGCCTGGATGACGGCCCGAAGATCGTCTGTGGTCCTCTCCGCCATGCTCTGACCGTCCGCCGCCAGGATCACATCCCCGGCCAGGATGCCCGCCTGCTGGGCCGGGCCGTCTTTTTCCAGGGCCACCACCCGGATGCCGCCGGCCTCGGCGTCCTTTATCACCGTAACGCCGATGCCCTGGTACTGGTTGGCCTGGTAGTCGTCGTAGGCGGCCAGGGCCTCGGCGTCCATGTAGTAGCTCCAGCCGTCCAGGCCCTGCACCGCCGCGGTCAGGGCCCGGTCCGTGACCTCGTCCGGGTCCAGCTCGCCCACATAGTTCACATCCAGAAGGCGCATCACCCAGGCGAAGCGGGCCGCCCGGAACAGGTCGGAAAAACCGCCGCAGGCCACGGTCAGGACCAGCAGGACCGCGGCCGCGCCGCCCAGAGCGGCCAGCGCGTATCTCATGCCCTTACCCATGGGCATCTCCTTTCGTCACAAAAGGCCGGGCGACAAAAAGCCGCCCGGTCCGGTCATATCATCGGTCTGTCAATAGTAGCTGAACGCCATGGGGTCCATGGTGGCGCCGGTGGCGCTGGCCCGGACCTCAAAGTGCAGATGGGGGCCGGTGGAGTTGCCGGTGGAGCCCACATAGCCCAGCACCTGGCCCTGGGTCACGCTTTGGCCGTTGGACACGGCGATGGAACTCATGTGGCCGTACAGAGTAGTATAACCGTTTCCGTGGTTCACCATCACACAGTTGCCGTAGCCGCCGTTCCAGCCGGCCAGGATCACCGTGCCGGCCGCGGCGGAGTAGATGGAACTGCCGTACTTGGCGCCGATATCGCAGCCGGAGTGGAGCTTATATATGCCGGAGACAGGGTTGACCCGCATGCCGTACCGGGAGGTCAGGTAGGTGGTGTAGCTGGGCCACATCATCCAGGTACCGCTGCCGCCGCCCAGACTGGGTGCGGGTGCGGAACTGGTGCCGCCGGCGGCGGCAGCGGCCGCGGCCTGGGCCTCGGCCAGCTTCCGGAGGCGCTCCGCCTCCTCAGCGGCTTTGGCCTCCTTCAGTTCCTTCTCCTTCTGGACCACCAGGGAAGTGACCTGCGCCATGGTGGCCTCTTCCTCTTCGATGGTCTTGTTGTACTCGTCGATGTTGTTCTCCATGGCGGAGATCAGCTCGCAGGCGGCCGCGGTGTCGGCCTCCAGCTGGGCCCGGCGGGTCTCCTGCTCCTGGCGGCGGACCTCGTTCTCGGCGAACATGGTCTCCGCCTGGGCCTCCAGGGTCTCCACGTTCTCACGGGCGGCGATGTACTCCGCCTCCAGGTCCTCGTCGTATTCCATGACCTCGCCTACCAGGTCCAGGCGGGTCAGGAGGTCGGAAAAGCTGCTGGCCTCAAAGAGCACCTCGATGTAGCTCACGTCGGAGGTCTCCTCCATGGCGCGCAGCCGGGTCAGCCACCGCTGGCGCTGGTACTCCTCCTCCGCACGGGCCCTGTTCAGGTCCTCCTGCACGTTGGCGATCATGTTGTCGATGATGGCGATCTGCTCGTCGATGACCTCCAGCTCCTCCTGGGCCAGCTGGTTCTTCTGGTCCAGCATGAGCTTCTTTTCCAGGGCGTTGGCCTTTTCATAGTCCAGGCTGTCTATCTCGTCCTGCAGGTCGTCCATACGGCCTTGGATGGCGTAGCGCTGGCTGTTCAGCTCGTCTATCTCGTCCTGGATCTCATCGCTGGTCTGGGCATGGGCGTTGGGGGCGATGACCATGACCGTGATGGACAGGACCATCAGCACCACCAGCATGATACAAACGGCAGATATGAATGCTTTGCGTCTCTTCATTGGGTCCTCCTAAAATGCGCGGGTCGGTCTTGCGGTCTATGGCCGTTCAGCCGTAGTAGACGAAGCTCTCCGGATCGTAGGTGGTGGAGGGGTTCGCGTTGGAGCGTATCTCAAAATGCAGGTGGGGTCCCGTGGAGTTGCCGGTAGAGCCCACATAGCCCAGCACCTGGCCCTGGGTCACGGTCTGGCCGTTGTACACGGCGATAGAGGACATGTGGCCGTACAGGGTGGTATAGCCGTTGTCGTGCATCACCATGACGCACTTGCCGTAGCCGCCGTACCAGTCGGCGGTGATGACCGTGCCCGCCTGGGCGGCCCAGATCTGGGAACCGTAGCTGGCGCCGATGTCCACGCCGGCGTGCATCCGGGTATAGCCGTACAGCTCCAGATACCGGGGGCCGTAGTAGCTGGTGAGCAGCTTCGTATAGCTGGGCCAGATGAATCCCGAGCCGGTGACGGAACCGGGACTGGCCGTGCCCTCTGCGGCCTTGGCCTTTTCCAGCTCCTCCTGTTTCTCCGCGATGATGGAGGCCAGCTCCGCCTTGGTGGCCTCCTCCACCTCCAGGGCGGCCCGGATGTCGGCGATATTGCCCTCCATGGAGGCGATCAGGTCGCAGGCGGCGTTGATATCCGCCACCAGCTGGGCCTGCTTGCGCTCCACATCCTGCCTGCGCTGTTCGTTCTCCGCCAGCATGGTCTCGGCCCTGGCCTCCAGGTCCTCCACCTTCCGTCGGGAGGCGGTGTAGGCGGCCTCCAGGTCCTCGTCATAGGCCATGACCTCCCCCACCATGTCCAGGCGGGACAAAAGGTCGGAAAAGCTTGTGGCCTCAAAAAGCACCTCGATATAGCTCACGCTGGAGGTCTCCTCCATGGCCCGCAGGCGGCGGAGCCAGCGCTCCCTCTGGGCGGACTCCTCGGCCCGGGCCTGGGTCAGGTCCTCCTGGACCGCGGCGATCATGCCGTCCGCGATGGCCACCTGCTCCTGGAGCACTTCCAGCTCCTGGGCGGCCAGGTCGTTTTTCCGGTCCAGCAGCTCCTTTTTCTCCAAAACGCCGGCCTGCTGGTATTCCAGGCCGTCGATGCGGCTCTGCATATCGTCGATCTGGCTCTGGATGTCGCTCTGCTGGCCGGTCAGGTCGTCTATCTCGTCCTGGATGTCCTCGCTGGACGCGGCGTAGGCGGGCACGGCGCACAGGAGCATCCATGCCGCCAGAAGGCCCGCCAGCAGCGGACGGGGCCGAAGGTGCTTTTTCATCATTCCTCCCCGAGGATCAGTCCTCTCGTAGTTCGATGCAGGGCGAACAGCCCTCACACCTGCAGGTAATTGCGGATGGCGATGGTGCTTCCGAACACGCCCACGGCGAGACCCACCCCCAGATACACCGGCAGCACGATGGGACTCAGCTGGGAGAAGGGGATCACCGACACCAGCCGGCCGATGACGCCGGCGATGATGCGGTTGGTCACCACGTCGTAGACGCTCCATTCCAGCAGGAAGGCGATGATGGCGCCCAAAAGCCCCAGCACCAGGCCCTCCACGATGAAGGGGAAGCGGATGAACCAGTTGGAGGCGCCCACCATCTTCATGATGGCGATCTCCTCCCGCCGGCTCAATGTGGCAAGCTTGACGGTGTTGGCCATGATGAACACGCTCACCACCACCAGCACCACCACAAGGATAAGGCTCACGGCGCTGACCACGTTGCGCACGGCCACAAAGCCCTCCGCCACGCCCAGATGGGCGTCCACGTTGGCCACGCCGATGATATTGTAGAGCTCCTCCTGGGTCTGCTCCATGAGGGAGATATCGTTCAGATAGATGATGTACCGGTCACGAAGCACCGAGGCGTCCACGTCCTGGAAAAGGGCCTGGTTCTCGAACTGGGAGGCGAATTCCTCCATGGCCTCCTCACGGGGCACGAACCGGCACAGCCGGACGTTGGATATGTACTCGATCTCCGGCTGCAGGGCCCGGGCCTCCTCCTCGGAGAAGGTCTCCTCCACGTAGGCCACCACCTGGTTCTCGGCCTCCAGGCTATCCAGCATGGAGTCGATGTTCACCGCGATGAGGGTGAAGCTTCCCATGATGACGAGGCAGGCGATGATGATGGTCACCGACGCGAAGGACATGAACCCGTGGGTGCCGATGGATTTGAAGCCCTCTTTGATGAGGTAGCCGATCTTACTGGATTTCATAGCTGTAGTACCCGTCCATTCCGTCGGAGATCACCCGGCCGTCCTCGATGGCGACGACCCGCTTGGAGAAGGAGTTGACAAGCTCCTTCTCGTGGGTCACCACCAGCACGGTGGTGCCCATCTCGTTGTCGTTGATCCGGTCCATGAGCAGCATCAGCTCCAGGCTGCGAGCCGGGTCCAGGTTGCCCGTGGGCTCGTCCGCGATGAGAAGCTGGGGGCTGTTGACGATGGCCCGCGCCACAGCGACGCGCTGCTGCTCGCCGCCGGAGACCTCCCGGGGGAATCGCTTCTCCCGCCCGGACAGACCTACCAAGTCCAGCACATAGGGCACCCGCCGCCGGATCTCCCGGTTGGAGGCGCCCACTACATGCATGGCAAAGGCCACATTGTCATAGACCGTCATATCCTCGATGAGACGGAAATCCTGAAAGATGACGCCGATGGTCCGGCGCAGGGCCGGCAGCTTTCCCCGCCGGATGCGGCGCAGGTCGAAGCCGTTCACGTTCAGCTCCCCGCTGTCGGCCCGGACCTCGCCGGTGATGAGCTTGATGATGGAGGTCTTGCCGCTGCCCGAAGGGCCCACGAGGAACACGAATTCACCGTCGTCGATGGCGAAGGACATCTCGTCGATGGCGCGCATGTCCCCGCCGGGATATGTCATGGAAACATTATCGAATAGGACCATAGAAAAGGGGCCTCCGCGAGATCAGTAACGTGCGTTCTGGGAATCCAGGTACTGCTTGACCATGAGCGCGACCTTGAACACGATGGCGTGGTCGAATTCCCGCAGGTCCAGGCCGGTGAGCTTCTTGATCTTCTCCAGGCGGTACACCAGGGTGTTGCGGTGCACGAACAGTTTCCGGCTGGTCTCGGACACGTTCAGGTTGTTCTCGAAGAACTTGTTGATGGTGTACAGGGTCTCCTGGTCCAGGCTCTCGATGGGGCTCTTCTTGAACACCTCGTTCAGGAACATCTCGCACAGCGTCGTGGGAAGCTGGTAGATGATGCGCCCGATGCCCAGGCTCTCGTAGCTGATGACCGTCTGGTCGTTCTCAAAGACCTTGCCCACGTCGATAGCGGTCTCGGCCTCTTTGTACCGGTCAGCCAGCTCCCGCAGATGCAGCACCGGCGAGCCGATGCCCACCACGCAGTGGATGCCCATGTCCTGCTCCAGGCTGCGCTGGATCTGCTGGGCGGTGCGCTCCAGCTCTGCGGAGTCGAAGCCCGGCTGCAGCTCCCGGATGATGACGATGTCCGTCTCGCTCATGGACAGGACGAAGTCCTTGTCCCGGGCGGGATAGAGGTTCTGCAGGTACTCCAGCACCGCCATCTCCGCGCCGGCGTTCTGCCGCACGACGAACACGCCCCGGGGCGTCTCGGCGTTGAAGCCCAGCTCCTTGGCACGGACGTACACGTCGCCCGGAAGGATGTTGTCGGAGATGATGTTCTTTACGAAGGTCGTGGTGTCATGCTTGTCGTCGTAGCTGCTCTTGGCCTCCGCCAGCGCGACGGAGATCAGGATGCAGATGCTCCGGGCGGCCTCGTCCTGGCCGTCCACGAAGGCCACGTAGACGCCTCTGCCGCCGGAACCGATGACACGGCAGGTCCTGCCCGATACCACGAACAGTTCCGTTCCCGCTTCCTGGGCGGCAAGGTGTATGTCCCCGATGGAAAAACCCATGAGAGACAGGTCGCTGGACGCGATCACATTGCCCTGCTCGTCCACGACGCCGAAGCAGCGCTTGCTGGCGTCCTTCATCTGCAGGATCACGCTTTGGAAAACTCGGCTCGACATAGTATCCTACCCCCACAAAATACATGCGATTATTGTAAATCAAACATCGTCATTTTGCAATAGAAACCAGCTAAAAATTTGTAAACTTTTTATTTTGTTTCGTTTCTTTCCGCCGATTTGCACAAAAATAAGCCTTTATATTAGCACCACTTATAGAAAAATGGCGAGCGCTTCCTCTTTTTCCAATTTTCGGACCATACCAGTCCGCAGATTTTCATCAAGTTGTATGCCCCCGATGGACACCCTTTTCATGGCGACGACGCGCTTTCCGCAGGCGGAAATGAGGTTCTTCACCTCGTGGAATTTCCCCTCCGTGACGGTCACCGCCCCCCGCCTGGGGTCCGCCGGATCGATGGAAAGCCCGGCGGGACGGTAGGCCGTGCCGTCGGGCATGGTCACCCCCGCCGCCAGCCTGTCCCCGTCGGCCCCGTCCATGGGCAGGTCTGTCTCTATCTCGTATACCTTTTTGATCTCCGACCGGGGCGCGGTGACCCGGTGGGCGAAGACGCCGTCGTCCGTCAAAATGACGAGACCGGTCACGTCCGCGTCCAGCCGTCCCACGGGAAAGAGGCCCCGCTTCTGCAGGTGCCGGGGCAGCAGTGAGGTGACCGCGGGATACGCTCCGTCCTCGGTGGCGCATATGGTCCCCGCGGGTTTATTGAGCATATAGTAGACGAATTCCGCCCCATCGATCTGCTTTCCTCCGGCCGTGATGGCGGAGGAGCGGCTCACCTTCGTCTCCGGTCGGCGGACCACCGCCCCGTCCACAGTGACGGACCCGGCCAGGATGAGGCTTTTGGCCTCCGAGCGGGTGAAGTGGCCTGAGCCGGCCAATATCTTGTCAAGTCTCTCCTGCTCCATTCATAGAACTCCTTTGGGAGGAATATGCTGTACCATGAAACGAATAAACATCCAACCAAAGACAAGGACCTTTTTGGTGGTGCTCGGCGCGCTGGTGCTGCTGGCCATCCTGCTGACGGTGGGCAGCGCCGCCGGGGGCGTGAAGATCCTGGCCAAGGACCGTGCCTCCACCACGGAAAAGCGCGTCGCCTACCTGGCCGAGTGCGGCTGGGAGGCGGACGGGGCCACGGAGCAGGTCCAGGAGATCCTCATCCCGGAGCGGTTCTCCCCGGTGTACGAGACCTACAACGAGCTGCAAAAGCAGCAGGGCTGGGACCTCAGCAAATTCGCCGGCCGGACCTGCACCCTCTACAGCTACACAGTCACCAACTACCCGGACCCGGACCAGACCGTCATCGCAGACCTGTACATATTCAAAAACCAGGTCATCGGCGGCGATGTCCACTCCACCAACCTGAACGGCTTCATGATAGGGTTAAAATGAAAGCAAAAGTTCCCCCGGCTTACGCCGAGGGAACTTTTGCTTGAAGTTTTTACTCCTTGACCTCGATGACCACGCCGGAGCCAACGGTACGGCCGCCCTCGCGGATAGCGAAGCGCAGGCCCACCTCGATGGCGATGGGGGTGATCAGCTCCACGTTCATGTCCACGTTATCGCCGGGCATGCACATCTCGACGCCGTCAGGCAGGGAGATGACGCCGGTCACGTCGGTGGTACGGAAGTAGAACTGAGGACGATAGTTGTTGAAGAACGGGGTGTGACGGCCGCCTTCGTCCTTCGACAGGACGTAGACCTGGCCCACGAACTTGGTGTGGGGATGGATGCTCTTGGGAGCAGCCAGCACCTGACCGCGGACGACGGCCTTCTTGTCGATGCCGCGCAGCAGGCAGCCCACGTTGTCGCCGGCCTCGGCGTACTCCAGGGTCTTGTGGAACATCTCGGTGCCGGTCACGACGGTCTCCTGGGTCTCGCGGATACCGACGATCTCCACCTTGTCGCCGACCTTGACCTGACCACGCTCCACACGGCCGGTAACGACGGTGCCGCGGCCGGAGATGGTGAACACGTCCTCGATGGGCATCAGGAAGGGCTTATCGGCGGCGCGCTCGGGGGTCTTGATCCAGGTGTCGACAGCGTTCATCAGCTCCCAGATGCAGTCATACACGGGGGCGTGAGGATCGGTCTCGGTGCTCACCAGGCACTCCAGAGCGGAGCCCTTGATGATGGGGGTGTCGTCGCCGGGGAAGCCGTACTCGTTGAGCAGCTCGCGGACTTCCATCTCGACCAGCTCCAGCAGCTCGGGGTCGTCCACCTGGTCGCACTTGTTCAGGAACACCAGCACGTAGGGCACGTTCACCTGGCGGGCCAGCAGCAGGTGCTCACGGGTCTGAGCCATGGGGCCGTCGGAGGCGGCGATGACCAGGATAGCGCCGTCCATCTGCGCAGCGCCGGTGATCATGTTCTTGATATAGTCGGCGTGGCCCGGGCAGTCCACGTGGGCATAGTGACGGGCCTCGGTCTGATACTCGACGTGCGCGGTGTTGATCGTGATGCCGCGGGCCTTCTCTTCGGGGGCCTTGTCGATCTGATCGTAAGCGGTATATTCGGCAGCGGTGGGGTCAGCCATGTTCAGGACCTTGGTGATGGCCGCCGTCAGGGTGGTCTTGCCGTGGTCGATGTGGCCGATGGTGCCGATGTTCACATGGGGCTTGGTGCGGTTGAACATTTGCTTTGCCATTGCATTGTCCTCCTAAATAGTAGAAAAAATAAGATCCTTAACTCGCGATTGAGATTATACAATATGCAGGGATATTTTGCAATAAGTTTTTCACTTACTGCGAGCTCCCACCAGTTTTTCCCGCAGGCCCTGGGGCAGCTCGATATAGTGGCTGGGTTCCATGGAGTAGTTGGCGCGGCCCTGGGTCCTGCTGCGCAGGTCCGTGGCGTAGCCGAACATACTGGACAGGGGCACATTGCACTCGATGATGACGGCGCCGTTGCGGAACTCCTGGCCCTGGACCTGTCCCCGGCGGGCGTTGATGTCGCCGATGACGTCGCCCATATACTCCTCGGGGGTGGTGACTACCACTTTCATGATGGGCTCCAGCAGGGTGGGCCCGGCTTTCTCGCAGGCCTCCTTGAAGGCCATGCTGCCGCAGATCTTGAAGGCCATCTCGGAGGAGTCCACCTCGTGGAACTGGCCGTCCAGGACGGTGGCCTTCACGTCCACAACCGGGTAACCGGCCACGGTGCCCGAGAGCATAGCGCCCTGGATGCCCTGGTCGATGGCAGGGATGAACTCGCCGGGGATGGCGCCGCCGGTGACGGCGTTCACGAACTCGTAGCCCTTGCCGGACTCGTTGGGCTCGATCATCAGCTTGACCTGGGCGAACTGGCCCTTGCCGCCGGTCTGGCGGGCGTAGCGCACATCCACCGTCGCCGGGCGGGTGATGGTCTCCTTGTAGGAGACCTGGGGCTTGCCCACGTTGGCCTCCACGCGGAATTCACGCAGCAGCCTGTCCACGATGATCTCCAGGTGCAGCTCGCCCATGCCCGCGATGATGGTCTGGCCCGTCTCCTCGTCGGTGTACGCCTTGAAGGTGGGGTCCTCTTCGGCCAGTCTCGCCAAGGCGATGTTGAGCTTTTCCTCGCCGGCCTTGGTCTTGGGCTCGATGGCTACCCGGATGACCGGCTCGGGGAATTCCATGGATTCCAGCACGATCTGGTGCTTGTCGTCGGAGAGGGTGTCTCCGGTGGTGGTGTTCTTCAGGCCCACCAGGGCGACGATGTCGCCGGAATAGATGGTGTCCAGCTCCTGCCGGTGGTTGGCGTGCATCAGCAGCACACGAGCCAGGCGCTCCCGCTTGCCCTTGGTGGAGTTCATGACCGTGGAGCCCGACGTGGCCGTGCCGGAATAGACACGGGCGAAGGTGAGCTTGCCCACATGGGGGTCGGCCATGATCTTGAAGGCCAGCGCGGAGAAGGGCTCGTCATCGCTGGCGGGGCGCTCCACGTCCTTGCCGGTCCTGGGGTCGGTCCCCTTCACAGGGGGCACGTCCAGGGGCGAGGGCAGGAAGTCCACGATGGCGTCCAAAAGCTTCTGTACGCCCTTGTTGCGGTAGCTGGTACCGCAGGTGACGCACACCAGCTTGTTGCTGATGGTGCCCTCCCGGAGGGCGGAACGGATCATATCGGCGGGGATATCCTCCCCCTCCAGATAGAGCATGGCGATGTCGTCAGAGAACATGCTGACGGCGTCGATCAGCTTTTCCCGGTACTCCTTGGCCTGGTCCAGCATGTCGGCAGGGATGTCCTCCACATGCATGTCCTTGCCCAGGTCGTCGTAGTACACGTCCGCCTTCATCTCAACAAGATCGATGATACCGCGGAAGTCGGCCTCCTTGCCGATGGGGAGCTGGATGGGCACGGCGTTGCATTTGAGCCGTTCCTTCACCATGTCCACCACGTTGTAGAAGTCGGCGCCCATGATGTCCATCTTGTTGATATAGATGAGACGGGGGACGTTGTAGTTATCGGCCTGGCGCCACACGGTCTCGGTCTGGGGCTCCACGCCGCCCTTGGCGCACAGCACGGTCACAGAACCGTCCAGCACGCGCAGGGAGCGCTCCACCTCCACCGTAAAGTCCACGTGGCCCGGAGTGTCGATGATGTTGATGCGGTGATCGCGCCAGTGGCAGGTGGTGGCGGCGCTGGTGATGGTGATGCCCCGCTCCTGCTCCTGGACCATCCAGTCCATGGTGGCGTTGCCCTCATGGACCTCGCCAAGCTTGTAGTTGACGCCGGTGTAGAACAGGATGCGCTCGGTGGTGGTGGTCTTGCCGGCGTCGATGTGGGCCATTATGCCGATATTTCGGGTTTTTTCAAGGGAATACTCTCTCGGCATGCGTTCAAAGTCCTTCTGGGAAAATTAATACCGGAAGTGCGCGAAGGCCTTGTTGGACTCGGCCATCTTGTGGGTATCCTCGCGCTTTTTCACGGCGTTGCCGGTGTTGTTGGACGCGTCCATGATCTCACCGGCCAGGCGCTCTTTCATCGTCTTCTCGCCGCGCTTGCGGGCGTAGCCGACGAGCCAGCGCAGACCCAGGGTCTGCCGCCGGGCGGGGCGCACTTCGATGGGTACCTGGTAGGTGGCGCCGCCCACGCGGCGGGCCTTCACTTCCAGGCTGGGCATGATGTTGTTGAGGGCCTCGGTGTAGGCCTCCATGGGGTCCTTTCCGGTCTTCTCCTTGATGATATCAAAGGCGGAGTACACGACCTTCTGAGCGACGCCCTTCTTGCCGTCCAGCATGATCTGGTTGACGAGCTTCGTCACCAGAACGGAATGATAAACAGGATCCGGCAAGATCTCTCTTTTGGGAACGTTACCTCTTCTGGGCACTTTATCTTCCCTCCTTCATAAGAATGAATTCACCGGTACTCGAAAGTGTCTTTCGACTTCCGTTTGCGCCCTGACGTTCCCTATATATTATATAGGAACCAACAGGGACGCTGTTGGGGATCTGCTTTACTTCTTGGGGCGCTTCGCGCCGTACTTGGAGCGGCCCTGACGGCGGCCGTCCACGCCCTGGGTATCCAGGGAGCCGCGGATGATGTGGTAACGCACGCCGGGCAGGTCCTTCACACGGCCGCCGCGGATCATCACCACAGAGTGCTCCTGCAGGTTGTGGCCGATGCCGGGGATATAGGCCGTCACCTCGTAGCCGTTGGTGAGACGCACACGGGCGATCTTCCGCAGCGCGGAGTTCGGCTTCTTAGGGGTGGAAGTACGAACAGCGGTGCAGACGCCGCGCTTCTGGGGGGAAGACAGGTCGGTCTCCTGGTTCTTCAGGGTGTTGAGGCCCTTCTGCATAGCGGGAGAGGTGGACTTGTAGGTCACCTGCTGTCTGCCCTTGCGGACCAGCTGGTTAAAAGTAGGCATTTCTTTCTCCTTTCTTCAAAAAATCACGTTTTTGGGCGCAGAAGATCCACGCTTTCACGCAAAATAGGATTTTAACAGATAATCCCTGGCGTGTCAAGGAAAAATCTCCTGTTTCCGGGCAAAAAACGCCCATTGTCAGGAATAGATGCTGTCGTAGTCATAGGCGGCGTAAAAGGCCCGCATCCCCTCCAGCCGCTCCTTGTAATTGTCCAAAGTCAGCTCATATTCCCCTTCCTTCATCCAGCGGAGCATGGCGGAGTTGGCGTCCTCGTCATAGTGGGCGTAGTCCCGGTAGCGGTCCAGGTCCGTCACCAGGTCGTAGTCGTCGCTGAAGGAGAACAGCCGGATGTTTTCGCAGGCCAGAAGCTTCTCCGCCACGAAGGCCATCCGCTCCAGCTCGTAGCCGAAGCGCCCCTCCCGGATGGCGGTGTCCCACCATAGGATGCTGTAGGGGGCGAAGAAATAGTAAAACTCCGTCTCCGGGTGGGCCCGGGCCAGGGCCACGATGTTCTGCTCCAGGTTGCCCCCCAGCTTCTCCTTTTCCTCCTGGGAAAATACTACCGGCTCATCCGCCACATCCGCCCGCTGGAACCCGGCCAGGACCGCCTCTTTGCTGAAGGTGTGGATGCGGGACCAGTTGGCGTACTCGTCGAAGCTGGTGGTCTCGTAGCCGTAGAGGGTCCAGGCCAGATCCTCCAGGGTGTAGCCCAGCAGCACCTCTTTGTTCATGAGGTAGTTCACGTCGTTACAGAGCGCGTCGTCGTAGAGATAGCCGGGATAGGCGTCGGTCTGGAGCTCGTCCTTGCCCATGCCCATGGACAGGGGCTCGATGCTGCGGATCACCGTCCGTATCCCCGGCCGGGAGGCGAAGCCCCGCTCCAGGTTTTTCGTCTGCTCCAGGAACCCGCCCCCGGAATAGGGCACCTTCACCGACTTCACGCCGAACAGCTCGTCGAATTCCGAGGTCTTGAAGTACTCCGTCATGGACGTGCCGGTGATGACTGCGTCGTAGTCGAAGTGGCGCATGATGCCGTCGTTCTGGTACCGCTCGTCGTCGATGATATAGCTCACGCCCTCCAAAGGCGCGTGGTAGTGGAAAAAGGGGTCGATCACCGCCGTCAGGACCGCGGGGAGAACAAGCAGCGCCAAAAACACGCCCAGGCACAGCCATATCCATTTTTTGCTCGTCATGGCTCCGCCCCCTCAGAAGTTGAAGTACAGAAACGTGCTGACGCCGGAGAAGGAGTACACGCACCACACCAGCAGCACCGCCGTGACCAGCCCGTTCACCGGCCCGGGCTTCATCCTCTCCATCCGCTCATAGGCGTTCTTCCGCCCCAGGAACCAGAACGCCAGGGCAAAGAAAACCGCGCACAGCACACAGCTCCACAGGCCCGTGGTCTCCGCCCGCAGCAGGTGGGCCACGACGAATTCAAGCTCAGGCAGGGCGAAGCAGTCCACGATCTCCCGGGCCACGCCGCCCCCGGAAAAGGCGAAGATGCGGCCGATGAGCCGGCCCGCGTCGGCGATGGAATCGGCCCGGAACAGTACCCAGGCCAGGTCCACGAATATGAAGGTGACCAGCCACCCCACCGGGCCGGGGAGCTTTTCAAAGAACTTCTTAAAACGCCTTGTGACGACGGAGAAGACCCCGTGCAGGGCGCCCCACAGGACGAAGGTCCAGTTGGCCCCGTGCCAAAGGCCGCTCACCAGGAAAACCACCATCATGTTGAGGTAGGTCCGGCCCGCCCCCTTCCGGCTGCCGCCCAGGGGAATATACACGTACCGGGTGAAGAACCGGGTCAGGGTCATGTGCCACCGGTCCCAGAACTCCGTGATGGTCTTTGCCTTATAGGGGGAGTCGAAGTTCAGCGGCAGGTCGATGTTCATCATCTTCCCGATGCCGATGGCCATGTCGCAGTAGCCGCTGAAATCGAAGTATATTTGAATTGTATAGCTAAGGGACACCAGGACGGCGCTGGCGCTGCTGAGGGCTGGGATGTTGGCAAAGCCCCAGTTGGCAGCGTTGCCGAAGGTGTCCGCGATGAGGACCTTTTTCGCCATGCCCATGGCGAACAGATAGAGCCCCCCGGCGAAGCGGTCCCAGTCGATACGGCGGCGGCTCTCGTCCCGGAACTGGGGCACCAGCTCGTCGTGGGTGACGATGGGCCCGGCGATGAGCTGAGGAAAGTAGGTCACGAACAGGGCGTAGTCCAGAAAGCCGTAGTCCGCCACCTGGCCCCGGTAGGCGTCGATGACGAAGGAGAGCTGCTGGAAGGTGAAGAAGCTGATACCAAGGGGCAGGATGAGCCGCCGCAGGGGCCAGTCGCTGCCGAATAGGGCGTTCACGTTCTCCGTGAAGAAATCGAAGTATTTATAATAGAACAGGATACCTAAATTGAACAGGAGCGCCGCGGCCAGGACCAGCTTCCGCACGGCCCCCTGCCCCGCCGCGCCCATGGCCCGGTACAGGCCGAAGTTCACCGCCACGCTGGCCAGGATGATGGGCAAGTAGGAGACGTTGAAGTACCCGTAGAACCACAGGCTCATCCCCAGCAGGAACAGGTGGGCTGCTGTGCTCGTCTTCAGTTTGTTCAGAAGATAGTACCCTGCGACCGTCAAAGGCAGAAACAGGAGCACAAAGATATAGGAGTTGAACAGCATAGCCCGCTCTGTCCTCAGTTCCTCTCAAAATGACCCCATCCACTCCGCGCGGAACGCGAAGTGGATGGAGCGAAGTTGGTATGCTTGTGTTTACAGGGCGTTGGTCCGGCCCACCAGGGCGGACAGGTCCACGTAGTCCTCCGCCTCGGCGGCCTTCTCCTCGTCGGTCTCCACGTCCATGCTCCGGTACATATCCAGACCGGAGCCGGCGGGGATGAGCTTGCCGATGATGACGTTCTCCTTCAGACCCACCAGGTGGTCCACCTTGCCCTTGATGGCGGCGTCGGTGAGCACGCGGGTGGTCTCCTGGAAGGAGGCGGCGGACAGGAAGCTCTCGGTGGCCAGGGACGCCTTGGTGATGCCCATGATGATCTGGGTCCAGGTGGCCTTGGCAAGGCCCTCCTCCCCCGCGTCCATCCGGGCCTGGATGGCGTTGTTCTCCCTCCGGACCTCGCTGATGTCCACGATGGCGCCGCTGAGAAGGGCGGTGCTGCCGGGCTCCTCCACCCGCACCTTGCGGAGCATCTGGCGGGCGATGACCTCGATGTGCTTGTTGTTGATATCCACGCCCTGCTGGCGGTACACCTTCTGGACCTCCTGGACCAGATAGTTGCGCACGCCCTGACGGCCGAACTGGTCGTCGTCCACGCCGCGGATACGCAGCACATCGTGGGGATTGAGCGCGCCGCGGGTCAGCTCCTGGCCCTTGTCCACGTGGTCGCCCTCGTTCACAAGGATGCCGCTGGCGTAGGGGATCTGGAAGACCTGGGTCTCGCCGGTCTCCTCGTTGGTGATGGTGAGGGCGCAGATGGTGTTCTTCTTGGCGTCCTCCATGGTCACCGTGCCGCTGATCTCGGCCAGCACAGCCACGCGCTTGGGACGGCGGGCCTCGAACAGCTCCTCCACACGGGGAAGACCCTGGGTGATATCCTCAACGTCGGAGCCCGCGGCGCCGCCGGTGTGGAAGGTACGCATAGTGAGCTGGGTGCCCGGCTCGCCGATGGACTGGGCGGCAATGACGCCTACGGCCTCGCCCGGGTCAACGGGCTTGCCCACGGCCAGGTTCATGCCGTAGCACTTGGCGCACACGCCGCTGAGGGCCTCGCAGCACATGACGGAACGGACCTTCACGGAGAAGATGCCGTTGTCCTCCAGGGTCTGGGCGTCGATGGGCATGAGCATGTGGTCGGTGTCGAACAACACCTCGCCGGTCTTGGGGCTCACGATGTCCCTGGCCGGGAAGCGGCCGCGGATACTCTCGCCGAAGGTCTGCACCGCCGCGGCGGCGTCCACCTCGTCGATGCCGGCGGCCTCCAGAGCGGCGATGTCGCTCTTGCTGAAGGCCTTGTACCGGGGCACGATCACTTCACCGGTCTTGGGATCGGTGATGTTCTGAGGGGCGAACTTGCCGGACAGGCTGTCCTCGTTCACACGGGCGCGGACCACCTTGTCCAGGATGACGCGGGCGTCGTTGCCGGCGGTGGTGCCGCAGTCCCGCTCCCGGATGATCACGTCCTGGGAAACGTCCACCAGACGGCGGGTCAGGTAACCGGAGTCGGCGGTACGCAGAGCCGTGTCGGCCAGACCCTTACGGGCGCCTCGGCTGGACACGAAGTACTCCAGCACGGTCAGGCCCTCGCGGTAGTTAGCCTTGATGGGGATCTCCAGGGTCTTGCCGGCGGTGTTGGCCACCAGGCCGCGCATACCGGCCAGCTGACGGATCTGGTTCATGGAACCACGGGCGCCGGAGTTGGCCATCATATAGATGGGGTTGAACTCGTCCAGGTTGTCCTGCAGGGCGCTGGTGACGGCGTTGATGGTCTTCTCCCACTCGCTGACCACCAGGCGGTAGCGCTCGTCGTTGGTGATGAAGCCCCGCCGGTACTGCTTTTCGATATAGGGTATCTTGTCGGTCTCGGTCTCGGCGATGATGCGCTTTTTCGCCTCGGGCACCACCATGTCGGAGATGGAGATGGTGATGGCGCCGATGGTGGAGTACTTGTAGCTCAGGGCCTTGATCTTGTCCAGCACCTCGGTGGCGATGGTGAAGCCGTGCTTGTCGATGCACCGCTGGACGATCTTGCCCAGGAGCTTTTTGTCCACCCGGAAGCTGATCTCCTGCTTGAAGGCGTTGGCCGGGTCGGAGCGGTCCACGAAGCCCAGATCCTGGGGGATGGGCTCGTTGAAGATGATGCGGCCCACGGTGGTGTCCACCAGCTCGCTGCGGATCTGGCCGTCGATGCGGCGGGTGAAGCGGACCTTGATGGGGGCGTGGATGCCCACGTCCTTGTCGGAATAAGCCATGATGGCCTCGGCGGGGCTGGTGAAGCACTTGCCGGCGCCGGGCTCATCCTCCCGAATATAGGTGAGGTAATAGGAGCCAAGGACCATGTCCTGGGTGGGCACGGTGACGGGCTGGCCGTCCTGGGGCCGGAGCAGGTTGTTGGCCGAGAGCATGAGCACGCGGGCCTCGGCCTGGGCCTCGGCGGACAGGGGCACGTGGATGGCCATCTGGTCGCCGTCGAAGTCGGCGTTGTAGGCCGTGCACACCAGCGGGTGCAGCCGCAGGGCGCGGCCCTCCACCAGCAGGGGCTCGAAAGCCTGGATGCCCAGACGGTGCAGGGTGGGCGCCCGGTTCAGGAGCACCGGGTGTTCCTTGATGACCACCTCCAGGGCGTCCCAGACCTCGGTCTTCTGCTGGTCCACCTTCTTCTTGGCGGCCTTGATGTTGCTGGCCTGGCCGTCCTCCACCAGCTTCTTCATGATGAAGGGGCGGAACAGCTCGATGGCCATCTCCTTGGGCACGCCGCACTGGTATAGTTTCAGGTCCGGGCCGACCACGATGACGGAACGGCCGGAGTAGTCCACGCGCTTGCCCAGCAGGTTCTGGCGGAAGCGGCCCTGCTTGCCCTTGAGCATGTCGGACAGGCTCTTCAGGGCCCGGGAGTTGGCGCCGGTGACGGCGCGGCCCCGGCGGCCGTTGTCGATGAGGGCGTCCACGGCCTCCTGGAGCATGCGCTTTTCGTTGCGGACGATGATGTCCGGCGCGTGCAGCTCCATGAGCCGCTTCAGGCGGTTGTTGCGGTTGATGACCCGGCGGTACAGGTCGTTCAGGTCGCTGGTGGCGAACCGGCCGCCGTCCAGCTGGACCATGGGCCGCAGCTCAGGCGGGATCACCGGCAGAACGTCGATGATCATCCACTCGGGCCGGTTGCCGGACTGGCGGAAGGCCTCCACCACTTCCAGGCGCTTGAGGAGCTTGGCCTTCTTCTGGCCGGAGGCGTCCGCCAGCTGCTCCCGCAGTTCGGCGGCCAGCTGCTCACAGTCGATGTCCGCCAGCAGCTTCTTCACGGCCTCGGCGCCCATGCCGGCCTCGAAGTCGTCCTCGTACTTCTCCTTCATGTCCCGATACTCTTTTTCGGTGAGGATCTGGCACTTCTGCAGGGGGGAGAAGCCGGGGTCGGTGACGATATAGGCGCCGAAGTACAGCACCTTTTCCAGTACACGGGGGGTCAGGTCCAAGAGCACGCCCATACGGGAGGGGATGCCCTTGAAATACCAGATATGGCTCACAGGGGTGGCCAGCTGGATATGGCCCAGGCGCTCGCGCCGGACCTTGGCGCGGGTGACCTCCACGCCGCACCGGTCGCAGATCTTGCCCTTATAGCGGATCTTCTTGTACTTGCCGCAGTGGCACTCCCAGTCCTTGGTGGGCCCAAAGATGCGCTCGCAGAAAAGGCCGTCGCGCTCGGGCTTCAGGGTACGGTAGTTGATGGTCTCCGGCTTTTTCACCTCGCCGTGGGACCAGGAAAGGATCATCTCAGGGGACGCGATGCCGATCTTTATCGCTTCAAAGGGTGCGTAACTCATATGTCGATGTCCTCCTCTCCGTCTTCAGTATAATCGTCGTCCAGGGTGCCGTCCTCGCTGCCGAAGTCCAGCTCCAGCTGGCTCTCGTCGATCTGGTCGATGCTGTAACCGGAGCGCTCGAACTCCCGGTCGTCGGAGCGGCTGTTCTCCACGGAGCCGAAGGTGGGGGTGAAATCGTCGTCCTC
>CANRNF010000024.1 GCA_947631865.1 uncultured Oscillospiraceae bacterium | reverse complement strand
ATCCAGAAGATCACCGCCGACACCGGCTGCAAGATCGACATCGAGGACGACGGCACCATCTATATCGCCTCCGAGGACATCGAGGCCTGCCGCGCCGCCAAGAGGATCATCGACAACATCGTCTTCGTGCCCGAGGTGGGCAAGCTCTACTGGGGCAAGTGCGTGCGCATCATCCCCATCGGCGCGTTCATCGAGCTGGTGCCCGGCAAGGACGGCATGGTCCACATCAAGGACCTGGAGTTCAAGCGCACCGAGAAGGTGGAGGACTGCATCAACGTGGGCGACTGGACCTGGGTCAAGGTCAGCGAGATCGACGACCGGGGCCGCGTGAACCTGAGCCGCAAGGACGCCATCCGGGAGCGGGAGCAGGCCGGCCTGCCCACCGACCGGAACGACGGTTAAAATGAAAAGGAGAGGATAGATATGGACCTGGATTATACCCTTCTGATTCTGGGCGCGATGGACCTGGCGTTCGGCGTCGCCGGACTGCTCGGCAAGATCAAGATACCCGTGAAATACTCTGGGAAGAGTTGGTCCCGGGCCTATGGCCGCGACATGGCCATAGGAGAGATCATTCTGGGCGTGCTGTGGATCGCCGCGACGCTGATCGTTGGGTTCGTGGAGATGAACTCCACCGTCCGGGCGGTCATCCTCTTCGGTTCCCTCGTCCCCGGTCTGGTCTATGCGTTCGTGACTGGCAGAAAGTACAAAAAGCTGCTGAAAGACGGCGTCCAGTAAACGCCGGACACACAGAAAAAAGCGGCGCAGTGCGAAAAGCACTGCGCCGTTTTTGTGCATTTTTTCGTTGGGGCTCTGCCCCAAACCCCGCCAAGGAAACTTTTTGAAAAAAGTTTCTTTGGATGTTTCAAAAACTTTTAACTTATGGCGCGGATCAGCGCCTCGGCGCACTTAAGGCCGTCGATGGCGGCGCTCATGATGCCGCCGGCCCAGCCGGCCCCCTCGCCGCAGGGGTAGAGCCCCGCCAGGGCGGGGGACTGGAGCGCGTCCGTCCTCAGCATCCGCACCGGGCTGGAGGACCGGGTCTCCGGTCCGGTCAGCACGGCGTCGGACGCGGCGAAGCCCCGGAGCTTCCGGTCAAAAATGGGCAGCGCGCCGGCGATGGTGTCCGTGATGACAGGGGGGAGGACGGTGTGCAGATCGATCGCCGCCGTGCCCGGCTCGTAGGAGGGACGCACCCGGCCGAACCGGGAGGGACCGCCGTGGAGGAAGCTCCCCACGGTCTGGACCGGGGCCCTGTAACCGCCCCCGGCGGCCTCATAGGCCCGGCGCTCCAGATCCCTCTGCCATTGTACGCCCCCCAGGACGCCGGGGTAGGGGAAGTCCTCCGGGGACAGGGCCGCCAGCAGGGCGGCATTGGAGTTAACATAATTTCTTAAATAGGGGCTGGCCCCGTTGGTGCAGACCATCCCCGGTTCGCTGGCGGCGGGGACCACCTCGCCTCCGGGACACATGCAGAAGGTGTAGCACCGGCGGCCACCCGGCAGCTCGGCCGCCAGGGCGTAGTCCGCCGGGGGGAGGGCGGGGTGGCCGGCGAAGGGGCCGTACTGGGCCCTGTCCGTGTCCGCCTGCAGGTGCTCGATGCGCACGCCCATGGCGTATGCCTTGGGGGACATGGGTATAAGTTTACATAAAAATTCAAACGTGTCCCGGGCGCTGTGGCCGCAGGCCAGAACGAGCCGGGAGCAGGGGATGGTCCCCGCGCTGGTCTCCGCCCCGGTGAGGCGGCCGCCGGCCGTCTGCAGGCCGGTGAGCTTCGTGGAAAAGCGGACTTCGCCGCCCAATTCCTCGATGCGCTTTCGGATATTGGCGCAGACGCCCGGGAGCAGGTCCGTGCCGATGTGGGGCTTGGCGTCATAGGCTATCTCGCCCGGCGCCCCGGCCTCCACCAGCTGCTCCAATACCCAGGGGATGCGTTTATCCTTCACGCCGGTGCTCAGTTTCCCGTCGGAAAAGGTGCCGGCGCCGCCCTCGCCGAACTGGATGTTGCTGTCCGGGTCCAGGATGCCCTCCCGGCGCAGGCGCTCCACCTTGGCGGCGCGGTCCCGGACGGACTCGCCCCGCTCCAGTACGATGGGCCGCAGGCCGCCCATGGCGAGAGCCAGAGCCGCGAACATGCCCGCCGGGCCGAAGCCCACCACCACCGGCCGGTCGTCCGGCAGGAATGCGGGGGCAGGGGGCGCGTAGTCGTTCACCGGAGCGGGGGCGGCGTCCCGGCAGTGGGCCAGGGCGCTGGCCTCGTTGTTGGTAGTTATGTCAACTGTATATACAAAGTGCACGTCCGACTTCCGCCGGGCGTCCACCGCCCGCCGGACGATTTTGATATCTGTAACTTTCGTCTTCAGCGCCCGCTCGGCCTTCTCCCGCAGGAGGTCTTCCGGATCATCCAGGCCCAGGGCCACGTTCCGCAGCCGGATCATGCGTCGTCCTCCAACAGGCCTCCGGCGGCCAGGCCCGCCAGCCGTCCGCTGGACCAGGCCCACTGCAGGTTGTAGCCCCCGCAGTCCCCGTCGATATCCAGTACCTCGCCGCAGGCGTACAGCCCCGGCACCAGGCGGCTTTCCATGGTCTCAGGGTCAAAGCCGGCCGTCTCCACGCCGCCGGCGGTGACCTGGGCGTCGTCGAAGCCCAATGTTCCCGTGAGGGGCAGCTCGTAGCGTATAAGCGTGTCCGCGATCAGCTCCAGCGCCCCGTCGGACAACGCCCACAGCCGTGCGTCCAGGGGTATCCCCGCCCGGCGGAGCACCGCCCGGGCGATTGAATTATGTAAAGCGCCTGTCAGAATGTTTTCCGCTTTATAGTCGGGAAAATCGTTTCTCTTAGCGGAAAGATAACTAATTATGTCAACTTTCTCCAATTCCGGAAGCAGACGGACGCACACGGTGCAGCCGGGACCTGCCAGGGAGGTGGCCCGGGAGATGTCGTAAGCGGCGGGGCCGCTGACGCCGTAGTCGGTGAACTGGATCTCCCCGTCGGCGGCGGCCAGGATCGTCCCATCCTGTTCCAGGGAGATCTGGGCCTGGGTACGCACGCCCTTGAGGGGCCGGGTCCAGGTGTTGTCGGTCTTCAGCTGGACCAGAGAGGGGCGGAGCTCCGTCCGCCGGTGGCCGAAGGCGCCCAGCAGCTCGTACCCGGACAGTACGCCGCCCAGCCGGGCTCCGGCGGCCCCACCGCAGGCGACGATGAGCTTATCGCAGGTATATTCCTCGCCTGCGGGACCGGTGAGGAGGAAGCGGCCGTCCCGCCTCCCGGCGCGGGCGATGGGCATGGCGCACACAGTCCCGCCGCCCCGGGCCTCCAGGGCCAGGCGCAGCACGTCCACCACGCTGCCGGCGGTATCGGAGACGGGGTAGACCCGGCCGGATGGCTCCGTGGTGGTCACAAGGCCCAGAGAGGCGAACCAGCGCAGGGTCTCCTCCGGCCCGAATCGCGCCAGAGCGGGGCCCGCGAAGCCGGGGTCCCGGCCGTGATAGTGGGCCAAAGACGCGCCCCTGTTGGTCAGGTTGCACCGGCCGTTGCCCGTGGCCAGGAGCTTCCGACCCACCCGGTTCTGGCGCTCAAAGACCGTGACGCGGTTGTCCAGGCTCTCCCGGGCGGCCAGCGCCGCGGCCAGGCCCGACGCGCCCCCGCCGATGACGGCGATATCCATGGCGGTTTTCCTCCATAATTTCGTACACATGCCAGTGCGGCCTCGCCGCTCCCACTTATGTGGTGCCATGGCGCTCCCTGCGTCGACAGCAGCCCTCGCAAACGTCTTCGCTACGCTCAGCAATGTTTGTTCGAGGGATGCTGCCTCCTTGGAGCGCCGTCGGCTGTGCGCCCACCCGACGGGCGAGGCCGCCCTGGCACCACGTTATTCCCATATGAAAAACGGACGAGGGGTTCACCTTCGTCCGTAATACCTGTCGATCTGACGCTGCTCGTCGTTGATGAGCCACCGGGTGGCGAACAGGAGCCGGTCGTAGTAGTAGCCCACCCGCCGGCGGTGGAAGTATTGCTTGGGGTCGTTGAGGAAGTCGGATACCTTTTCGCCCCGGACCATGCGCTTGGCGTCCCGCAGGATGCGCTTTTCCGTGGATATCTGCCGTGCCATGGGCGTCCGCCCCCTTTCCGTCCGATATGATAGCATGGCGGAGGACAAAAGTCAATGCCGCCCCGGCCCCTTGCAACCGGACGGCGTGGCATGGTATGATAACGGAAAAGAGAGACACACCGGGACTTGCGGAGGAACGATGCTATGAACAAGGTCTTTTCTGTATTGGGCGGAGTGAGCGCGGTCTTATTGGCGGGGAGCTTCTTTGTGAAGGGGATCCCCCAGGACATCATGCGCTTGGTCGGCGCTGTCCTGCTTCTCGCATTTTCCGTATACAAGATTTGCCGGGCAAACAAATAATGGCGGGAACATCATTCGATGCTCCCGCCCTGTTGATTTGTTGGATGTCTTACAGCACGCCCAGGAGGACCAATATCAACAGCACGCCGGTGACCACCAGAGCCGCGCCCAGGATGAGCGCGCCCACGTGGACCTTGCCCTTATGGTCGCTGGCGGACTCCTCCACCAGGTGGGCCTTGCGCAGGGCCGTGACGATGGGCTTGTAGAGCAGCAGGGTCAGCCCTGCGTTGATGGCGCCCTTCACCAGGTTGAAGGGCAGGAACACGGTGGGCAGCATGCCGGCCACCACCTCCCGGGGCACGCCCTGGTAGAGGGGGGTCACGATGTAGTTCCAAAGGCACATCATGGCCGTCATGACGGCTACGCCGGCGGCCAGGCTCCCAATGGCGCCCTTCATGCTGTGGGCCTTCTTGTAGATGATGGCCGCGGGCACAGCGAAGGAGCAGGTGGACACCACGTTCATGAGAAAGCCCACGGGGCCCGTGCTGGACACGGTGAGCATCTCCACGAAGCTGACGATCACGGAGATGGCCGCGGCGGTGAGCGGCCCGTAGATGAAGCCGCCGATGACCACGATCACATCCTTGGGATCATAGCTGAGGATGCCCTGGACGGGGGGAACGATCTGGCCGATGAGCATAGCTGCATAGGCCACGGCGCAGAGCATGCCTACGGTGGCGGGGCGGTGGGCGTTTGCGGGTCTTGCGTTGGCGCGGGGATGAGAGTCCATGGAAAGTTACCTCCCGAAAAATATTGGACACCTGGAAGCTCGTGTGCCTTCCAGGTGTCAATATGGGGCCGCGTTCCATGGCCGCGGGCAGATGCCCGCGACAAAAACAGCGCCGCTCAACACATCTTCTTCCATCCAGACTGTCACTGTCGGTCCCGGAGTTCCACCGGGTCGGCGCGACACTTGCTCACGCTCGTGCCACGTTCGCGGACTGTACCGCCGATCGGGAATTGCACCCTGCCCTGAAGACATCGTTCGCTTTTCGGTTGTCGGCTATACTATAGCACCTGCGATGACACAATGCAATACCAAAATGTCACAGCGCGGCGATATCCGCCGTGAGGGCCGCGATCTCCTCGGGGAGAGTGGCCCAGCTGGTGCAAAAGCGCACGCAGGTGTGCTCGCCGTCCACATCGTGGTCCGGCTCGAAGACGTACTTCTCCTCCAGGGCCTTCACCTGGCCCCGGGTCAGGATGACGAACTGCTGGTTGGTGGGGCTGTCCATGAAAAAGGGGACGCCTTTTTTCTCGAAGGCCGCCTTCAGTTCCATGGCCTGTTCCACCGCCCGGCGGGTGATATCGAAATAGAGCCCGTCCCGAAAAAGGACCGAGAACTGCAGCCCCAGCAGCCACCCCTTGGCCAGCATGGCGCCGTTTTGCTTGATGAAGCTGCGGAAGTCCGGCTTGAGGGCCGGGTTCGTGATGACCATGGCCTCGCCGAAGAGAGCGCCACACTTGGTGCCGCCGATGTAGAATATGTCCGCCAGGCGGGCGATGTCCCGGATGGTCACGTCCCCGCCCGCAGCGGCGAGACCGTAGCCCAGGCGGGCCCCGTCGATGTAGAGGTACATGCCGTACTTGTCGCAGGCGGCCCGCAGGTCGGTGAGCTCCTTGAGGGTATAGACCGTGCCGTACTCGGTGGGGAAGGAGATATAGACCATTTTGGGCTGGGTGATGTGCTCCTGGATGGGGCTGGAGCGGTAGGCCTCGCCCTCGGCCGCCACCTGGGCGGCGGTGATCTTCCCGTTCTCAGCGGGGAGGGTGAGGATCTTGTGGCCCCCGTGCTCCACCGCGCCGGTCTCATGGGCGTGGATGTGGCCGGTCTGGGCGCTGATCACAGACTGATAGGCCCGCAGGCAGGCGGCGATGGCGGTGAAATTGGCCTGGGTGCCGCCGATGAGGAAGTGGACGGCGGCGTCCGGACAGTCCAGATACTTTTTGATATCGTTGGCGGCCTTTTCGCACCAGGGGTCGATGCCGTAGCCGTTGTAGCTCACGGCGTTGGTGTCGGCAAGGGCTTGCAGGATGGCGGGGTGGGCGCCCCGGCTGTAATCGTTGTTGAAGCGGATCATGGCGTCTCCTTTTTGTCGCATATCGCTTTTGTCAGTATAGCACGCCGGGACCCTGGGGGCAATCCGCCGGTGCGTTTTTTACCGTTGCATTCGATGGAAAATCTGATATACTGGTGTGAGAACGAATGGATGAGCGTTCGCGCTCACGCAGGAGGGAATACCATGAAGCACGGCAGAGCCCTGTGCCTGGCGCTGGCGATACTGTTCGCGGCGCTGTGCGCGGGGTGCGGCGGCGGACAGCTCATGTCCGACCTGGACACCCTGGCCCGGATGGATTGGGGCGGGGTGCTGGACAAGGCCCTGGACAACGACGGCCGCGCGGCAGAGCCGGAGCGGGTCCCCTCGCTGCCGGAGCCGGAGATAGAGAATGAGGACGCCCGCAGCGCGTTCGCCGAAGAGGGCGACGTCTACCGGGGCGAGGACGGCAGCGTCCTGCTGGTCCGGCCCGACGGCACCTGCGCCTACATGGTCCCCGCGGAGCCCTACGGCGGCGAGAAAAACGGTGAGATCGTCTTTGAGGGCACGATGGCCGACGGGGTCATCCGCTTTGCCCGCGTGAGCTATTTTGGCATCGACATCACGGCCCTGGCCCAGCAGGCGGGCCTGGACTCCGCCCGGTGGGAGGCGGACGCCGCGGCCCTCTACGCCCCGGCGGGCTAAAATAAGACCCTGTCCGGACCGATATCTGAGCGGCGCCGGGATATAATAACATTCAGAAAGTACAGAGGTGACAGCTATGACGTACCACAGAGAATTCGCGGCCACGCCGGACATGCTCCGCAAAATGGACATGTACTGGCGCGCGGCGAACTACCTCGCCGCCGGGCAGCTGTATCTGCTCAGCGATCCCCTGCTGAAAAAGCCCCTGACGGAGGCCAACTTCAAGCACAAGATCGTCGGCCACTGGGGCACCGTACCTGGCCAGAACTTCATCTACACCCACCTGAACCGGGTCATCCGGGCCTACGATCTGAACATGATCTACCTGTCCGGCCCCGGCCACGGGGGCAACGGCATGGTGGCTCAGGACTGGCTGGACGGCAGCTACACCGAGGTCTATCCCAACATCACCCGGGACGAGGCCGGTATGGAGAAGCTTTTCCGGCAGTTCTCCTTCCCCGGCGGCATCCCCTCCCATGTGGCGCCCGAGACCCCGGGCTCCATCCATGAGGGCGGCGAGTTGGGCTACTCCCTGGCCCACGCCTTCGGCGCGGTCAGCGACAACCCCACCCTCATCGCGGCCTGCGTGGTGGGCGACGGCGAGGCCGAGACCGGCCCGCTGGCCACCTGCTGGCACCTCAACAAGTTCTCCGACCCCCGTTCCGACGGCGTGGTTCTGCCCATCCTGCACCTGAACGGCTACAAGATCGCGAACCCCACGGTCCTGTCCCGACTGCCCCACGACGAACTGAAGAAATTCTTCGAGGGCTGCGGCTGGAACCCCATCTTTGTGGAGGGGGACGACCCGGCCAAGATGCACCCTGCCATGGCCAAGGCTTTGGACACCGCTATCCGCTTCATCCTGAACGCCCAGGAGAAAGCCCGCCGGGACGACGACGGCTCCCGCGTCATCTGGCCCATGATCGTGCTGCGCACGCCCAAGGGCTGGACCGGCCCCAAGATGGTGGACGGCCAGCAGGTGGAGGGCACCTTCCGGGCCCACCAGGTCCCCATCAGCGCCGACAGCGAGGAGCACCGCCGCATGATCGAGCAGTGGCTGAAGAGCTACCATCCCGAGGAGCTGTTCGACGATAACGGCGTGCCCGTCCAGGAGCTTCTGGACCTGCCCCCCAAGGGCAACGCCCGCATGGGCGCCAACCCCAACGCCAACGGCGGATTGCTTCTGCAGGACCTGCGCATGCCCGACTTCCGGGAGTACGGCGTGGACCTGCCCGCCCCCGGCGCCGTGGAGGCGGAGGATATGCGCAAGCTGGGCGAGTTCGTCCGGGATATCTACAAGCTGAACGAGGAAAAGCGGAACTTCCGTGTCTTCGGACCGGACGAGACCATGTCAAACCGCCTGGGCCCTGTGTTCGAGGTCACGGGCCGGGACTGGAACGGCGAGATCCTGGAGGGAGACGAGTTCCTCTCTCAGGACGGCCAGGTCATGGACTCCTTCCTCTCCGAGCACGTGTGCGAGGGCATGCTGGAGGGCTACCTTCTCACCGGCCGGCACGGCTTTTTCAACTCCTACGAGGCCTTCATCCGTATCGTGGACAGCATGGTCTCCCAGCACGCCAAGTGGCTGAAGGTCTGCAACCAGCTGCCCTGGCGGCAGAAGATCGCCTCCCTCAACTACGTGCTGGCCTCCAACGTCTGGCAGCAGGACCACAACGGCTTCACCCACCAGGACCCCGGCTTCCTGGACCACGTGGCCAATAAGAAGGCGGATGTGGTGCGGCTCTACCTGCCCCCCGATGCCAACTGCCTTCTCAGCGTATTCGACCACTGTATCCGCAGCCGCAACTACGTGAACGTGGTGGTGGCCTCCAAGCACCCCCGCCCCCAGTGGCTGACCATGGAGCAGGCGGTGAAGCACTGCACCGAGGGCATCGGCATCTGGCAGTGGGCGTCCACCGACGCCTATCAGGAGCCGGACATCGTCATGGCCTGCTGCGGCGACACGCCCACCCTGGAGACCCTGGCGGCGGTGACCATCCTGCGGGACGCCTTCCCGGAGCTGAAGATCCGGGTCATCAACGTGGTGGACCTGATGCGGCTGCAGTCCGACTCCCAGCATCCCCACGGCCTGCCCGACCGGGATTACGACATGCTGTTCACCGTGGATAAGCCCATCGTGTTCGCCTTCCACGGCTATCCCAGCCTGATCCACGAGTTCACCTACAAGCGCAAGAACAAGAACCTGCACGTGCGCGGCTATATCGAGGAGGGCACCATCACCACGCCCTTCGACATGCGGGTGCTGAATAACATCGACCGGTACCATCTGGTGCTGACGGCGCTGCAGAACCTGGACTGCCTTGGAAACCGCAGCGCGGCCCTGGCCCAGCAGATGCGGGACAAGCTGGTGGAGCACAAGCAGTATATCGCCAAGTACGGCGTGGACCTGCCCGAGGTGTCCGAATGGAAATGGACTGCATCAAAAGGCTAACGCCTTTCGATGCAAAAGGTTGCAGCCCGCTGCAGCGCACTCGCTGCGCTCGCACGTTTGCGGGCTGAGAAGAATGATTTCCCAGGCGCATGTCCTGGGAAATCATTATCTAAATCTATTCGCGTCTGCGGACACGAACTCTGCGAGGCTTTTTGAAAGGAAGATCATTTTGGCTGCATGGTTAGAAGTCTCCATCCCCGCACACGGGGACCCGGAGGCCATATGCGACCAGCTCACCGGCATGGGGCTGGAGGGCTTCGTCATCGAGGACGAGCGGGACTTCAAACAGTTCCTGGAGAACAACACCCAGTACTGGGATTTCGTGGACGACGGCCTGGAGAAGTCCATGTCCGGGGCCAGCCGGGTCAAGCTCTGGCTGGCGGACGACGACCAGGGCCGGGCCGTGGTGGCGGAGCTCTACAAGAAGGGCTTTAATCCCGAAAGTAAGCCCGTGTCGGACGAGGACTGGGAGAACAACTGGAAGAATTACTACCAGCCGGTGGAAGCGGGGGAGAAGCTGGTGATCGTGCCCCAGTGGCAGGACTATGACGGGGACCGCACCCCCGTGAAGCTGGACCCGGGACTGCTCTTCGGCACCGGGGACCACCCCACCACCAAGATGTGTCTCGCCGCCGTGGAGAAGTACGCCGGACCCGGCAAGCGGGTGCTGGACGTGGGCTGCGGCAGCGGCATTCTGGGCATCGCCGCGGCGGTGCTGGGGGCCGGCCCCGTCGTGGCCGCGGACGTGGACGAGAAGGCCCCGGATATCGTCCGGGACAACGCCAGACTGAATGGCGTGGAGGAGGCCTTCACCGTCCACGTAGGCGACGTGATCGCCTCGGGGAAGCTGCGGGAAAAGCTGGGGACCGGCTACGACCTGGTCCTGGCCAACATCGTGGCGGACGTGATCATCCCCCTGGCGCCCCATGTGCCCGGCTTCTTGGGCAAGGACGGCGTGTTCGTCTGCTCCGGCATCATCGAGGGCCGGGAGGGGGACGTGGCCGCCGCCCTCCGGGACGCGGGGCTGGAGATTATAGACGAAAACCATATGGAAGAATGGTATTGTTTCACATGCAAGGTAAGATAAAAAACGTCGTTTTCGACATGGGCCAGGTGCTCATCCGGTTCGACCGGGACCGGGTCCTGGGCAGGCTGGGCCTGTCCAAAGAGGATGAGAAGACACTTATGGACGAGGTGTTCCTGTCCAAGGAGTGGGAGCTGATGGACTGGGGCGATATCACGGACGAGGAGGCGGCGGAGAGCATCTGCGCCCGCCTGCCCCAGCGCCTGCACGAGCCGGTGCGGCAGATCGTGCTCCACTGGGAGGAGCCCATGGAGCCCATACCGGGCATGGCGGAGCTGGTGAAGGGGCTGAAGGAGGGCGGCTACGGCGTCTACCTTCTCTCCACCGCCAGCCACCGGCAGCCGGACTACTGGCCCCGCATCCCCGGGGCAGACCTCTTCGACGGCGGGGTCATCTCCTCCAAGATCGGGTACGTTAAGCCTGAGCGGCAGATATACGAGACGCTGCTGACGCGCTACGGCCTCAAAGCGGAGGAGTGCTACTTCGTGGACGACACGCCCCTGAACGTGGTGGGCGCCATGCGCTGCGGCATGGACGGGGCGGTGTTCCACGGCAGCGTGGAGGAGCTGCGGGTACATATGCGGGAATCAAACATAAACGTGTAAATGAAACCGGCGCGGGCAATCAGCCCGCGCCGGTCTCTATATTTAGTCCACTTCAAACCGGAAGATGCCGGCGGTGCCGGCCGGGGTGTCCGGGGCGTATTGGACGGTCACGTCGTACTTTCCCGGCAGGAGGAACATGGCGGCCTTGGCCCGCAGATCCCAGCCGCCGCCCATCTGGGCCAGCACCTTGCCGTTTTTGTTGGTCACGGTGATGTCCACATAGGCGTCCACGTCGGCCTCCGCGTCCAGGGTGTAGAAGTCGGGCAGGGACACGCTCATCTCCCAGGTCCAGGGGGGCGCCGCCGGGTCGTAGACATACTCGCTGTCGGCGGTGGCGTGGAAGCGGAAGAAGCTGTAGACGAGCCCCACGGCCAGCAGCGCGAACACCACCGAGAAGCACCAGCGCAGGCTCTTCCGGGGCTTGCCGGCCACGCTGGGGTGGTGGATGCGCCAGGCGCCTGTCAGGATCGTGACGCCCAGTGTCAGGCAGGCCAGGGTGATGATGATGCTGCCGATGGAGGGGAGGCGCAGGGCCATGAAGGCGTTGCCCGCCGTCACGAGCAGCTCGATCCCGCCCAGTATATAGCCCAGGCGGCTCCAGCGGCCCGCCATGTCCCGCACCGAATGCTCGTCGGTGTATATTTCGTATTCCTCCGGGGGCAGGGCGGGGTCATATTTTTTGCGGAAGAAGTGCCAGCCGTTGAAGGTGTCGCTTATGAATTCCCAGCCCTGCTCCCGGAAAGTGTCACGGTAGCGGGCCGGGTCGTCGATGCTCTGGTTATAGTCCACGGCGTAGCGATACCGTACGCCCTCGTCCCGGTAGAACACGCTGTGGAAGCACCCGCCCTTTTCCAGCTGCCAGCCCGCCTCCGACAGGGCGTTCAGGTCGTCGATCTCCCGCTGGTACTCCCAGGCAGGGTACATGACATAGCGATGTTTTTTATTCCTCATTTGTCTCTCCTCCCTCTATGATGCTCTCCGCCGCCGCGGCCAGGTGCCGCAGCCGGTCCGCCTCCGCCAACAGGACCTCCCGGCCCTCGTCCGTCAGAGTGTAGAGCCGCCGCCGGTCCGCGTCCTGGCCGGGCAGCTCCTGTATCCAGCCCTTCTTCATCATATTGGATGTGGCCCCGTACATGGTGCCCGAGCCGATGTGCACATGGCCCCGGGACAGGCGCAGGGCGTCATGCATGATGCCGTAGCCGTGGCTGGGGCCCCGATACAAGCACAGCAGGATGTAAAAATAGCTCTCGGTCAGGGGCTCCGTGTCTCTGCCCATGGCGCACCTCCTTGTGTCGCAGTGCGATATGTCGCATCTCGACATATCGTGACTATATCGTACCACGACATAGTGGTCCTGTCAAGGGGGGGAGGGAAAAATTATTTTGCCTCTTGCGGCGAGTGGGCGAGAGGGGTATAATATAGGTTAGAAATAACTAATCAGGAGGATGCGCGGATATGACAAAGGTGCTGACGGTGGAAGGCATGATGTGCGGCATGTGCGAAAGCCATGTGGCGGAGGCCCTGCGGAAGGTGCCGGGGGTGGAGAAGGCCTCGGCCAGCCGGTCTAAAAAGGAGGCCCGGGTGGTCTGCGTGGAGGGCGTGCCGGACCAGGCGCTGCTGGACGCGGTGAACGCCACGGGCTATGAGGCGTCCCACGTGCGCACCGAGGCGGAAACGCCGAAAAAAGGCCTGTTCGGTTTCGGGCAGAAATAGAACGAAGACCTCCGGCAAAGCCGGAGGTCATATTTTTTGAAAAAATACCTTGACAGGCGAGGTATATCGTGTTACTATGCTTTTACAAGATACCTCGCAAGGCGAAGTACATAACGAGACGAAAGGAGGCGCGGCACATGGCCATATCCGCGGATATCCTGCGGGGACACACGGACGCCATCATCCTGGCTCAGCTGGTGGCCGGGGACAGCTACGGCTACGAGATCAACAAGCACGTGACAGAGCGCACCGGCGGGGCCTATGGTTTCAAGGAGGCCACGCTCTACACCGCCTTCAAGCGCCTGGAGCAGAACGGGCTCATCACCTCCTACTGGGGGGAGGACGGCCCTGGGGCCCGGCGGCGGTATTACGCCGTCACCCAGGCGGGGATGGCGAAGCTGGCGGCGGAGCGGCAGGAGTGGAATGAGACGAAGGGCGTGCTGGACGCGCTCATATCATGGAAGGAGGAACCCTGATGGAGGACATCAAACGGAGATTCGCCAACGAGATCGCGACCCGTCTCTCCGGCGCCCCGGAGAGCGACGCGAAGGCCGATATGATCGAGGAGCTGGCCGAGAACCTGGTGGGCCGCTTTAACGACATGACCTCCGGCGGTATGGGCGAAGGGGAGGCCTTCGCCCGGGCTCTGGAGGAGCTGGGGGACGCGGAGGAGCTGACGGCGTACCTGAACAGCCTGGAGCCGGACCAGCCCCTGCCCGGGGCGGAGGTGCTGGACGGCCTGGACGAGATCGTAAAGGCCGCCGGGGAACTGGGGGCCGCCGGCGTGGAGGCGGGGAAGAAGGCCGTGGATATCGCGGACCAATTCCTGAAGAGCGACGCGGTGCGCTCTGCCGCGGCGGAGGGCAAGAGCGCCCTGCGCCGGATGGGCGAGCTTCTGAAGACCCTCACGGGCACAGACCTCGCCGGTAAGGACGGGACCACCATCACCATCAACGTAGATGACGGCGAAAAGGCCGGGCGTGGGGCCTGGCAGGACACCACCGTTCCCTCGGAGGGGGTGCTGCGGCTGGCCGTGGACGTGCCCGGGGACGTGACGGTATATGTGGGCGGCGGGTCCGACGGCCCCGTCCGGATAGAGGGGGACCTGGGAAAGCTGGACGTGTTCACGGCCCCGGACGGGACCCTGACCGTGCGGAAAAAGCCCACCGCCAGCAATCAGTTCTTCTCCCTGCGGGGCATGTCCTGGGGGGAGGTGTCCCTGACCATCCCGGCCCGGCGGTGGGAGAGCGTGGCGCTGTCCACCGCCAGCGGCGACGTGGACATAGGCGGCGGCCTGGAGGTGGGCGAGCTCTCCGTTCGCACCGCCAGCGGCGACGTGGAGTGCCGGGTGAACAGCTGCGACAAAGCCGTGTTCAAGACTGCCAGCGGCGACATCGAGGCCCGGGGCAATTTTGTCTCGCTTCGGGTGGAGACCGCCAGCGGCGACGTGGATATAGACGGTCCCATCGGCGAGGCGGATGTCTCCACCGCCAGCGGGGATATAGAGCTGGACGGCTCTGTGGCCCGGGTGAAGGCAGGGACCATGAGCGGCGACGTGCATGTGCAGAGCATGACCATGCCCCAGGCCATGGCGCTGAGCTCCAAGAGCGGGGACGTGGAGGCCCACATCCCGGCCATGGGCCCCTTCAAGGCGGACCTGCGCTCCGTCAGCGGCGACACGGACATGACCGATTTCGCCTCCTGGCCCGGCGGCGGCGACGGCGGCCCCGTGCCCCGCTATACCCTCTCCAGCGTCAGCGGCGACGTGGCCCTGAAGCGGCCGGGATAAGCCGAACAAAATAGGGAAATCCCCGCCAGGTCTCCTGGCGGGGATCTTCATATCCAAAAAGGTTCAGTAGAACGTGGCCACCGGCTGGGCGGGGGGCTCGGCGGTCTCCAAATCAATGACCGTGAGGACCGGACCCTTCTTGCCGTAGCCCTTGTGCCACTTCAGCTCCACCGTGGCCGTGACCACCAGCCACTGGCCCTTGCTGAGGCGGGCGGCGTCCGGCCAGCGGCAGATGAGGCCGGTGAACTGGATGTCGTTGGCGCAGCAGGTCATGAGCTGGCGGCCGAAGACGAAGTTGTCCCCCGCCAGGCGCGGGCTCTTCGCCACGAGCCCCTTGTAGCGCAGGGTCTTGCCCTCGTACTTGGTGAAGTCCTCGGACAGGTCCGCATAAAAGAGCGCGTAGTCCTCGTCGCGGATCTCCACCACCGGGGCCTCCAGGTCGAAGGGCAGGGGGTCCTCGATCTCGTCGTACTCCACCGTGCCGCCGGGCAGTTCGTAGGCGATGTCGCACCGGCGGTTGGCGGCCCGGATGATCTTGTGCACCTCCATCCGGTCCACCGTGGGCTGGCACCGGTTCAGCACCACCAGCTCGCAGCTTTTCAGCTTGTCGTACACCAGCTGGCGCATATTGGCGTTGTAGGAGAGGAAGGTGTTGGCGTCCGCGAACATGAATTCCTGGGCCACCACCCAGTTCTCCGGCATGCGCTGGTAGAGGCTGTCCAGCGTCCACATGCCGTTGTACTCGATGAGCACCCGCTCAGCCCTGCATTCCTTCAGCGCGGCCTCCAGGGCGTCCGCCTGGATGTCCTCCTCGCTCTCCACCGGGTGGATGAACACGTTGGAGCCGGCGAAGCGGGTGGGGTCGTATTCCTCCACGCCCTCCTCGCACAGCAAAAGCAGGGTCCGCTCCCCCTGGTTGAACCGCTCGTCCTCCAGGGTCTCCTGGATGAATTTGGTCTTCCCGGCCTCCAGAAAGCCGGTGAAGAGATACACCGGTATCTGCTTCACAGCCCGAACAGCTCCTTCACAGCGTTTTCGTTGAGGTTGGCGCCGATGACGCACAGTCTGCCCGCCACGTTGGCCGGGCCGGTGCGCACGTCCTTCTCGCCGGGGGTGTAGTCGAAGTGGACCCAGGCGCCGTCGGGGGAGGGCACATAGCCCTTGGCCCGGACCACGAAGCCGTAGGCCGCCTCGTCGGAGAGCTTATCCAGGGCCGCGCTGATCTCATCGGCGGTGTACTTTTTGGAGGTCTCCTCGCCCCAGCTCTGGAACACCTCGTCCGCGTCATGGCCGTGGTGGTGATGGTGATGATGGTGGTGATGGTGCTCATGCCCGTCATGGTCATCATCGTCGTGGTCGTGATGATGGTGCTCGTGCTCGTCATCATCGTCATCGTCCTCGTCATGATGGTGATGCTCGTGTTCGTCGTGGTCATCGTCTTCATCGTGGTGATGATGGTGGTGGCACTCGCACTCCTCATCGTCATCATCGTCCTCTTCGGCCTCTTCCTTGTAGTGCTCCTCCAGCAGGGCGGCCAGCTCCGCGGAGATGGAGTTCTTCTTCTCCGTGGCGTCCAGGATCTGGCGGCCGGTGAGCTGGTCCCAGTCGGTGGATACGATGACCGCCTCGGGGTTGGCCTGGCGCAGCAGCTCCTCCGCCTGGGCGACCTTCTCCGGGGACATATTGCCCGTGCGGGAGAGGACGATGCAGTTGGCGGACTGGACCTGGTTATTGAAGAACTCGCCGAAGTTCTTCATGTACATCCTGGCCTTGGAGGCGTCCACCACGGTGGTGAGCCCGCCCAGGACGAACTCATCGCCCGCGTCCTGGACCGCCGCCACGATCTCGGACAGCTTGCCCACGCCGGAGGGCTCGATGAGGATGCGGTCGGGCGCGTACTGCTCGGCCACCATTTTAAGGGCCTTACGGAAGTCGCCGGTGAGGCTGCAGCAGATGCAGCCGGACTCCAGCTCGTTCACCACGATGCCCGCGTCCTTCAGAAAGCCGCCGTCGATGCCGATCTCGCCGAACTCGTTCTCGATGAGCACCAGCTTCTCCCCGGCGTAGCCGTCCTTCAGGAGCTTTTTGATGAGCGTGGTCTTGCCGGCGCCGAGAAAACCGGAAAAAATGTCTATCCTTGTCATGTGTATCGCCTTTCTGGTATAGAATCCTAAGAAATCGTTAACATATCAAGAGGGAAAACGCGGTATGATATTCCCAATAGAATAGTATACCACATTCTTCCCGGGATGCAAAGAAAAAACAGGGCTTTTCCACCCCGAAAAATGCGGGAATATCGCGAATTGGCTATGGCGTAATCGGTCAAGTCGTGGTATACTATATAAAATTCGTCTACTATATATCCGCACTATGCGGTTTCACCGGAATACAGAGGATACAGTTATGAAGCGTAACATCGCCGTCATCCTTTCTATCGTCAGCATATTCATGTGCGTGCTGGCCTCCTGCGTCATCCGCAGCAGGAGCACCGGGAACGCCGAGGTCAAGCCGGGGGAGTTCACCGTCACCTATTACCAGGGCGAACAGGTCCTGGGCCAGGAGTATGTGACGGAGGGGAACTGCCCCGTGAACGTGCCCCAGGGCATCAGCTGGCGCAATGAGTCCGGCGCGGTAGTGAATCCCGCCGCCATCCCCGTGACGGGGCACACGGCTTATTTCGCCCGGGGCACCGCGGCGCTGCGGGCCGGCCACAACCAGTACCTCACCATCCAGGGCGACATGTTCCTGCCGGACGCCCACGTGACCCGGAGCGAGGCCGTGCAGATGATCAACGCGCTTCTGGACCCCGCCCAGACCATCGACGTCCCGGCAGAGGCCGTGTTCACCGACGTGCCGGCGGGCAGCCCCTGCTACGACAGCGTCCAGCGGCTCTACGCCCTGCAGGTCATATTCGGCTACGGAGACGGCACCTTCCGCCCGGACGAAGAGATCACCCGGGGCGAGCTTCTGACCACGCTGTGCCGGCTCACGGGCGTGAGCGAGATCGCGGCCATGTCCTTCCCCGACGTGGAGCAGGACTACTGGGCCCTGGGCTCCATCGCCGCCGCCGTCACCGAGGGCTGGGCCAAGGGCCAGGGCGACGGCCAGTTCTATCCCGACTATCCCGCCACCAGGGCCGAGACAGTGGCCCTTATAAGCCGCGTGTGCGGCCGGACCCCCAACAACTCCGCCATCGACCTGGCCTGCGGCGAGTCCCCCTATACGGACGTGCCCCGCAGCCACTGGGCCTACTACTATATCATCGACGCGGCCTACCGCAACGAGATTTTGTCCTACGTCATGGGCGAACTGGGCGACCTGCAGCCGGGCGTGGTGTTCATCGGCGACCAGATGGGCCACGTGAACCCCCAGACCATGACCCTGGACGCCTACCAGAAGGGCTTCCACACCGTCCAGGACGGACTGCCCACGGACGGGCTCTACTACGCGCCGGAGGACGGTTTCTTCTTCCAGCGGTTCCAGCCGGGGCTCCGGGAACTGGACGGGTCCATGTTCTACGTGGAGCGGGCGGACGGGCCCTTTGCCACCGACTATGACCTGGGGTATCTCCATTTCGGCTCCAACGGCCGGTACACCTCCGGCGACACGGAGCTGGACGGCTACGTCAATGCCATCATGAACCCCATCATCCAGGGCGATACCGCGAACCTCCTGAGCGAGGCGAAGCTCCGGGAAGCCTATAACATCATCGTCTTTGGCGGCTACCGGTATGGGTCCCACTTCAACAGCGGCTGGGCCCGGGGCAGCACCCGCTGGACCGTTACCGCCGCCAAAAGCATGTTCCAGGAGAAGCGGGGCACCTGCTACTACTTCGCGGGGGCGTTCCTCCACCTGGCCCGGCGGCTGGGCTTCCAGGCCTATCCCATCTGCGGCGGCGTGGGCACCCGCAACAACCTGCACGCCTGGGTCATGATCGACGACGAGTACGGCAACGAGTATATCTACGACACCGAGCTGGACTGGGCCTACCGCAACCACTACTACACGGGCGTATCCTACGGGATCATGGACATGTTCAAGCAGCTTCGCGGCCACGCGAACGTGCTGTACATCTTCCCGGGCGATACATACATCGTTCCGCCCAACGACGAGGAGGAGCTGCTTCCCACCATCATCTGGCCCGCGGAACCCGGCGGCCAGGCCTTCATCGAGATCGACGGCGAGCTCATGCCCATGGACACCGTGTGGACGGAGCAGTACGACGAGGCCGGCACCCTGACCGGGTATCTGGTGTCCGCCACCTACGAGGGCAATACCTATACCAACACCGTCCTGCTGGATGCCCCGCCCGCGGAGACACTGCCTCCTGAGGAAACTCTGCCCCCCGAGGCGTCTCCCATCCCGCCGGACTACTCCCAGCCGCCGGTGAATACGGACCAGCCCCCGGTGAACACCGACCAGCCGCCCGTGAACACGGACGAGCCGGCACCTACGGAGCCGGTTGCCACGGAGGAGCCGGTTGCCACGGAGGAGCCCGCGCCTACCGAGCCCCCCGCGCCCACGGAACCCCCGGCGCCTACGGAACCGCCCTTTGAGCCGGAGGAGCCGAGCGGCGGCGGAGAGACAGAGACCGGAAACGCGGACGTGTCAACGGATGAAGTGACGGAATGACAACGCAATGAAAAGCCCCGCAAAGCTGATGCTTTGCGGGGCTTTTTTCATCTCATGCCCAGTGTATATCCGCCCCGGGGCGGGCGGGGATATTGGGATACTCCATGCTGGGTTTGCCCGCCAGAAGGCAGCCGCACACATGCCATCCCTCCGGCACGCCCAGCAGTTCCCGCAGGGCGGGAGCCCGGTCCGCCAGCCGGCGCATCCAGCCGCCCCAGCAGGTGCCGAGGCCGCGGCTTACGAGCAGCAGTTCCGCCGTGGTGAGAGCGATGACCGTGTCCGTGCCGTGGTTGAGGGACCCCTCCGGCTCAAAGCCGGCGATCAGGGCCGTGGCCCCGCAGGTCAGGCTGTCCCGGCCCTTCTCGATGGAATTGACAAGCTCCGGGGCAAAGCCGGTCTCTTTGCAGTAGGCCAGAGCCGCCTCCTTCACCGCGAGCATCTTTTCCGCGCCCAGGACCACCGCCCAGCGGGTGGGCCGCCGGTTACCGCCGCTGGGGGCGTAGGCCGCCCGGTCCAGGGCCCACTGGAGGGTGCGCTTATCGGGGGCGTCGGGCTTGTAGCGCCGGACGGAGCGCCGGCCCATGACCAGCTCCTCCACCGTGTCGAAGGGCGCGGGCACCGTGGCAGAACGGCCGCTTTCCAGCACCGCGTCCTGGGGGCAGGCGGCGGCGCACTGCAGGCACCCCATGCAGGAGCCGGGCCTCGCCTCGGGCCCCGCGTCCGTCATCACCAGGTGCTTTGTGGGGCAGAGATTGACACACTTGCCGCACTTGACACACCGGGAGGAGTTGAATGTTATGTTAACCATTTCGACCACCTCAGAGAAAGGAATAAAGAAATTATAGCAAAGCTGGATTTTATTTGCAATGGATGCTACAATAGGGCCGATGAAAACCGCCTGCGGGCGGAAAGGAGCGGCTATGAAAAAAGATGAACGCATCGTCTCCTGGATGGACAGCCACCGGGACGAGCTTTTGGAGGACTTGAAGACCGTCTGCCGGGTGGACAGCGTGTCCGGCGAGGCTGTTGAGGGCGCGCCCTATGGGCCCGGCCCTAAAAAGGCCATGGAGACGGCTATGGCCATGTGCCAGGGCTATGGCTTTGCTGTGGCCAACCAGGGCGACCGGGTGATGACCGCGGACATGGGGCCGGAGGCGCCCCTGCTGGATGTGCTGGCCCATCTGGACGTGGTGGGCCCCGGCGACGGCTGGGACACGGACCCCTTTGAGCCGGTGGTGGAGCCGGACGGCTATATCTACGGCCGGGGCGTGGCGGACGACAAGGGCGGCGCCATCGCCGCGCTGTACGCCATGCGGTGCGTGAAGGAGCTGGGCCTGCCGGTGAACGGCCGGTGCCGCCTCATTCTGGGGACTGACGAGGAGAACGGCTCCAGCGACGTGGCCTATTACTACGGCAAAGTGAAGCCCGCGCCCCACACCTTCACCCCGGACTCCCAGTTCCCCGTGTGCAACGCGGAGAAGGGCTTTTACCGGCTGCGGTTCCAAAAGTCCTGGGGCTCAGAGACGGCCCTGCCCCGGGTGGCGAAGCTGCACGGCGGCTTCCGGGTGAACGTGGTGCCCGGCCAGGCGTATGCCGTGATGGCGGGGATGGAGAAGGACGCCCTGCTGGCGGCCGCCGCGCCGCTGGCGGAGGAGATCGGCGCGTCTGTCCAGGCGGAGAAGGTCAATGGCGGCGTGAAGCTCACGGTAGTGGCTAAGGGATGCCACGCGGCGGAGCCGGAGACCGGCAACAACGCCAACACAGCCCTCATCAAAGTGCTGTGCGGTCTGCCACTGGCTGAATGTGGGAGCACCGAGGCCCTGCATATACTCAACAAGCTGCTGCCCCACGGGGACTATTATGGCAAGGCCCTGGGCATCGCCCAGGAGGACGGCGTGACGGGCAAGCTCACCTGCTCCTTCACCCAGATCGACTTCACCGGAACGGAGCTCGCGGGCCTGTGCGACTGCCGGGTGCCGGTGTGTGCCAACGAGGCCAACTGCAAGGCGGTGGCGGACAGGACCATGGGCGCGGCGGGCTTTGAGACGGAGGGAAAGATGATCCCGCCCCACTATACCCCGGCGGAGGGGGACTTCATCAAGACCCTGAACGCCAGCTACGAGGCCTATTCCGGCCATCAGGGCGGCTGCTACTCCATGGGCGGCGGTACCTATGTCCATGACGTGCCGGGGGGCGTGGCCTTCGGCGTGGTGATGCCCGGGGAGGATGTGCGTATGCACGGGGCCAACGAGCGCATCAAGGTGGAGGACCTGGTGACCGCGGCCAAGATATTCGCCCAGGCCATCGCGGACATCTGCGGCAAGTAATAAAGACAGGAAACGGGCCCGGAGCGGAAAGCTCCGGGCCCATTGTTATACTTTTTTCAGCTGCGGACCGTGTCGTCCTGGCGGACCCATTCATCCACCTCGGTGATACGGATGTCGTCCTCTCCCAGGCGGGCCACTACACGCTCGATGCCGGCGTTGATGATGAGCCGGCGGCACATGGAGCAGGAGGTGGTGTCGGTCAGGTATTCGCCGGTCCGGGCGTCCCGGCCTACCAGGTACATGGTGGCGCCGATCATGTCCCGCCGGGCGGCGGAGATGATGGCGTTGGCCTCGGCGTGGACGGAGCGGCACAGCTCATACCGCTCGCCGGAGGGGATCTGCAGCTCCTCCCGGTGGCACACGCCCATGTCCACGCAGTTGCACCGGCCCCGGGGCGCGCCGTTGTAGCCCGTGGCCAGGATCTCGTCGTTTTTCACGATGATGGCCCCGTAGGTCCGCCGCAGGCAGGTGGACCGCTCCCGGGCCGCGTCCGCGATGTCCAGATAGTAGTTGAGCTTGCTCTTTCGTTCCATAGTAATGCCCCTCCGAACTGCGTTCATTATACGGCGTTTTTTCACCGAAGTGGTTACTTTTTTATTACATGTGTGATATGATAAAACCATGGAAAAGCGAAACTTTCAAAAGGAACTGGACGCGGTCACGGGCGGCCTCACGGGGCGGCCCCGACTGCTGCTGCAGGCATGCTGCGGCCCCTGCTCCAGCTATGTGCTGGAGTACATGACGAAGTTCTTCGACGTGACGGTCCTCTTTTATGACCCCAACATCCGGCCCGAGGCGGAGTATGATAAGCGGCTGGCGACACTGAAGCAGCTCCTCGCCTCCATGCCCATGGACTATCCGCCCGCTCTCCTGGAGCCCGGCTGGCGGGGGGAGGAGTTCCTCGCGGCGGTGAAGGGCCTGGAGGGAGAGCCGGAGGGGGCGAGGCGGTGTACAGTGTGCTTCCGGCTGCGGCTGGAGGAGACGGCGAAAACGGCGGCGGAACAGGGCTTTGACTGGTTCGGGACCACCCTCACCGTGAGCCCCCACAAAAACGCGGAGGTCATCAACGCCATCGGGGAGGAACTGGCCGCGAAGTACGGCGTGAAGTGGCTGCCCTCGGATTTTAAAAAGCGCAACGGCTACCTCCGGTCTATCCAATTGTCCAAAGAATACGGCCTCTACCGGCAAGAATATTGTGGATGCGGCCTGGGGGAAAACCATTGACAACCCCGCATGGAGCGGATATAATGACCATACAATCGAAAAGGGGTGCTGGGTGTGACCCGGCTGAGATGACGCGTAGACGCGTCGGGCCCTGGAACCTGATCCGGATAATACCGGCGTAGGAAAACTGGCAGCGTTATCGCTGCGCTCCGCCGTCGGTCGCCCTGTGACCGGCGGCGATCTGCTTTTTCGCAGAAAGGAAAGGAGAAAACATGCAGAAGATCCAAACCCGTAAGCTCGTGGAGAGCGCCATGCTCATCGCCGTGGGAACGGTGCTGAGCCTCATCAAGTTCGACATGCCCATGGGCGGCGGCATCACCCTGGTGAGCATGCTGCCCCTCATCATCCTCAGCCACCGCTACGGCTGGAAGTGGGGCGTGGTGAGCGCCTTCGTGTACAGCCTTTTGCAGCTGGTCCTGGGCCTGGACAACGTCCGCTACGCCACCGGCTTCGGCATGGCCGTGGCCATCATCCTGCTGGACTACGTGGTGGCCTACACCTTCATCGGCCTGTCCGGCATCTTCGACAAGCCCATGGGCAAGGGCCCTGCCGCCGTGGCCACGGGCATCGCCGTCACCTTCTGCCTGCGGTTCATCTGCCACTTCATCACCGGCGTGTGGATCTGGGACGCCATGTGGCCCAACGAGTACGGGATGACCAGCATCGTGTATTCCATCGCCTACAACGGCTCCTACATGCTGGGCGAGCTGGTGCTCACGGAGATCGTGGCTATGCTCATCTACAAGCCCCTGGGCAAATATTTCCGGGGCGAGGACCTGGCAAAATAACTTATGCGTTCATAGTTCCTCTCTTTTGAAAAGCGGCGCGGCCAATTTTGGCCGCGTCGCTTGTTACTTTCCGTATTTGTCTGTGAGGTATTCGATGGCCAGGCGGTAGCCGTCGAAGCCGTAGCCTGCGTAGGTCTTCTCGCAGGCCATGCCCGCGTAGGAGACATGGCGGAACGCCTCCCGCTGGGATACGTCGGACAGGTGGACCTCCACCGCCGGAATGCTCACCGCCTTCAGCGCGTCCAGGATGGCCACACTGGTGTGGGTGTAGGCGGCGGGGTTGATGACGATGCCGTCGGTGTTCCCGTAGGCCGCTTGGATACGGTCCACGATGTTCCCTTCGTGGTTGGACTGGTAGCACTCTACGTCCACATGGCGTTTTTCGCACACATCTTCGATGAACTGCACCAGGGCGGCGTAGCTCTTCTCGCCGTAGATGCCAGGCTCACGGATGCCCAGCATATTGAGGTTCGGTCCGTTTATCACAAGTATCTTCATTTCAGCGCCTCCAGTATCTGAGATATGGTATGGTCCAGGGGCCCGTCGTTGTCCACGATCAGGTCCGCGAAGGCGGCGTACTTGTCCTTGCGCTGCTGGTAGAGGGTCTCGGCGGAATTGCGCTGAGACAGGGGCCGCCCGTCGGAGGGCAGCTTGGAAAGGTCCCGCTTCAGCCATATGATATAGCCGTTCTGATGCAGGAGGGGGTAGTTCTCCTGCCGGGTGACGCAGCCGCCGCCGGTGGCGATGACGGCGCCGGAGCCCTTGCCCAGCTCCGCCAGAACTTCCGTCTCCCGCCTGCGGAAGCCCGCCTCTCCCTCGTGGTCGAAGATGACCGGGATGGGCATCTTGCTCTCCCGCTCGATCTGCCGGTCCGCGTCCAGCAGGGGACGGCCCAGGGCCCGGGACAGGGCCCGGCCCACCGTGGACTTGCCGCAGCCGGGCATACCGATGAGGACGATGTTGGACATCTGGCGGGAGAGAGTTGACATAATTTCATCTACCTTCCCGTCGGAAATGGGGTGGCCGGCGAACTGCTCAGCGCTGGCCTTGGCCTGGGCCACCAGCATGCCGAGGCCCCCGGCGCAGGGGATGCCCAGACGCTCCGCCTCCATCAAAAACGCCGTGCGCTGGGGGTTATAGACCACGTCGAACTCCGCCTTGCAGGCGGGGAACTCCGCTACGGACACGGGAGCTTTGCCCGTGTCCGGGAACATGCCAAGAGGCGTCGTGTTCACCAGGACCTGCGCGTCCCGGTGGCGGTCCAGGTTACCATAATTATTCTCCCCCGTCCGGGACACGTTCACGATGGGTCCCGCGCCCATGTCCTCCAGCGCCGCGATCACAGAGAGGGACGCCCCGCCGGTGCCGAAGACCAGGGTCTTGCATCCGGCGATGTCCACGCCGGAACTTTTGACGATGTGGCGGAAGCCGGCGTAGTCGGTGTTGTCCCCGTGCCAGCCGTCGGCAGCGCGGACCAGGGTGTTCACGGAGCCGATGCGCTCCGCGGCGCGGGTGAGGCTGACACAGCAGGGGACCACGTCCTTTTTATAGGGGATGGTCACGTTCATGCCGGCCAGGTCCGTGGTGCGGAGGAAATGGTCCAGGTCCTCCGGCTCCACCTCATAGAGCCTGTACTCGTAATCCGCCAGCATACTGTGTATCTGGGGGGACCAGCTGTGGCCCAGCTTGCGGCCCAGCAGGCCGAATTTTTTATTCTCCATGGCTGTCCTCCATGCGGCTGGCCTCGTAGGCCCGGGCGGCGGCTATGATGGGGCCGTAGAGCTCCCCGATGAATCGGGCGGTATCCGGGCGGCACTGGGCCTTCACGGCCTCGATCTTGGCCTTTTCCCGGCCCGCGTCCAGCACGGGCAGGCCGTGGGCCTGCTTGTAGTCCGCGATGGCGGCGGCCACGTCGAGGCGCCGTTCCAATAGGGCGATGAGCTCTTTGTCCACCGCGTCGATCTGCGCCCGCAGTTCAGTGAGGTCCATAGTCAGCACCTGCTTTCCAGGTAGGCGTCGTAGAGGGCCGCGGCGGCCGCCGCCTCCACGCAGGGCGCGGCCCGCAGCACGATGCAGGGGTCGTGGCGGCCCTGGACGGTGAGCTTCACGCTCTCGTGGGCCGTCAGGTCCACGCTGTCCTGCTCGATACCGATGGAGGGGGTGGGCTTGAAGGCCGCCCGGAAGACGATGGGCATGCCGCTGGTGATGCCCCCCAGGATGCCGCCGTGGTGGTTGGTCCGGGTACGGACCACGCCGTAATCATCGAAATAGAAGGGATCGTTGTTCTCGCTGCCCTTCATACTGCCCACGGCGAAGCCTGCGCCGAACTCCACGCCTTTCACGGCGGGGATGGCGAACACGGCCTGGGCGATGCGGTTCTCCATGCCGCCGAACATGGGCTCGCCGAGACCGGCGGGCACGCCCTCGCAGGTGCATTCGATGACGCCGCCCAGAGAATCCCCCGCCTCCTTGGCGGCGGCCAGAGCGGCCTCGATGGCGGCGGGGTCCGTTTCCCCGCCGATGGAGAGGATGCGGGCGGAGACGGATATGCCCTCGGCCTCCAATAGCTGCAGGGCCAGGCCCCCGGCGATGCAAAGCGGCGCCGTGAGCCGGCCGGAGAACTGGCCGCCCCCGGCCACGTCCCGGTCAAGGCCGTACTTCGCCGCGGCGGCGAAGTCCGCGTGGCCTGGCCGGGGTACGCGGAATAAGTTATCGTAGTCCCCGGAGCGGGTGTCGGTGTTGCGGATGATGGCCGTCACGGGCGCGCCGCAGGTGTGCCCGTCCACCAGGCCGGAGATGAACTCCGGGGCGTCGGCCTCCTTCCGGGCGGTGGTATACTTGCCCTTTCCCGGGGCCCGGCGGGCCAGGAATGCGGCCAGCTTGTCCATGTCGGGGACGAAGCCCACGGGCAGGCCCTCGATGGTCACGCCGATGGCGGGGGCGTGGGACTGGCCGAAGATGGTGAAGCGGTAGCGCTCTCCGAAGCTGTTGCTCATGGTTCCTCCTCCAATACGGCTTTGCCGCCCAGGGCGTTGTAATCGGCCCAGAAGGCGGGATAGGACTTGTTCACGGCCTGGGCCCCGTGAAGCACCACGGGCCCGGTAGAGGCCAGCGCCGCCACGGCGGCGCTCATGGCGATCCGGTGGTCATTGACGCTGTCCACCTCACCGCCGGAAAGGCGCTCTTTCCCGGTGATAACGAGACCCTCGGGCAGCTCCTCCGCGGACCCGCCCAGGGCGTTGATGAGCCCGGCCGTGGCGGCGAGACGGTCGCTCTCCTTGATGCGGAGCCTCCCGGCGTTCTCAAACCGGGTCACCCCCGGCGTCACGGCGGCCAGCACGCTCAGCACCGGCACCAGGTCCGGCACGTCTTGGCAGTCTACCACGGCGTTCCCGGCGGCGATATGCCGGGCCAGACCGACGACCGCCCGGTCCCCCTGGGGGGAGTCCGGGTCAAGGCCGGTGACGGTCAAGGTCCCGCCGCATATGTGGTCCGCTACGACCCAGAAGGCGGCGTTGGACCAATCGCCCTCCACCCGGGCCGTGCCTGGGGAGGCCAGCTTCCGCCCGCCGGGGACGGCATAGGTCACGCCGTCAAAGGGACAATCCACGCCGAACAGACCCAGGGCCCGGACCGTCATGGTGAGGTAGGAGGCGGACTCCAGCTTCCCGGTGAGGGTAATGACGCTGTTCCGGTCAAGCAGGGGCAGGGCGAACAGCAGGCCGCTGATGAACTGGCTGGAGACGTTGGCGGCCAGGGTGTAGTCCCCCGGCATAAGTTGCCCGGCTACGGCGATGGTATCATCTGTAGGGCGGGTCAATAGGGCCCCGTGGCGCTCCAGCTCCTCCCACAGGGGGGACAGGGGCCGCTGGGGCAGCCGCCCGTGCATTTTAATCGTCGCCTTCGCCCCCAGGGCACATACCACGGGAAGCAGAAACCGCAGGGTGGACCCGCTCTCCCCGCAGTCCAGGGCAGGGCTTTCGGGGATGTTTTCGATGGGTGTTACAGTAAAAACCCCGTCCTTGTAGGCGATGCCCGCCCCCAGGGCCCGCAGGCACCCCGCCGTGGCGTCGATGTCCGCTGAGAGGGTGGGGCAGGCCACGGTGGTGGGCCTGTCCGCCAGAGCCGCGCAGATGAGAAGACGGTGGGCCTGGCTCTTGGAGGCGATGGCGGGGATAGTCCCGGCGAGGACGGAGGGCTGTATCACGGCGGTCATATCAAAGCCCCGCTTTCATAAGATCCTGCAGCGCCGCCCGGTCCATGGGCCGAATGGCGCACCGGCCGATGGCCTCCGGTACGATCACGCTCACCGTGGCCCCGGCCCGCTTCTTGTCCGAGAGCATCCGTTCCATGAGCCGGTCCAGGGGGATATCCGTGCGGATGGGCAGGCCGAATTTTTCCAAAACAGCGTCCACCTTTTCCGGCACGTCGGAGACGCACAGCCCACCCTTCGCCGCGGCACGGCAGACCGTGGCCATGCCGATGGCCACGCACTGGCCGTGGGACAGAGCAAAACCGCTCTCCGCCTCCACCGCGTGGCCCAGGGTGTGGCCCAGATTTAGAAGGGCCCGACGGCCCGTGTCCCGCTCGTCCTCCGCCACGATGTCCCGCTTCCAGGCCACGCACCGGGCAATAAGACTCTCCCGGTCGAAGGCCTTGCCGTCACGGGAAAGCTCCTCAAAAAGCTCTTCGTCGAAGAGGACCGCCGTCTTGATGACCTCGGCGCAGCCGGAGGTGAAGTCGGCGTCCGGCAGGGTGGAGAGGGTATCGGTGTCGCACAGAACGTGCCTGGGCTGCCAAAAAGCGCCCATGAGGTTCTTCCCCGCGGGCAGGTCCACGGCGGTCTTGCCGCCCACGGAGGAGTCCACGGCGGCCAGGAGGGTGGTGGGGATCTGGATATAGGCCACGCCCCGCATGTAGGTGGCGGCGGCGAGACCGGTCAGATCCCCCACCATGCCGCCCCCCAGGGCGAGAAAGGCGTCGGAGCGGGTCAGGTGCTCCGCCGCGGCGAAATTGAGGATATCGATGAGGCTGGCCGCCGTCTTGCTGGCCTCCCCGTGGGGAAGGGTATATACGGCAGCGGCGAGACCCGCGGCGGCGAGACTGTCCAGGGCTTTTTGGGCCCACAGCGGGCCTACTGTGTCGTCCGTTACGACCAAAAACCGGCTGGCCTTGGGGCAGAGGGCGTTCACCTTGTCCCCCAGGCCGCTGAGCAGACCGGGGCCGATCTCCACGTCGTAGGGGACGGACACGGGCACATGGACTTGGGTCATCCGTCGATCTCCTCCTTCCGGCGTTTGCCCTCCTCGAAGAGGGCGCAGAGGGCGTCAAAGTCATTGGCGGCGATGGCGTCCCGGTAGGCGTTCATGCTGGCGATGAAAGCGTCCATCTCCGCGAGCATGTTCTCCCGGTTGTCCAGAATGAGTTCGCTCCACATGCCGGGATTCAGCCAGGCCACGCGGGTCAGGTCCTTGTAGCTGCCGGCGGAAAAGCCCTTGTGCCGGGCGGCGGTGGGGCTCTTGATATAGCCGTTGGACACCACGTGGCACATCTGGGAGGTGAAGGCGATCATCTCGTCGTGGTCCTCGGCGGTGGTGACGCTGATGCGGCCGAAGCCGGCGGGCTTCAGAAGGTCTTTTACCCGCTGGAGGAAGTCCGGGTCGTCGAATACCGGCGGGACCACCACCATGGGCGCCCGGTCGTAGAGAGTGGCCTTGGCGTACTTGTAGCCGGAGTACTGGGTGCCCGCCATGGGGTGGCCGCCCACGAAGGTGAACCCGTGCTCTTTGGCCAGGGGAAACGCGAAGGCGCAGACCTCCCGCTTCACGCCGGAGCAGTCCATGACGATACCGGTCTTGGAGAAGTCGTCCGCGTGGTCACGGAGATAATCCATGGTGGCCTGGGGGTAGAGGGAGATGAGCACCAGGTCGCACTCTCTGAGCCTGTCGGGAGTCAGCTCCCCGTCGATGTCCCCGGCCAGCATGGCGAATTCCGTGGTAGAGCCGGTGCGGTTCCAGCCCAGAACGGTGATATCAGGGTCCCGCTTATAGGCCTTGGCCAGGGACCCGCCGATGAGGCCCAGCCCTACGATGCCCACGGTCATCCCCGCACCACCTCAAGCACACGCTTGATCTGGGCCATGAGGGTGTCGAACTGGGCGGGGGTCAGGCTCTGGGCCCCGTCGCACAGGGCGTGCAGGGGGTCGTTGTGGACCTCCACCATGATGCCGTCCGCGCCCGCAGCAGCCGCGGCCAGGGCCATGGAGGGCACCAGGTTGGAGTGGCCGGTGGCGTGGCTGGGGTCCACCACCACGGGCAGATGGCTCAGCTCGTGCAGCACCGGCACACAGCTGAGGTCCAGGGTGTTGCGGGTATATGTCTCATAGGTGCGGATGCCCCGCTCGCAGAGAATGACGTTCTCGTTGCCCCCGGCCATGATGTACTCGGCGCTCATGAGCAGCTCCTTGTTGGTGCTGGCGATGCCCCGCTTCAGGAGGATGGTCTTGTTGGTGCGGCCCAGGCCTTTCAGAAGCTCGAAGTTCTGCATGTTCCGGGCGCCCACCTGCAGCACGTCCACGTCCTCGAAAAGCTCCAGATCCCGGATGTCCATGATCTCCGACACGATGGGCAGGCCAGTGGCCTTTTTCGCCTCGCTCAGAAGCTCCAGGCCCGTGGCGTGCAGGCCCTGGAAGTCATAGGGGCTGGTCCGGGGCTTGAAGGCGCCGCCCCGCAGGAGCTTGGCCCCGCTCTTTTTCACGGACTCGGCGATGCCGATGATCTGGTCGTGGGTCTCCACGGAGCAGGGGCCGGCGATGACGGCGAAGTGGCCGCCGCCGATGGGCACGCCCCCGGCGTCGATCACCGAGTCGTCGGGGTGGAACTTCCGGTTGCACTTTTTGAAGGGCTCGCTGACCCGCTTCACGGACTGGACGATCTCCAGGCTCTCCAGAAGCTCCATATCGATGTGGCTGGTGTCGCCAACCAGGCCCAGGATGGTGTACTCGTCGCCCTCGGACACGTGGACCTGGACGGACTGGCCCTCCAGCCAGTGGATGAGGTGGTCCCGCTGCTCGGCGGTGGTGTTGGGTTTCAGGACGGTGATCATGGCGTGAACTCCTTTACAAAAAAAGCTGTGCGGTCCATGTGCCGCACAGCTTCGTGTTTATCAGGTCAATGGCTTTTTCGCAGCACCAGTCGCTATTACTTTTTGAAAAAGTAATAGGAATAAAAGTAGGTGCCGAAGAAACGTGCCATTTTCTCTGCTCCTTTAAAGTAGGATGTTGGCATTATATCTCCAAATCCGCCTCTTGTCAATGCTTTTGCGTATGCCGCGTCCTTGCGGTTTTCGGCGGGAAAGGGTATAATCTCAGAAAATCTTTATTGACAGCGTTTTGCAGGGGTGTGACATGGAAGAAAAAGTACGTCTTTCAGATATAGCCTCGGAGCTGGGACTCAGCACGGCCACGGTGTCCTATGTGCTCCACGGAAAGGCCGGCATGGTCTCGGAGCGGACGGCGAACCGGGTGCGGCAGGCGCTGGAGGAGCGGGGGTATCTGCCCCGGGCGGCGGAGGTACTGCTGGCAGAGAACCCGGCAAAGATCGTGGGCGTGGTCATCAATGACCATGAGAAGTATGAGGCCCACATCCTGGAGGACGCATTCATCGCCTCGGCCCTCAACGCCCTGAGCGCCGAGACGGCACGCCGCGGACTGCAGATGATGGTGAGGACCGCGCGTGACCTGGACGAGATCGTGTCCTTCGCCACCATGTGGAACCTGGAGGGACTGGTGCTCATCGGCTTTTGCGGCGCGGATTACAAACGCCTCCGGGAGAACATGCGCATCCCCTTTGTGGTCTATGACGCCTGCGGCGCCCAGACGGAGCGGACCTTTGCCGTCAACATCGACGACCGGGGCGGCGGCCGACAGGTGGGCGAATATTTCCGCCGCTGCGGCCATCGGCGCGCCCTGTGCCTGGCGGACAACGACGTGGATATGGACCATGCCCGCTGGGAGGGATTTCGCGAAGGCTTCGGCGAGGGTGCGGAATTTTGGATGATCCCCATGGCGAAGCGGGAGCGCCTGGCGTTTTATGAAGAGAGGCTCCCGGCGCTTTCCGAGTTCACGGCCATATTTGCCGTGTCGGACTACTACGCGGTGGAGCTGTGTCATTTCCTGTCGGGTCACGGCGTCGCGGTGCCGGAGGAGATATCGGTCTGCGGCTTTGACGACACGCCGCTTTGCGCCATGGTGTATCCCGCCCTCACCTCCGTCCGGCAGGATACGGCCGCCCGGGCCAGATGCGCCCTGGACGCCCTGCGGCGTCTGCGGACCGGGGAGGCGGCGGAACTGTCCGTTACCCTCCCCACGGAGCTGGTCGTGCGTGGGAGCACAAGAAACTGCGGTATGACGCCGACAACGGAAGAGGCGGACTGATCGGTATTTCACAGGCACTCGACCTGCGGTAGAGTCGGCAAAAATCAACTGCTGGTTCATGTTCATTCACATCGATTTCAGATATGCTCGGGCCATGAAAGGAGGTGCCCGATATGGACCAGATCAAAATTGGAAAATTCATAGCGTCATGCAGAAAGGGACAGGGCATGACCCAGGCAGTCCTTGCCGAGAAGCTCGGTATCAGCGACCGGGCCGTATCAAAGTGGGAGACGGGAAAATCCATGCCTGATTCGGGAATCATGCTGGAGCTGTGCGATCTTCTGAAAATCAATGTCAACGAACTCCTGTCGGGCGAAAAGATCATGGCAGAATTCTATGACAAACGGGCAGAGGAAAATCTTCTGGCTATGAAGCGCCAGATCGAGGAAAAGAACCGGCAGATGCTGCGGGCGGAATACTGGATCATCATTCCGGCTGTCCTTGCCGGGCTGGTCATGGTGTTTGTGGCATCGTTTGTAGAAATGCCCGCGTGGTTAAGAAGCGTGCTGATCGCGTTTGCCCTTGTGACGATCTTCGCGGTCGCTTTTATCGCGGTGGGCATTGAGCAGAAGGCCGGATACTACGAGTGCCAAAAATGCGGCCACAGATATGTACCGACTTACTGGCAAACCAATCTCGCGCAGCACGCAGGTAGGACAAGATATATGAAATGCCCCAAGTGCGGTAAACGAAGCTGGCAGAGGAAAGTGTTGACCAAGGAAGATTAGGTCCTCATTTGTCAAAGCATTTCGCTGTCGTCTTTAACAAAATGATATTCTGATTTTTGTCGTCACTTACGCATTTAAGTTTTGAAACTACACCTCCTGACGGGGTATCATCGACCTGTCAGGAGGTGCTTTTATGGAAAAACAGTCTTTTTTCCGTTCTGTCTGTGCCCTGGCTGTCCCCGTGGCGCTGCAGTCCATGCTCCAGGCGTCCTTCGGCGTGGTGGACCAGGTGATGATCGGCCAGCTGGGCGCCGTGGAGGTGGCGGCGGTGGGACTGGCCGGGAAATTCACGGGGATATTCAACGTGGTCAACTCCGCCGTGGGCGCGGTGGCCGGGATCATGCTCTCCCAGTACATAGGCCAGAAAAACGCCGCCGAGACGCGGCGGAGCCTGGCGGTCAATCTGCGGGTATGCGTCATCCTGGCCGCGCTGTTCACGGTGGCCGGCGTCGCCGTCCCGGAGCGGATCATGGGCCTTTATATCAACGATAGCGCCACGGCGGAAACGGCGGGGCGGTATCTCGCCATCGTGTCCGGCACCTTTCTCCCCGCGGCGGGGGTCACCATACTGTCCACCCATTTGCGGTGTATAGAGAAAGCATCCCTTCCGCTGTACGCCGGGCTCGCGTCAGCGGCGGTCAACACCGGCCTCAACTGGATATTGATCTTCGGAAAGCTGGGTGCCCCGGCCCTGGGCGTCACGGGAGCGGCGCTGGCGACGCTCATCTCCCAGCTCGTCTACTTCCTGGTCATCCTTGGGATGTACGCCAAATACCGGGAGCGGGCGGAGAGTGCCCCGGCGCGTCCCTTTGCCTGGGGCCAGTACCTCTCCATGCTGCTGCCGCTGCTGGTCAGCGAATCCATGTGGGTCCTGGGCGAAAACGTGTACGCGGGCATTTACGGCCACCTGGGCACCGACGCCACCGCCGCCATGACGCTGACGAACCCCGTGCAGTCCCTGGCCATCGGAGCGTTGTGCGGTCTGAGCCAGGCGGCGGCCATCCTCATCGGCAAGCGTCTTGGCGACGGGGACGTCGACGCGGCCTACCGGGAGGCGAGAAAGCTCCTGTTCTACGGCTGGGTGGGCTCCATGGTGTTGTCCGCCGTGATCGCCAGCACCGGGCATTGGTATGTGCGTATCTTCAACGTGGAGGCGCCCATTCGGGAGCTGACACGCCAGATCCTCACTGCCTACGCCGTGGTTCTGCCCTTCAAGGTGCTGAACATGATCGTCGGCAGCGGCATCCTGCGCAGCGGCGGGAAGACGAAATACGTCATGGTCATCGACCTTGTGGGCACCTGGGTATTCGGCGTCCCCATGGGACTTTTCGCCGCGTTCGTGTACCACTGGACCATTCCCTGGGTCTATCTCACCCTGTCCCTGGAGGAGTGTGTGCGGCTGGCCATCTCCCTTGTGGTATTCCAGCGGCGCAGCTGGATGAACCAACTGAAAGCGTGAGGGCAAAAAAAGGGGATTGACAATACAAGTATTGTGGCTTATATTATAACTATCGTTATATAACGAAAATTATAGAAAGAGGGAAACGCCATGCCGCCAAAACCAAGGATCACAAAAGACATGGTCATTGAAGCTGCCTTTGAGGTCGCCCGCGAAACAGGCGCGGAAAACATCAACGCAAGAACAGTCGCAGAAAAGCTGAAATGTTCTACGCAGCCTATCATGTACCACTTTGCTACGATCGAGGAACTAAAACAGGCGGCTTTTGAGAGGGCCGATCAGTTTCATTCGGCGTATTTGATGAATGTTTCGGGAAACGAAGATGAGATCATGCTTGGGATCGGGCTGAATTATATTCGTTTTGCGGTGGATGAGACGAATTTGTTTCGCTTTTTGTTTCAATCGGGGTATGCAGAGGGTAACAGTTTGCTTGAAATGATCGACTCCGAGGGGCTTATGCCTGTCCTCTCGGCCATGCGACAGGGGATGAAGTTGGAGATGGACCAAACAAAAGAGGTCTTTGTAACGCTTGCGATGTTCGTTCACGGCTACGCCAGCATCATTGCGAACAACGCACTTGCGTTCGATGAAAAGCTGATCGCAAAGCACCTGGAACGGGTATACACAGGCGCGATGTTGGCAATACAGAAGGAAACGACATGAAAAATCGACAAACCATGGAAAAGGATAAAAAGAGTGCCGTTCTCACGATGGCAGGTGCGGCGATCATGGTGGTATTGACGGCCACAAAAGTTGTGCCGTCCTCGAGTATCGCGGGTTATTCCGTGTTTGTCGGGATCGCGTTTTTCTTCATCGTGGAAGCGGCCGCCAAAACGCCGGGTGCCGGATCGGGACTGCGCTTTCATACGATCGTGGAGGATATGAAAAAGCCGGGCGTGATAGCATGGGTGCTGCTGCCAAGCGTGAGCGGCATCGTGACGCTCGTAGTGGGAGATCTGATCTTCAGCGGAGAATTTGCTGCCCATGTCATGGGGCGGACGGGTCCTATCCTGACCTTTGATAAAACAGCTCTGCTGATCGGTCAGGTCATCATCGCGGCGTTTGGCGAGGAGATCGCCTATCGGGGCTTCTTCCTTGGGAAGGGCATGAAGATATTCCCGTTTTGGCTCTGCGCCGTGGTGTCATCCGCCGTTTTTGCCGCCGGGCATATTGCCCCGGGAGACATAGGACTCGTGGCTTATGATGTCGCCGCTGTATTTATCGACAGCCTGATCTTCTCGGTGATCTATCATAAATCGGGCAATTGCGTGATCAGCACCCTTTCGCACATTTTAGGAAACGCTGTATCTCTTGCTGCGGTATTCCTGTTTTTTAAGTCAAAGGAGAGGGTAATAAAAAATGATGGAGGCGTTCGCATGAATAAGATCACTTGTGTCTGTTTGGGCGTGAGAAATATGGAAAAGGCCATTCGATTTTACAGAGACGGGTTGGGATACAAAACGGATTGCAAGGAAAATGATCCGCCTGTCTGCTTTTTCAATACGCCGGGAACAAAGTTTGAATTGTTCCCGTTGGACTTGTTGGCAAAAGATATAGACCCAGATCATCCGCCGAAGATCGGGGATGGCTTTGGCGGTATTACATTGGCGTATAACGTGGAAAGCAGGGAAGAAGTAGATAAAACGATCGAACTGGTCAAGCGTGCAGGCGGCGTGATCGTAAAAGAACCGCAAGAGGTGTTTTGGGGCGGATATCATGCCTATTTTAATGATCCTGTTCATCAAATAGAATAAACCGTCATCAAAGAGCCGGACGCATGCAGCGCGGAGCCGATGATCTTGCGAGGGTACTCACAAAATCATCGGCTCTATTTCCTCTTGACTTTTTCCAGGAAGCTGCTATAATAAGCAACATAAGTTGCGTAACGATAGTTGCTCTATGTCGGGAGGAACATGGCTATGCCGCCAAAATGCAAATTCACACGGGACGAGATCGTGCGGGCCGCGCTGGACCTGACGCGCAGGGCCGGCCCGGACGGGCTCACCGCCCGGGCGCTGGGGTCGGCACTGGGCTCGTCAGTCAAGCCTATCTTTGGGCTTTTCAAAAACATGGAGGAGGTGCAGGGAGCGGTTCTGTCCGCCGCGCAGGACTTGTACCAGAGCTATCTTGCCGAGGATATGGCCGCGGGGAAATATCCGACCTACAAGGCCAGCGGCATGGG
>CANRNF010000023.1 GCA_947631865.1 uncultured Oscillospiraceae bacterium | reverse complement strand
TTGCGGAAGCAGCCCGTCTCCGTGGGATAGCGGCCGGTCTGGAACAGGGCCCGGCAGGGGCCGCACACCGGCTGGGGAGAGAAGGCGTTGTCGAACTTCACGCCCTCCGCCGCCAGCTTATCCAGGTTGGGGGTGATATTCAAGGGCTGACCGAAGCAGCCGCAGGTGTCCCAGCGCTGCTGGTCGGTGAAGTAAAATACGATATTGTAAGGCATGTCATTCCTCCTTGGAAACCGATGCGGCGCGCGCTTTTTTCTCCTTGATCTGATTGCGGAGGATGGTACCCACCGCCAGCACGATCAGGCCGATGAAGATCCAGCAGTAGACGCTGCTGACGAAGATCTTGGGGCTGCCGTTGGAGATGAGCAGCGCCCGGCGGAAGTTGGTCTCGGTCATCTTGCCCAGCACCAGGCCCAGCAGGATGGGCACCGGGGGCATATCCAGCTTCCTGAGTATCCAGGCCAGCACGCAGAACACCAGCGCCACGCACACGTCGAAATAGTTCTTGTTCACCGAGTAGGCCCCGGCGAAGCAGAAGATGACGATGATGGGGGTCAGTATCTCCTGGGGGATGGACACGACTTTGGCGAAGATGGGGGTCAAAATCTTGCCCTGCAGGAGCATAAAGATGTTCACCAAGATGAGGCCCAGCATGATGGCGTACATGATGTCGCCCTGGGTGGTGAACAGCGAGAGGCCCGGGTTCAGGCCGTTGATCATCAGCGCCGAGAGCATGATGGCCACCGTGCCGTCCCCGGGGATGCCCAGGGTCAGCAGGGGGATCAGCGTAGCGCCGGTGACGGCGTTGTTGGCGGACTCCGCCGCGGCGATGCCCTCCACGGAGCCGTTGCCGAACTCCTCCTTGTGCTTGGACATGTTCTTGGCCTGGCTGTAGCTGAACCAGCTGGCCTCGGAGGCGCCGGTGCCGGGGATGATGCCCACCATCACGCCGATGAGGGAGCCCATGAGCGTGGGCCGGACCAGGCGCTTGTACTCCTCCTTGGTGATGGTGCCGTTGTCACGCATCTTCCGGGCGTCCATGTGCAGCGCGTCGGGCTTCTGCTCCGCCCGGGAGACGATCTCCACCAAAGCGAACAGGCCGATGAGGCACACCGCCACGTCCAGACCCAGGTAGAGCCGCCGGATGCCAAAGGTGAACCGGTCGTAGCTGGTCATGGGGTCTGAGCCGATGCAGGAGATGAGAAGGCCGAGGCAGGCGGCGATGACGCCCCGGATTATGCTCTTGCCGGACACGCCGGCGATGATGGTGAGGCCGAACACGCACACCATGAAGTACTCCGGCGTGCCCAGCTGGGCGGCCAGCTTCGCCACCTGGGGTCCCAAAAACAGCAGAGCCAGGGCGGAGAAGATGCCGCCGAAGGTGGAGGCATACAGGGCGATCTTCAGCGCCGCCTTGGTGCGTCCCGCCTTGGACAGGGGGTGTCCGTCCAGCATGGTGGCGGCGGCGTGGGGCGTGCCGGGGGTATTGATGAGGATGGCCGAGACGCTGCCCCCGTAGCCGCCGGCGCAGTAGATGCCCAGAAGGAACATCATGCCGGGGATGGCCGACAGAGAGTAGGTCAAAGGCAGAAACAGGATCACACACAGAACGACCGTCAGGCCGGGTATGGCGGCGAAGACCGCGCCGATGAACACGCCTATGTTGATCCAGAGGATGTTTTGCAGCGTGAACAGCAGCCCGCTGGCGGGCGCGATATATTGCAGCATCGTTATTCCCCCTTTACAGCCGCACGTTCAGCAGGAAGCGGAACACGGCCCAGATGCCCACGGCCATACCCACCGTGATGGCGTAATAACTGGGCTTTTTGCAGCGGAAATAGATCAGAAAGGCCAGTGCGCAGAACACCGCGCCCAGCACAAAGTAGCCCGACGCCCGCCAAAGGACGTAGGTGATGAGCAGGATCCCCAGAATGACCAGCGCCTTGATCTCCACCAGCAGATTCAGGGTCTTCCACTCGATGGGCTGCTTTTTCACCAGTTTATAGATATCCTTGGCGGCCAGCAGGACACAGCAGAACATCATCACGCCCATCAGCAGCTTGGGGAACGCGCGGCCGTTGACCACGTCCTTCTCCGATATGGCCACCTGCTGCGGCATGGTCAGCAGGATCACGGCGGAGAACAGGAAAAACACCACACCCACCGCGAGATTCACCGGGATGCGGCATTCTTTTGTCTTCAGTTTTTCCCCCAGCGCGTCCAGCCGAACATAGATCTTATCCATCATTTCACCAGATGCTCCTTTTCAAACAAAAGAAAGGGGAATGGGCATTCCACCCATTCCCCTCTCAGGATTGGTTCAGCCGACCACAACGTCCATATACTCTTCCGCGATGCTCTTCACGTTCGCCAAGTGCTCCTCCAGCTCTTCCTTGGTCAGGGGGTCCACCTCCAGGAGCATGGTCTCGTGCAGCCACTCCACCACTTCCTCGTCGGCCAGGATCTCGTCATAGAGCTCCTTCAGCTCGGCGATCTTCTCCTCATCGGTGCCGGCAGCGGCCATGATGGGGCAGCGGTTGCGGAAGTAGGGATAGCCATACTTGCCCACGCCCTCGACAGTGCCGAAGTACTCGCTCTCCAGGTCCTCGCCGTCGAAGGCGCAGACCACGGTGACGGCCCCCTGGTTATAGGCCTCCAGGATCTGGGACTGGTGGGAGACGGCGAAATCGGTCTCGCCCTTGGAGACAGCCTGGGCGGCCTCGGCAGCGGACTGATAGGGGACGAGCTTCAGCTTGTCGCCGGCCTCCATGGAGCCGAACAGAGCGGCGACCAGGAACGCCTCGGAGCTGGTGGCGCCGTTGGTGGCCACGGAGATCTCGTCGGCCTCGGCCACATAGGCCTTCAGGTCGTCGATGTTGTTGATCTCCAGCTTGGCGTCCGCGGACATGACGAAGATGGAGGAGTACAGGTTCTCCACATAGGCCAGGTCCTCATAATCGAACTGCAGCTTGGCCGGGTCCAGAAGCGCGGTGATGGACAGCACGCCCTCGCCCACGAACACCAGGTTGGGATCGTTGGCCGTGTGGTCCAGGATCCAGGTGTTCATCGTGGCCTCGCCGCCGGGGATCGCCTCGGCGACCAGGGTGATGCTATCGGAATATTCGACGGATTTCTCTGCGGCCTTGTTGCTCACCACGGCGGCGACGCCGGAAGCGGCATAGGGGCAGGTGACGGTCCAGGTCTCGGCGGCGAAAGCGGAGGTGGCGCCGGAGATGCCCAGCACCATGACCAGCGCCAGGACCAGGCACAGACGGCGGATGGAACGCTTTTTCATGTTTGTGTCTCCTTCATAAATAAAATTTTCAAGGGATAGGGGAGTTCTTTCTTGATGGTACTATATCATTACGGAGAGTCTACTTTCAACCGATTTTTAGAAAAAATCCAAAAAGTTGTATGGTATTTGTGCATTTTTCAATAATCTGTATTTTAGCGTAGGCTAATTTTGTGTATTTCAAATTATATGTCAACCAAATACTACCATTTACAGGAAAAAATAGGGACGGCAGCAGCCGTCCCTATTTTCCTATAGGATTACTTCCTGTTATTCGCTTTTCGCCTGTCCGTCGGATGCGTCCCCGCCCGTGAGACGCACGATGGTGGGCTCATGGCCCAGGGCGGGCAGGAGTTTTTCCGTCAGGTCCTTGGTGCGGAACTTGACGGAGCTGGTGTTCCGGCAGGGGTGGCAGCCGAACCACTCCTCCTTCAGCACGTCCTCGTCAATGATGAGCCGCACGTGCTTCTCTGCGTCGTTCATCAGCCCCAGCACCGTCACGCTCCCGGGGGAGACTCCCAGATACCGCGCCATATGCTCCCCGTCGGCGAAAGAGAGCCTGCTCACGCCCAGCTGGTGGCTCAGCTCCTTCGTCTTGAATATCTTGTCTCCGGGCATGATGAGCAGATAAAAGTCCGTCTGCTGGCGGTTGCAGAGAAACAGGTTCTTGCAGATATGTATGTCCAGGATGGCGTCCACCTGGGCGCAGACCTCCATAGTGGTGGCGGGGGTATCCGGGTGGTCGGTGCGGTAAAAGTCTATCCCCAATTCGTCCAGCAGCTCGTATGCCCGGACCTCCGCCGGCTCCCGGCCGGACATATCCGCCGGGGACCCATGCAGCAGTTCCATCTCTATCGCCTCGTCTCGAAATATTTCTCCAGGCCGTCAGCGATGCGGCGGCTGGCATGGCCGTCCCCGTACGGGTTCACGGCCCGGGCCATGGCCTCGTGGGCGGCGGGATCGTCCAGCAGGGAGGTGAGGGCGGCATAGACGCTCGCCTCCGTGGTGCCCGCGAGGCGCAGCGTCCCGGCGGCCACGCCCTCGGGCCGCTCCGTCGCGTCCCGCATGACCAGCACGGGCACGTCCAAACTGGGCGCCTCCTCCTGGAGGCCGCCGGAGTCCGTGAGCACCAGGTAGCTTCTGGCCATGATGTTGGCGAACTCCACCGGCTCCAGGGGCCCGGTGAGCCGGATACGCGCGCACCCGTCCAGCACGGCGTGGGCCGTCTCGCCCACGGCGGGATTCAGGTGCACCGGGTACAGCGCCTTCACGTCCGGCCGCTCCTCCACCGCCCGGCGGATGGCCCGGAGCATCCCCTCCAGGGGCGCGCCCAGGTTCTCCCGCCGGTGAGCGGTCACCAGCACCAGGCGGCTGCCCGCCGCCCAATCCAGTATGGGGTTTGCATGATCGCTCTTGACCGTGGTCGCCAAGGCGTCTATGGCGGTGTTGCCGGTGACGTATATCCGCCCGGCGTCCACGCCCTCCCGCAGCAGGTTGTCCCTTGCCTCTTTGGTAGGGGCGAAGTGGACCGCGCTCATGAGCGTCACCGCCCGGCGGTACATCTCCTCCGGCCAGGGCCGGGACAGGTCATAGGTCCGAAGGCCCGCCTCCACGTGGGCCACAGGCACCTTTTTATAAAAGGAGGCCAGCGCCCCGGCGAAGGCGGTGGCGGTGTCCCCGTAGACCAGGACCATATCCGGCCGCTCCTCGGCCAGCACCCGCTCCATGCCCCGGAGCACCGCCTCGGTCACGTCAAAGAGGCTCTGCCCCTGGCGCATGATATCCAGGTCGTGGTCCGCCGTGACGCCGAACACCCGGAGCACCGGGTCCAGCATTTGGCGGTGCTGGCCCGTGACGCATACCCGCACCTGGAACGCCTCCCGGCGGCGGAGCTCCGCCAGCAGCGGGCCCATCTTCACCGCCTCAGGCCGGGTGCCGAACACGGCCAGCAGCTTCACCGGGCCGCTCATCCGATGTGGGTCTTCCGGAGGGTCACCCGGTCTATTTTGTCGTTGATGGTCATGGGGAGCCTGTCCAGCTTCACGTACCGGTTGGGCATCATGTAGCTGGGCAGCTTCACGGCCAGGGCTTTCGCCAGGTCCCCCGGCTCGGACGCGCCCATGTACACGCACACGATCTCGTCCTTGGCCTCGTCGAACAGGCAGCAGCCGTTGGACACCCCGGGGTCGGCCAGCAGCGCCGTCTCGATCTCGCCCAGTTCGATGCGGTAGCAGCCCTGGTGCTTGATCTGGAAGTCCTTCCGGCCCTGGAACATGATCTCCCCCCGCTCGTTGTACCGGGCCAGGTCGCCGGTGCGGTACATCCGCTCGTGGAAGAGGGCGTTCAGGGGGTTCTGGACGAAGGCCTTCTCCGTCTGGGCGGGGTTATTGTAGTAGCCCAGGGACAGGCACGTCCCCAGCACGCACAGCTCCCCGGTCTCCCCGGGGCCAACCAGCTTGTCCTCGTCGTTCAGAAGCAGGATGCGGCTGTTCTCGCATGCCCTGCCGATGGGGAGGGGGTCGTCGTCCTCGAATTCCCGGTCCACGATGTAATAGGCGCACACGTCGGTGATCTCCGTGGGGCCGTACATGTTGCAGTACTTGGCCCCCGGCACCGCCCGCCGCCACATGTTGAGCTGCCGGTTGGGCATGACCTCGCCGCAGAAGTAGACCCGCTTCAATTGGGTGGGCGGGTCCGTGTCCAATATGCCGGAGTTGGCGATGGAGATAAGGGCGGAGGGCACGAAGAAGATGGTGTCTATCCCGTGCTCCCGCAGGAACTGCATCATGGTCTTGGGGAAGGTGAAGCACTTCTTGGGGATGATCCATGTGGTGCACCCGTTTTTGAGGGTGGAGTAGATGTCCAATGTGGAGTTGTCGAAGACGAAGGGGGCCTGGTTGCCCAGCACGCAGTGCTCGTCTATGTCCAGCGCCTCATGGAGCCAGTCGGCGTAGTCCACCATGGACCGGTGGCTGATGGTGACCCCCTTGGGCACGCCGGTGGAGCCGCTGGTGAACAGAACGTACAGCAGATCCGTGTCCACGTGGGCGGCCCGGATGGCGGAGAGCTTCCCGCTGTCCGCTTCCGTCTTCACCGCCTCGCTGAAGAGGGCGCAGCCGGCGCTCCCTGCCACGGCTTTCGCCGCCTCGGCGTTCTTCTCGTCATAGAACACGAACGCCGGGCGGAGGGTGTCGAAGATGAGCTTGATCCGCTCCGCGGGCATCTTGGTGTCCAGTGGCACGTAAAAGCACCCGGCGCTCACCGCCGCGAAGAAGGCGGCGAGACACTCCGGCGTCTTCTCCATGAACACCGCCACGGGTTCGTTCATGCCGATGCGCCCGGCCAGATACGTCCCGCCCCGGCGGGCCATATCCCGCAGCTGGGCGAAGGTGAGGGCGGACTTGTCCCCGCCGAAGGCGATCTTGTCCGGGAAGCGGGCGGCGGATGCGTCCAGATAGTCCAGTACGTTCGTTACCATATTTATCTACCTCTTATAAAAACAGCCGCACCAGATAGGTGCTGTGCAGGATCTCCTGATTGAGCCAGGAGGTGTTGACGAACAGCACCAGCAGGCTCAGCACGAACACGAAGGCCCACCCGGTGACCAGCCCCTCGCCGAAGCCCAGGGCCAGGCCCAGCAGCCGGTTGGTCATACTGAGGATGGAGTCCTTTTTCCGCCGGCCGGAGGCCGCCAGGCGGGCCAGAAACCGGGCCACGAACAGGCAGGCCACCAAGATCACCGCCCCCAGCACCATCTGGATGAGGCTCACCATCACCGGCTGGAGCACCGTGGCGGATATGGCCCGGGCAAGGCTCGCCGTGTCCTGCCCCGCCATGTTCAGGATAGCCGTGGCGGTGTCGGGGGTGATGAGCTGGCCGCCCAGGAACCCGCCAAGGGAGTTTATGATGTTCTGGATGGTCTGCATGGCCGCCGCCACGCCGTTCATGGCGCCCATGGCCCCCTCGGGGATAGCCGCCGCCACCTTGGCCACGGTCCGGGGCTCCAGGACGGTGCGGTAGATGCTCTCCGCCCAGCCCCCGGCGTACCGGGTCACCAGCACCGCCGCGGCCACCCAGCCCGCCAGGCGCAGTATCTCCGACAGCAGGCCCTGCCGCCAGCCCCGTATGGCGATGAGCACAATGATCGCCGCCAATATGAGGTCATATACCGTTCTGGCCTCCACGGGCCCGCCCCCTCTCACGAAGTTACATAATATCCCCGCTATTATAACCGCAAACGGCGATAAACGCAACTGTTTGTATTATCTTCAACGCTGCTGGAAAATGCAGATCGGGACCAGCGCCGCTCAAAAGGCCCCCTTGTGAAAGGGGGCTGGCAGCGCCGCCAGGCGCTGACTGGGGGATTGTCGTTCGGCTGGCAATCCCCCCGGCCCTGCGGGCCACCCCCCTTTGACAAGGGGGGCTCCATATGGTGCGGGGCCTTCCAACAAGAAAGGAGATAGTACAAATGAAGATCGACAGAGAAGCATTCAGCGCATTCCAATTGGAGATGCGGGAGCGGGAGTATTGTCCCGCCACGGTGGCGAAATACGGCAAGGTCGTGGGCGAACTGCTGGCCTTCGCCGGGGGCGAGGTCACGGACAAGGCCACATTGGTGGCGTTCAAGGAGAGTTTGGTCGCCCAAAACAAGGCCGCCGGGACCGTGAACGGGGCCCTGGCGGCGGTGAATACGTTTTTGGGTTTTTGTGGATACCGCGAATAGCAGCAGAGGCCCATCCGTCATCCAGCGCTGGGATATCGCGGGTCCCGGCCGGGAGCTGAAGAAAAACGGATATGAAAATCTGGTGCATACCGCGCGGAAGAAGGGGGGCGCGAGGCGGGCGCTCCACCTGGAGACCATGGCGGCAACAGGCGTCCGTGTGAGCGAAGTTCAAGCCATAACCGCCGAATCGCTGCGGGCCGGCAAAGCTGAAATAATATGCAAGGAAAAGCGCCGAACCATCGTTTTGTCTGGAAAACTATGCAAAATACTGCTCAAATACTGCAAAAACGTGAATATCGCGTCCGGACCGGTGTTTTTGAGCAAGATCGGGCTCCCATTGAGCCGAGCGACATCTGGAAGAGCATGAAACGTCTGGCGGCAAGGGCGGGCGCTGCTCTTTTTATGGTGTTCTCCACGACCTCCGCCATATGGCCGCGCGCAAATAATATTAAGATGTATAAAGGCGTCTTAAGGCTTGCTGACGTCCTGGCCCGCAGCATCATCGGGACCACACGTATCTATAAAAACGGAGTGTCACAGAATAGGAATACTGTGGTACATAAGAGATCGCGGAGGACAGGGCGGGCTGCCTGCGCCGCTCCAAAAAGGGGAAAATGGGCGCAACTACCCAGTCTGTGGCCAATTTTTGCGGCTTCCGGCCCGGGAGTTATGCAAAAAAATCAAGATTTTTTGAAATTCCCCTTGCTTTTTTCGGTGCGGGAGGCTATAATCATCACCGTAAAGTTGGGCTCAAAGGAAGTATTTTCCTTGCTGTTACCACAGAATACCTATTCTGTGGCACGGGAAAGGGCTCGCAAAATAATTATCTTAGGAGGATAAGAGACAATGACAAAACGTATGCTCAGCCTGCTTCTGGCGCTGGTCATGACTCTGTCTCTGTGCGTCCCGGCCCTTGCGGCTGACGAGTTCGAAGCAGAGACCGTGACCGAAGTCGTGGAGCAGGCACCCGAGGCCCCCGTGGAGCCCGAGGCTCCCGAGGCCGAGGTCGTTGAGGAGCCCGCAGCCGAGGAAGAGGCCGTGGAGGCCCCCGAGGTGGCGGCCGCTCTGGTCGTTGAGGAAGAGGAAGAGGACCTGCCCCTGCTGGTTCGGCTGGGCGTGGTCACCAAGGAAGCTCACTGGGCTCTGTATCAGGCCGTTGAGGTCGCTGAGGAGCTGCTTCCCGACGTGCAGGCCGGCACTCTCCGCATGATCGACTTCGACTTTGGCGATGAGGACCTGACCAAACTCTTCGAGGAGTATGTGAAGGACCCCGTGAAGAACGACCCCTTCCTGAAGGCGGCCGGTGACTTCGAGACCGTCCTGGAGACCGCTCAGGAGTACCTGGAAGGCGTCGACGGCGTCGAGGTGGACCTGACCGTCAACACCTCCAACGTGGAGAAGGCCGCTGCCGCTCTGGAGGAGTACCTGACCGGCAAGCATGCGCTGGTGGACGACATCTATAACGAAGACGGCGACGAGATGGACCATCTGAACATCGACGGCCTGAAGGACCTCATCGAGGAGCACTGGCACGCCGCCTATGATGCCGCTGTTACTACGTATGGTGTCAAGCCCGACCTGGAGGACGAGATCTCCGACACGCTGAACGTGGCCACCGATTCGGTCTGGACGAAGTCCTATCAGGCCACCTATCTGGACGAGCTGCAGCGGGCCATCGACTCCTACTATGACGTGGCTACGGCCTTTGAGGTCTCCTACGCCGACTATAAGGAAGTGGCGATGCTGGCCCTGGACGCTCTGGCCCAGGAGGAAGAGGCCTCCAAGCCCAATGAGCAGGATCTGGCCACTGTGACGGCGAAGCTGAACTCCATCCCCACGGAGGAGGTCTACAACGCCCGTGACTATGTGCTGGACATCCCCTGGGCTACGCTCACCGGCAATGCTGGCCCCAACAACTATCGTTATGCACTGTCCAATCAGCTGGCCGACAAGACCAACAGCACCAAGGATTTCAAGCCTGAGGTGACCCTGTATAATGTGAACGAGGCCATGCGCCATCTGAACAACGCCCTGGTGGAAGTGGGCAATCCCACCATCCAGCTGGATGAGGATAGTGTCAAGAAGAATGGGCAGGCTTACTTTGTTACTGTCGACATCACCGTGACCAATTTCGCGGACAGCAAAGATGTCGTGGAGCACGAGAAGGACAAGTCTGTTCCCAAGAAAGACGGTGAGAATTATCCTGCGATCGACGGCCACGAGTACGGCGTCGCCTGGCACGTACAGCGTGCGAACAAGAGCAGCAACCTTTGGTACGCGGGTGATGACGCGAATGGTGGCGAGTACGTAAAGAATCAGAAGCCCGCGGATGAGGCCAATTCGATTTTTGAACTCATCGGAGACTTTTCCACGAAGAAGTGGACGGCTGACGGCTCGAAGTGGAAAATAACGATTCCTATCACTGCAACGAGTGAGAAGGCTAGTCCGGCGTTGAATCAGATCGACGACTTCAGAGATGGCGACACCGTGTGCATCCACTTCTATGAGAAGAAGGCTACCACCAATGAAGGTGAGGAATGGGTGGAAGTCGGCTACAAGGATTTCGTAGTGCATGACCCTGGCACCGCGACCCCGACCTATACCTTCCCTGACCTCAAGGAAGACTCCGCTCAGTATGTTGTGGCAGCTCACGAGTTGAACAAGATAAGCAATTTTAATATCACGGCGCCTAGCAAAGATACCAAGCTGATCGGCAAAGTACATGACACTTTGATCTCTGGCAGCAGCACGACCCCGTACTTCTTTGTGGATGTGAAAGAGGCTTGGGACTATGACACTGTCACCAAGAATGCTTATGCTGTCTGGCTGGCCGTGGTGAACGAGAACGAGGACACGGTCGGTGAAGCTGACGCGCAGGATGGCGGTATTGCTGTGCATGCTGGAACCAGTGGCGGTAAGCACATCCCGGTCACGAATGACGCCGCCCTGAAGGCCGGCAAGTATAAGGTCGAGGTCCGGTACTGCCCCAAGGCCGACTATAAGAAGGGCATGAAGGCCGGCTATAAGGTCTATGACTCTGAGGAGTTCGAGATCAAGCCCATGATCACCGCGTGGAAGAGCAGCGTCAACGCCGCCCGGATCATCATCAACTTTGCTGCGAAGCTGGTGGAGACCGACTACGAGACGAATGCTGACGGCAAGGCCTATCTGAAGGGCTCCACAGAGGAGGCCCGGCTGGCTGGCGCGTTCGACACCATCGAGACCGCCATCAGCAACGTGAAGGCCCTGATCAGCGACCGCACCGCGGGCAACACTGTTGCCAACCACAAGAAGGTCATCGACGGCGTCAACGGCAGCACCACTATCTACGGCGTGGGCGATATCCTGGAGCTGTGCAGCTACATCGAGCAGAAGCTGGCCGACACCAAGGCCCTGGCCGACGCATTCGCCGAAGCTGAGAAGATGGTGGGCCGTGTGGAGGACACCCAGGACGAGGGCACTCCCGTCTACACCTTCAACACCTACGGCAAGCTGAAGGAGACCATGCATGACGCGAAGACCGCTCTGGACGCCTGCAAGCTCAGCAAGGTCGCTTACCTGCAGCACGAGATCGACGCGCTTACCGCGGAGCTGAAGGCCGACATGGCCGCTCTGGTGGAGATCGATGAGATCGACAAGACCGAGCTGGAGGCCGCTGTGAAGGCTGCTGGTGAGTACAAGGAAGCTGACTACACCGCCGCTTCCTGGAAGATCCTGAAGGACGCTCTGGCCACCGCCAACAAGGTGCTGGCCAAGGCCAACCCGACTCAGCCTGAGCTGACCAACGCCGCGAAGGTCCTGAACGCCGCTGTCGCCGGCCTGGTGAAGACCGACGCCGCGCAGAAGGCCGACGCGAAGGCCGCTCTGGAAGAGGCCATCAAGGACGCCGAGACCCTGAAGGAAGCCGACTACACCGCTGAGACCTGGAAGGTGTTCAAGGCCGCTCTGGACGCCGCGAAGGCGATCACCGACACGAACACCAAGGGCGAGATGGAAGCCGCGACGAAGGCTCTGGCTGACGCGAAGGCTGCCCTGAAGGCTGCCAGCAGCACGCCTGTGACGCCTGAGATCCCCGCCGCTCCCGCTTCCGGCACCGGCTGGGTCCATGCCTCTGACGGCACTTGGTATTACTACAAGGACAAGGTCCTGCAGAAGAGCAAGTGGATCTATGGCAAGGGCGGCCTGTGGTACTACGTGGACGCCGACGCCAAGATGCTGACCGGTTTCCACAAGATCGGCGACGCCTGGTTCATGCTGCAGACCGGCACCGAGGGCGGCGTGCAGGGCAAGCTGCTGAGCGGCTGGATCAATGATCCCGCTATCCCCGGCAAGGACGCCTATGCCCGTACCGACCGCAACAGCGGCCACTTCGGTGAGATCACCTGGACCGCGGCCAATGGCGACTTCGTCAACGGCCACTTCACCAAGGGCGATCCCGCTGCCTGAGGCAAAAGGTAAAACAGCAAAAACACATAAGCAATGACCCAATGGGGGGCAGGGCGAATGCCCTGCCCCCTTTCACGTCAGAAGCGCCTTGAAGATTTGGGGCCCTGACAAGCCAGGTCCCCTCATCGGTCAAGACGCTTCTTCCTTTTCCCCTCGCGACCCGCTGCGCTGGGCTCGCGCGGGGACCCCAAGCGCGGAGCCGGCTCCCTTTACACAAGGGAGCCTTTGAAGAGGAGGCGCTACTATGGGTACCATGGATATCAGACCGGCCGGGAGGCTGGGACAACATGATACAGGCGTTTCCATGACGGCCGCGGATATAGAGGAGTTCCTGGAGGATCTGCTGGTGAAGGGCCGGGCCCCGGAGACCGTGGAGCGGTACCGCCGGAGCCTGGAACGGCTGGGGTCAGTCCTGCCCGAGGACGGCATGATCCGGCGGGACACGCTGGAACAGTGCCGGGAGGCGCTGCTTAAAAACGGCTGCGCGCCGAGGACGGCGAACCTCTACATCTCCGTGGCCAATACCTATGTGGCCTACATGGGCCACCGGGAATATCAGTTCCGGGATACCCTGCTGGCGGAAGAGAAGCCCCAGCCGGAGATGAGCCGCGGCGAGTATCGCCACCTCCTGCAAGTCGCGAAATTGCTGGGCCGGGAAAAGGTGTACCTGCTGGTGAAGCTGTTCGCCGGGACGGACCTGCCGGTGCAGGAGCTGGAGAAGGTGACGGTGGAGGCCGCGAAGGCTGGGTACGTCACCATAGGCGAGGGGAGAAACAGGAAAAACATCCACCTGCCCCGGTGCCTGTGCGGGGAGCTTCTGGCCTACGCGGACAGGAACGGGCTCTACACCGGGCCGCTGTTCCTGGCCCGGGGCGGCGAGCCCCTGAGCCGCGTGTCCGTCACCACCGCCATTCGGGAGCTCTGCGTCCTGGCCCAGGTGCCCGTGGAGAAGGGCAACCCCCGGTGCCTGCGGCGGCTCTATCAGGAGAACCGCAAGGCGGTGGAGGACAACATCGCTCTGCTGGTGGACCAGGCCCTTGAAAGGCAATTGGAAGAAGAACAGCTCACGGTCGCGTGGAATGCCTGACGACCGCCGAAAACCGCCCCCTCGGCCGAGGGGGCGGTTTCGCTGTGCCACAGCGTATTGAATTCGCCGGGTGAGTGGGGTATAATAGCTTAAAAGAAAACCATTGGCGGAATGTCGGAAAGGAGCGAGAGCGTATGAGCGACAAAGAAAAGTGCATCAAACTGCTGGAGAGCGTACCGGATTACAAAATCGGTTATGTCCTTGCCTACATCCAGGGAATAACGGCCGATGAAGAGGCGGACGACCGCTTTTGCCAGCGTATGCTTGACAACTATGACAATGATCCGGACCCGGAGAAAGACCGGACATTCACCCTGGAAGAGTGCAAACGGGAGTGGGGACTGACCTGATGTATCGGATCGTCCTGAAGAAAAGTGCGAAGAAGTTTATTGATAAGCTCCCGCGCACCGAGAAAGTGCGAGTGGTCTCGGCCATTGAGTAGCCTCCAAGCGGTGAGGACATCAAGCAGCTGAAAGGCCATCCCGGTATGCTGCGGCTCCGGGTGGGACCATACCGCATCATCTTTACGGTGGACCACGGCGAACTGGTGGTATGCGTGATCGATGCCGGCCCGCGCGGGCAGATATACGATCGGTATTAAAAGTTCAGAGGACGCGTTGGAAAACGCGTCCTCTCTTATTTTATGCTTCAAAATAGCTCCACCAGCCGGTCCCAGAACCCGCGCTCCGGGGCGGAGGTGGTCACTGGCGCGGCCGGGGCTGGCTTTGCGATGGCTGGGGTCTTCATGACGAACTGCACCGCCTCCACCGTGCCGTTTTCCGCAGAGGCAAAAGACATGGGCTTTTCGTCCCCGCCGGTGAGGCAGCCCAGGATGCCGTCCAGCTCCTGGTCGATGCGCTGGGCCATGCCGTCCGTCCCCTCCCGGAGGGCCGCGGCGCCCTCTGCGAGAGCGTCGGAGCCGGTCCGGAGCTCGCCGATGCCGGAAGCGGCCTCTTCCACGCCCGCGGCCAGATCTGCCGCGCCGACGCTCAATGCCGCCGTGCCGGATACCAGCGCGCCGCTGCCGGCGGCCAGCTGGGCCGTGCCGGCGGATATAGCGCCGAAGCTCTGCTCCAGCTGGGCCGCGCCGGCGGTATAGGCGGCGACGCCCGCATCCACGGCTTCATAGCCGGTGGCCAGGGAGTCCACCGCAGTCTTCAGCGCGCCCATGTTGTCCGGCAGGGAGCCCAGCCCGGTCAACAGCGCGCTGAGCTGGGAGGAGAAGGCGTCAAATCCCGCCTGCAGGTCCGCCGCGCCGGCGGCCAGGGTCCCCACTCCGTCCAGAGCGCCGGATATCTCCGTCAGGGCGTCGCTGTTGGCCTGCAGGAGTGCGGCAGCGCCGGTGAGGGCGGCCGCCGTGTCCGGGTCCACCATCTGGGCCAGGGCGTTCAATTGCTCGATAGCCCCGGCGTTCTGCTGCTGCAGGGCGGCCAGCTGGTCGGTGGGGAGGGAGGACAGGCCCGCCTGCAGGGAGGCGATACCGCCGCTCAGCTGCTCCAGCGCGGCGTCCACGCTGGAGGCGGCGTTCTGGAGGGAGGCGAGCTGCTCCGGCGTCACGGCGGAAGCGGCCACGCTCTGCTGCAGCTGGGCGAGGCCCTCCTTCACCGCGGCGGAGCCCTCCGTCAGCGCGGCGGACTGGCCCGTGAGAGAGGCCAGGCCACCGGCAAACCGGTCCGCGGCGGTCTTCAGGGCGGCAGCGCCGCTGTCGAGGGTCGCCGCGCCGCTGGCGGCGTCCGCGGCCCCGTCACTTACTGAGCTTGCGCCCTCGGACAGCGTCCCGGCTCCCTCCGCCAGGGCGGCCGCGCCCTCCGCGAGGGCAGACGCCCCGTCGTCCAGATCCGCGACGGCGGCGGGCAGGCCCTCCAGCTTCTCCGTGAGGCTGCCGCCGTCCAGCGGCAAGTCCAGGCTGAGGGCTATACCGTTCAGGGCGATGGGGTCCAGCTCGAAGTCCGCGACCTGGGCGGAGAGGGTGATGTCCGCGCCCTGGCCGGGGAGGATGGTGTAGGTGAGCTGCTTGTCAGAGCCCACGTTGGCGGCGGTGGCCCCGGGGGCCTGGATGTCCGAGCAGCGGGCGGCGTCCAGGGTCACCGCGATCTGCAGGGCCAAGTCGTCGAACCAGCTGCCCTGGCAGGCGGGGTCCGCCTCCACGGTGAGGTGCATCTCCCAGGCGCCGCTGGCCCCGGCCATGTCCTCCGCCGGGACGGTCTCGCCGTCCAATTTGTGTTCGATGGACACCTTCCAGGGACTCACGGCCCCTTCCAGACGGCCCTCATAGTAGAGCCGTCCGGGGCCCGCCTCCGCCGTCACGGTGTCCCCGTCCAGGGTAAGGTCGTCCTCCGTGGTCATGTTGCGCACGGCGCTGTACGCGCCGCGGTCCTCAATGGTCCCGCCCTCCGGCAGGTCGAAGATGTTCACCACGTCTATGGACTCCGCCGTACCGTCGGCGGCAAGGTCAATATAAACCACTTCCTCCTTGGCGCTGTCCGCTTCCGCCTCCGCCGCCAGGGCGGGGACGGTGAGCATGGCCGCGGCCACGGCCAGGGCAAGGACTTTTCGCAGCGTTTTCATAGGTTCTCCTCCTTCATAGGGTCTTCCGCCTTCGGCCGGCGGCCCATGACCAATTTGTCCGTGGCGCACAAAAGCCCCGGCAGCACCAGCAGCACGATGCCCAGGGAGAACAGCGCCCCCCGGCCCAGCAGGAACCCCAGCTGGCTCAAAAGCAGGTTGCTGGAGATGTACCCCATCAAAAGGCCCACCACTGTGAGCACGCTGCCGGAGGTGAGGATGGACACCGCCGTGCCGGACACGGTCCGGACCAGGGCCTCTTTCCGGCCCAGGGCGGCCCGGTTCTCCCGGTAGCGGTCCGTCATGAGGATGGCGTAGTCCACCGTGGCCCCCAGCTGGATGGAGCTGATGATCAGGTAGGTGATGTAGAAGATAGGCGTGCCCATGAAATAGGGCACGGACAGGTTCAGCCATATGGCCGTCTCGATGCTCAGCACCAGCAGCACGGGCAGCCACAGAGACCGCATGGCGGCGAGGAGCACCAGAAATACCGCGCCGATGGCCATCAGGTTCACCTTTACGAGATCGCTGGTGACCGTGTCCATCAGGTCGTAGGTGTTCACGCCCTGGCCGGCTAGATAGTAGGCGCCGGGGTAATATCGCTCCGCCGCGGCCCGGACCGCCTCCACCAGAGCGAAGGTGTCCGCCCCCTCGTAGGGCACATCCACGGTGAGGACCATGCGGCTGTAGCCCTCGCTCATGAGCTGGGAGAGGGTGTCCTCGTCCAGGTAGCTGAAGGGCACCGCCGCGCCGGCGGCGTCCACGTAGGAGATGACGCCGGTCACATGGTCCAGCGCTTGCAGGTCACGGGACAGCTCCGCCTGGACGGCGGTATCCCGGCCAGGCACCAGCAGCACGTATGTGTCGCTGACACCGAAGGCGTCCTCAATGGCGGCGGTGTCCCGGCCGTACTGGGAATCGGGGCCGAACATCTTGCCGGAGCCGTAATAGAAATCGTTGGCGTTGGAGGCGAGATACGCCGGCACGATGGCCAGCACGAACACCAGCGCGAGGGGCATGGCCACCTTCCGCACGAACCGGCCAAAGCCGTCGAAGCCGGGCAGGAGCCGGCGGTGGCGGAGCTTATCCGACCACCGGCAGGTGACCAGCACCAGGCAGGGCAGGCACACCAGCGCCGTCACAAGACTGATGGCCACGCCCTTGGCCAGGGCCAGGCCCATGTCCGGCCCCAGCCGGAAACGCATGAGCGCCAGGGCCAGGAAACCGATGACGGTGGTGAGGCCGCTGGAAAGGATGGAGCTGGTGGAGCGGCACAGGGCCCGGACCATGGCCGCGTCGTTGTCCAGCCCCTCCGTGCGGCACTCCTCGAAGCGGTGCAGAAGGAACACGGAATAATCCAGGCTCACCGCCATCTGCAGGATACTCCCCGCGGCGTTGGTGACGAAGGAGATCTCCCCGAAGATCAGGTTGGAGCCGGCGTTTATGAACACCGCCACGCCCAGGCCCGCCAGCACCAGCAGGGGGTCCAGCCAGGAGCTGGTGGTCAGGGCCAGCACCACCAGCGCGAAGGCCACGCCGAACACGCCGATGAGCCGCACCTCGCCCATGGTGGCGGTGGCGGAGGAGGCCTGGGAAACGGCCTGGCCTGTCATGGCCCCGTCGGGACCGATCACGGCCCGCATGCCGTCCACGGCGGAGACGTAGTCCTCCTCGGAGACGGTGACGGAGTAGAGCGCCGCGCCGTTCTGATAGTAGTTGTTCAAGAGGTCCGGGTCCAGGGCGTCCAGCGGCTGGGCCAGGTCCGCGCTGTCGTCCAGCCAGGACACATCCTCCACGCCGGGGACCGCCGCCAGGGCCTCCTTATAGGCAAGCGCCTGGGGGACGGTCACGTCCGGGACCATGACCCGGGCGTTGGGGATGCCGCCGGGAAACTCCTCGCCCATGACCTCCAGGGACACGGTGGACGCCGTGCCCGCCGGGAGATAGTCGTTGATGTCGTAGTTCACGCCCACCATGCCCCGGAGCACAAGCCCCGCCAGCGCCGCCAGGATGAACAGCGCCAGGATAAGCTTCTTCCGGGCCACGACGGCTCCGTAAAACCGCTCCATAGCCACGGCCGCCTCCTTTCCTATAGGTGGTTTGTTACTTTACTTTATTATAGCACTGTGAAAAAAGAATGCAATGGACACATCCGCCGCGCTGCCCAAAGAGAGGAGCACCCGCCGGGGCAGGTGCTCGATAGCTCATGTCTTTTCGGCGGGGCCTCTTGCCTCCGTAAGGCGCAGGCCCCAGCGCTGCACGGGTTTTTCCCAGAACCAGGTGAGGCCCGCGGCGATGACGGCGGCGAAGACGAAGCACACCATGGTATACCAGAACTGCCAGGGCTGCTCGTAGGCCTGGTTGGGCAGCTCCGAGGTGTAAGGCGGGATGTGCCAGTCCTTCCACCGCAGAGCCAAAAACTGGTGCCACATGTAGAAGTTGAAGGAGATATCCGCGAAAAACCGTGTCACTGGATTTCCCAGCGCCCGTGCCAGGCCCGCCGGGGCCAGGCACCCGCACACCAGAAACGCCCCGCCTAAGAGCCCCAGCAGGGGCCGCCAGTTCATCTGGCCGTGGCGGATGGCCTCGTAGTCCCCCACGGGCTGGGCGTACATCACCAGCAGCATCCCCAGAAAGGCCAGGACCATCCCCGCCGGGGCCAGCCAGCGCCGGACCTTTTCCGCGGGCCGGCCGGAGGCCTCCAGCCGGGCCAGGACCATGGCCGCGGCCATACCGCAGGCGTACAGGTCCAGCTGGGCGGGGAGCTGGTTGAAGTACACGGAGCAGTCAGGCTCCCCGTAGACCCAGGCCCGGTAGGCGAAGGCGACCAGCACCAGCGCGGCGCAGGTCTGGCCGGGCTTGCGGACGAAGTACCGGGCCAGCAGGGGCCAGAGGATGTAAAACTGCACCTCCACCGCCAGGGTCCAAAGCACCCCGGACAGGGGGGAGAGCAGGTAGCTGTCGTAAAAGAGCGTGTGGGTGAAGGTGAGGTGGGCCCACAGGTCCTTCCCCAGGGCCCAGGCGCTGGAATAGAGCCCCTGGGGGATGGCCCAGGCCAGGAGCATGACGAACACCGTGAGGTAATAGCTGGGCACGATGCGCCAGAACCGGCGGCGGTAGTGCTCCTCCGGCGTCTGCTGCGCCTCGCCCCGCATATGCCGCCGGGCCCAGGGCAGAGCCAGGAGAAATCCCGACAACAGCAACAGCTCGTCCACCATCATGTAGCCGTGGCGGACGACCTGCTGTAAGTTTACATAATATAAACCGATATGGAAGCCCGGGTCCAGCCAGCTCTGCTGCCAGATGTGGAACCAGGCCACGATGAACACACTGGTCACCCGCAGCACGTCCGGGGCGGCCATGCGCTCCCGCCGGGCGGTCACGGGGTCTCCTCCGGGGGATGGGGCTTCCGCTCCGGCTCGGGGAGGGGGGCGTGCGCCCCCTTGGTCTTCACGGCCACGCACCGGCAGATGGGGACGCCCTGCTCGTGGAACTTGGCCTCATAGTCGGTCATGACGCCCACGGGGCCGCTGGCGTGCAGGTCCCGGGTGACCTCCCGGAGCTCGTAGCCCAGAAGCTGGAATTGCTCCAGGCTCCACTCAAACAGCCACGCCTGGTCGGTCTTGTACTCGATGCGCCCGCCGATGGGCAGGGCGTCCCAGTACATGGCAAGGAAGCTGGGGGCGGTGAGCCGGTGCTTGACCTCCCGCTTCCGGGGCCAGGGGTCCGGGAAGTTGATATAGATGACAGAGACCTCCCCGGGGGCGAATATGTCGGGCAGGGTCTTCACGTCCGTGTCGATGAAGCGGACGTTTCCGATCTCCTCCCGGCAGACACGCTCCATGGCGGTGACCATGGCGTTGGGCACCTTCTCCAGGGCCACCAGCAGGACATCCGGGGCGGCCTTGGCGGTCTCGGCGGTGAAGCGGCCCTTGCCGCAGCCCATCTCTGCCCGGACCTCGGTGCAGCCGGGGAGGAGCGACCCCCAGCGCCCTTTTTGGGCCGCCGGGTCGAAGACCTGCACCGCGGCGCACTTCTCCATCCGGGGGATGAGGTTTTTCTTGTTGCGCATGCGCATGGGATAGTTCTCCCGTTCGTAGGTAGTATAGTTCCCGGCCTCTTGGAGGAGGCCGGGAAGAAGGTTTCCGGGGTTTACGCCTTGAGGGTGACGCCCTCCTTGCTGAGGGTGTCCACGATGCGGTCCACCACCTCCATGACCTCCTCGCGGGTCAGGGTCCGCTCGCTGTGGGAGAAGCTCAGACGCACGGTGATGGATTTGCCGGACTCGTCGGCATAGGTGCCGGTGACCACGGCCTTCTTGATGATGGGAGAGTTCACGGCGGCGATGGCCTTTTCGATGGGCTCGTACTTGTCGGCGAGGAAGGTCATGTCCACCTCCATGCCGGGGTACTTGGAGGGCTCCTCGTAGACGATGGGGGCGCCCGCCACCTGGGTGAGCCTGGTCACGTCCAGCTCCATGTAGACGATGGCGGCCTTCTTGTCGATCTTCCGGCTGACGGAGGGATGGACCACGCCGATCTCGCCCAGCACTTCGCCGTCGCAGAGGATGGCGTTCAGGTTCTTGGGGTGCTGATAGGAGTGGGTGGCCTCCAGCTTTTCATAGGAAAGACTCTTGTGGCGCACGTCTGCCACCAGCACGGCGGCCATATCCCGCAGCTTGAAGTAGAGGCTCTCCAGGTTTTCCAGCTTGGAGAACAATGTCACGGCCAGCTTTTTCTCCTCTATGCACAGGCCGTCGGCGTCCAGACCCTTCACCACGCGGCCGATCTCGAACACGCCGAAGGCCGGGGCAAAGCCGGTATTCAGCTTCACCTGGCACAGCTGGGTGGGGATGATGGACCGGCGCAGGGTCTTGATGTTGGGGTTGGAGGCGCCCACCAGCTCCACGTTGGGCTCCACCTCGAGCCCCAAGCGCTTATACTCGTCGTAGTAGGCCCAGACGTAGGAGTGCAGCTCGTGGAGGGAGAAGCGCTTGACCAGCAGGTCTTTGATCTCATCCTCCACAGTCTTCTCCGCGGCGGGGCGCACCGGGTACAGGGGGGACACGGCGGTGTGCACGTCGAAGTTGTCGTAGCCGTAGATGCGGGTGATCTCCTCGATGATGTCCGCCTTGACGGTCACGTCCTTGGTGGCCCGCCAGGAGGGGACCTTCACCGTGAAGTCGTCGCCCTTGTTCTCCACGCCGAAGCCCAGGGCGGTGAGGGTCTTCACGATGGTGCTGTTGGGTATCTGGATGCCCGTGTAGCGGTCCACGAAGGCCTTGTCGAAGGAGAGCTCCACGGGGGGATAATGGAAGGCGTACTCGTCCGTGAGGGAGGAGGTGACCTTGGCGCCGGGGTCCGTGTCCATAAGGAGCTTCATGAACCGGCCGATGGCCACCACGGTCATCTCCGGATCCAGGCTCTTTTCATAGCGCATGGACGCGTCGGTGCGGTGAGAAAGGCGCACCGTGGACTTGCGGATGGACACCGGGTCAAAGGTGGCCGACTCCAGGGTCAGGGTGGTGGTGTCCGCCACGATCTCAGAGTCCAGGCCGCCCATGATGCCGGCGATGGCCACGGGGGTGTCGCCGTTGCAGATCATGAGGGTGTTCTCGTCGATGTGCCGCTCCACGCCGTCCAGGGTCTGGAAGGTGAAGGGCTCATCGAAGCGGCGGATGCGAATTTGGCTCACCTTGCGGGAGTCGAAGGCGTGCATGGGCTGGCCCATCTCCAGCATGAGATAGTTGGTCAGGTCAGCCAGGAAGTTGATGGCCCGCATGCCGCAGTAGTAGAGCCGGATGCGCATGTTCACGGGGCTCACGGCGGTGGTGATGTTCTCCACCTGCAGGGCGGAATACCGCTGGCACAGGGGGTCCAGGATCTTCATGTCGATCTTGGGGAGGCCGTCGTAGGGCGCCAGATCCAATGTCTCGATGGGCTTTAGGGGCCGGCCGGCCAGGGTGGCGAACTCCCGGGCGATGCCGTAGTGGCCCCACAGGTCGGGCCGGTTGGTGAGGGACTTGTTGTCCACCTCGAAGATGATGTCGTCGATGCCGTAGACGCTCTTCAGGTCCGTGCCGTTGGGGATGTCGTCGGTGATGTCCATGATGCCGGAGTGGTCGTCGGAGATGCCGATCTCCTTCTCCGAGCAGCACATGCCGTTGGACATATACCCGGCCAGGGGCCGGGGGGCGATGGTGATGTCGCCGAGACGTGCGCCCACCTGGGCAAAGGCGGTCTTCATGCCCACACGCACGTTTGGCGCGCCGCAGACCACGTCCACCAGCTCGGGGCCGCCGGCGTCCACCTTCAAAAGGTGGAGCTTCCGGGAGTCGGGGTGGGGCTCCACGGACTTGATCTCCGCGGCCACCACGCCGCTCACGTCGCTGCCCTTGTAGAATATCTCGTTCTCCACCTCGGCGGTGGACAGGGAGAACTGGTGGATGAGGGCGTTTTTGTCCAGACCGGAGAGATCGACGAAATCGCCTATCCAATTCATAGAGATAAACATTAGCCGAACGCTCCTTTCTTATTGGTCGCCGGTGAACTGGCACATGCTGGCCAGGCTTCCGCCGTTCAGGTCGCGGATGTCCGCGATGCCGTACTTCATCATGGCCAGGCGGGTGAGCCCCAGGCCGAAGGCGAAGCCGGTGTACTCCTCCGGGTCGATGCCGCCCATGCGCAGCACCTCGGGGTGTATCATGCCGCAGGGGCACAGCTCCAGCCACCCGCTGTGCTTGCAGGAGGGGCAGCCCTCGCCGCCGCAGATGAGGCAGTTGATGTCCAGCTCGAAGCCGGGCTCCACGAAGGGGAAGAACCCGGGGCGCAGCCGCACCTTGATGTCCCGCTGGAACACCTCCGATAGCATGGTCTTCATGAAGAAGATGAGGTTGGAGATGGAGATGTTCCTGTCCACCATCACGCCCTCCATCTGGAAGAAGGTGTTCTCGTGGCAGGCGTCGGTGGCCTCGTTGCGAAAGCACCGGCCGGGGAAGATGGCCTTGATGGGGGTGCCGTCCTCGATGAGGGCTTTGCGGTACTTCCGGTAGATGGCGTTCTGGGCCGCGGAGGTCTGGCTCTTTAAGAGCTGGCCATTCTCCAGGTAATAGGTGTCCTGCATGTCCCGGGCGGGGTGGAACTTGGGGATGTTCAGCGACTCGAAGCACTCGTAGTCGCTCACTACCTCCTTGTAGTCCTCCACGGTGAAGCCCATAGATTTGAACACGTTCTCGCACTGGCGCTGGACAAGAGTGATGGGGTGATAGGAGCCCCGGTCCAGGTCGGGGGGCAGGGACAGGTCGAACTCGTCCACGGCCTCGATCTGCCGCTTCAGCTCCAGGGCCTGCAGCTCCTCTTTCCGGGCCGCGATGCGCTCCGCCACCCGGTCTTTGAGCTCGTTGACCTCCTGGCCCAGCTGACGGCGCTCGTCCGCGGACAGATTGCCCATGGACTTCAGGATAGCAGTGACGCTGCCCTTCTTGCCCAGATAGGCCACGCGCATGTTCTCCAGGTCCAGCGCGTTCTCGATCTTTTTGAGCTCCGCCTCGAACTTTTCAGTCAACGCGGCGATCTCGTGATTCATACTGACGCCTCCAATGCTTCTTTGTTCTTCGGGGTCCCCATGAAAGCCCAGCGCAGCGGGTTTCATGGGGAAAAGGAGGAATGGCTCAGGCCACTCTCTCCGGGGTCCCCGCGAAAGCCCAGTGAAACGGGTTTCGCGGGGAGAAGGAGGAATAATTACGACCGATGGAGGGGACTCGCTTGCGGGGCCCCGACATCTTCGGAATTATTCCGACGCTGGTGGTGCGGGTAGGGAGATTTGAACTCCCACGGTCGCCCACTGGAACCTAAATCCAGCGTGTCTGCCAATTCCACCATACCCGCGCAATAGAGCTATTATAGCCGATGGCGTGGCAGGTTGCAAGAGATAAGGGTGAAATTTGCCCTCCCGCCGGAGAGCGACGGCGCTCACAGGACTTTGTAGATCCGGAACAGCTCGTCCAGAGATATGTCCTGCCCCAGGATGGCGCATATAGACTGCTGCCGGGACAGGAACAGTTTTTCCAGCATGGGTTTTACGTCTTCCTTACGGCCGTAATGTATCTGGTTGTGGCAGGTGCTGCACAGACAGACGATGTTCTGTTCCCGATCCAGGTTCACATGGTAGTAGTCTGTCGTCGACATGGGGATGAGATGGTGCGTTTCTACATACATTGCCTGCCCGTCGCGGCGCAGGAACGACTTGTGCGCCGGATCGATCTGACAGAGATATTGCGCGCGTTTCCGCGCGGCCAGGGACACGGCAGGATCGCGCGGATAGGCATGACATCCTCCGCTGCGCGCTGCTGGGGCCGCGGTCAGCATAGGGTCGTCTGTCAGGTCCGGCAGCGTTTTTGGCTCCGGAATCTCTCCCGCGGATAGCTGTCGGTTCAGTTGCTGATCCTGCTCAAAATCGTCGATCAGCTCCTGCTCATCCCAGAGCTTTTCAAAAAAAAGAGACCGTATAACCGGCGTCGGTATCAGCTGCCTGCTCCTTGGCCTGGCTGATCAGCGCCGGCAGATGCCGCCTGCCGCTGTCGGTGATCTTCCAAACGCCTTTCCCGCCCGGCTGCATATATCCTGCATCCACCAGGTGCCGCCGCTCATAAGAAAAGTCGTTGCGCCAGACGTACTCATGGCGATCGGCGCGGGAGGGGCGGATGACGTCGTTGGAGTCGTTTTTCTTCCAATATCCGTGGCTGTTGATGTGTGCCAGGACGTCCTTTCGCTGTCCGCCTCCGCCGGCCATCTCGTTCATCGTGTACAGCATTACCAGCCATTTTTGATCTCTTCGGTTCATATCTCTGCGTTTTCCTCCTTCAGGCGCAGCACGGGATAGGTGATGAACTGCTCTATCAGCAGACGGGCAAATTCATCCAGCACGGTGTTGAGGACGGCGTCGCCGCTCCGCTGCCGGTAAAGATATATGGAATACAGGGTATCACCCAAGGCCTTTTGCGACGGCTGGTCCGGGTAATACAGGACGATCCGGGAGAGGATATCCAGGTTCATGTTTGCACGGGTGGTATAGACGGGGACGAGCCGCTCCACCTGTCTGCGGTAAACGGCGCTTTGGAAAAATCCGGCCATATAAAAGCTGTCCGGCTGGCCCGCCTCATAGGGGCGCAGGCGGTGCAGATAGCCGCTATAGACTGCTGCGCGGTCTTCAGGGACGACACAGCAGCAGCCCAGCTGCTGTGTCGTCTCGCTCGTCCGGCCCATGAGGATATCGCCGGCCCGGAGCCGGAACTTTTCCGTTTCTGTCCCGGAGATGTCCACGGCCTGCGTCAGTGTCTCCGGGAGGAACGGGTGGCGAAGGACGGTCTTCAGGTCCGCCATCGGCACGCCGCGGCCAAAAAACGCCCGGCTTTTTTCCACCCCTCTGGTGATCTCATATCGGGTAGCCAGCGGCGTCTGCTCCCAGTGCTCAAAGTCGGCCGCGCCGGCCCACATACCGATCTTCCCGGCAAGGTCGTCGTCTTTGAGCCGGCGGCACAGCTGATCAGTCAGCAAAAGGAACTGTTCGCGGTCCTGGAGGACGGACGCGGAGGAGATGGGTTCCTCCGCCGTATACAGATTGGGGCTCAAAAGCGCCCGGTTGGCCGCGATGCGCTCAGTGGGGACTACGGCGTACCATGCGGCGCTTTGCAGCGACTCGCCCGCCCGACGGCGCAGGACCAGCTCCGTCAGTGCGGTGGTATCCCCGCCGTCTTCGCGCAGATGGAGCTCCCTGGCGTCGATCATGAGCACGTTGGACGCTGGCTGTTCCGACTTGTGCAGAAGCCAGATGCTGCAGGGGATCTTCGTGCTGTAGAACAAGCCGGGCGGCAGGGAGATGACGGCCTCCACCAGGCCATCCCGCAGAATGCCTTCCCGTATTCTCCGCTCCGCGCGGACTTGACTCGTCAGTGCGCCGTTCGGCAGGACGACCGCGGCGCGGCTCCCTGCTCCCATGCGGCAGATGATGTGCTGCAGCCAGGCGAAGTTCCCATTGGAGCGCGGCGGGACGCCGTACTGCCACACGGACCCGGAAGGAAGGGCGTCCCCGCACCAGTTGGATAGATTGAACGGTGGATTCGCCAGGATCCAGTCGAATTTCATGCCGGAGTGCAGGTCCTTTGTCAGTGTGTTTGCGGCCCGGCCGCCCAGATCGACAGAAAGACCCATCAGAAACAGGTTTATGCGGCATAGACGATACGTCCGCTCATCCATCGTTTGGCCGTATAGCTGCAGCTTCGCTCCCGGAAAAGAACGCACGGCGCCGGCCAGGAGCGCGCCGCTGCCGCAGCAGGGGTCGTACAGACTGCCGTCCGTAAAGTCCAGCAATCCGCACATCAAGCCCACCAGCGACGCCGGTGTATAGAAATCCCCGGACGATATGGAGCCGGCCGGCATCTCCAGGATCAGCCTGTGCGTAAAGATATCCGCTGGCGAGAGCTCGTCCGGGGATGCACAGGACAGAAGATCATGCAGCTGCTGCAGACAGCGGGCGTCTTCCTGCGCGCTGCCGGAAAGGGCCCAAAACCCCTTTGGCAAAAGATCCACCGCCTCGGGGGGCAGCAGATGGCGGATGGCGTCGGCGTACTGCTCCGGGGGCGTGTCCCCCAGGTCGTTCCAGGGTGTGTGGGCGTCTGGAAAGGTGTCCGCGCCATAGATGCGCCACAGCATGAGAAGTCCTGTCAGCGAGGGAAGGTCTGCCCGCGCGGCAAGAGTCATGATGGCCTGAGGCAGCGAGCTGAACTTTTTCATAGCACCATCCCTTCCTGGCCCCGGCAAGGGCCGCTTATATAAATTATAGTTGATAAGAGGGGTGGATGCAAGGGCGCGTGTTATGAAAGCAGCATGCGATTTTGTTGACGGGGCGGGCGGTTTGTGGTATTTTTTATATAGGCCAACAGCGCCGGTACGGACCGGCCCGCGCCTTGGGAAAGGAGCGATACACATGGCAAACAGGATCATCACCATCAGCCGTGAGTTCGGCAGCGGCGGGCGCACCGTCGGCAAGCTGACCGCGGAGAAATTAGGCATCCACTGCTACGACAACGAGCTTCTGGAGAAGATCGCCGAGGAGAGCGGTCTCGCGAAGGAATACATCGCCGAGCGGGGGGAGTACACCCCCAAGGGCGGCTGGCTTGCCACCGCCTTCGCGGACCGGTCCGTGAACGGCCTGTCCGTGCAGGACTACCTCTGGACTGTCCAGAGAAAGCTCATTCTGGAGCTGGCGGAAAAAGAGAGCTGCGTCATCGTGGGCCGGTGCGCCGACTACATCCTGGAGGGGAAGGCGGACCTTCTGAAGGTGTTCGTCTACGCCAGCATGGAAAAGCGGGCCGAGCGCATCGTGAAGCTCTACGGCGAGACCAGCGAGACGCCGGAAAAGCGCCTCAAGGACAAGGACAAGCGCCGGGCGGCCTACTACCAGTTCTACACCGACATGGAGTGGGGCAAGGCCCAGCACTACCACATCGCCGTGGACAGCGGCACCCTGGGCATCGACCGCTGCGTGGACATCATCGCGTCGCTGTACTAAGAACGATCCTACATTATGGAAGCCTCCCTCTGACGAGGGAGGTGGCGCGCCCGTTAGGGCGCGACGGAGGGAGAGATAGACTTTTTCCCTCCCCCAGTCACATCGTCGGAGCACGCGCTGCCAAGTCTCCCTTTGCCGCAAGCGGCAAAGCTCGAGTGGCCCGCGGCTCCTCCTCTCCCCACGCGACCCGCTTCGCTGGGCTCGCGCGGGGACCCCATTATCGCTCGACAGCCCCCTCGTCTGAGGGGGCCTTTTTATGAGTATTTGACTTGCAACCATGGGCCGTGCTAAAGTAGCCGGGGAGGCGAGGCATATGTACAGGATATTCATCGTGGAGGACGACGGGGCCCTGGCGGACGTGATGGCCCGGCAGATCCGCTCCTGGGGCCATGAGGTCCGCTGCGCCCGGGACTTCCGGGACGTGATGGGGGAATTTCTCGCCTTCGACCCCCATCTGGTGCTGCTGGACATCGGGCTGCCCTTCTATAACGGCTACCACTGGTGCGAGAAGATACGGGCCGTGTCCAGCGTGCCGGTGGTGTTCATCTCCTCCGCCTCTGACAACATGAACATCGTCATGGCCATGACCATGGGCGGGGACGACTTCCTGCCAAAGCCCGTGGATCTGAACGTGATGACGGCGAAATTAAACGCAGTGCTCCGCCGGGCCTACGACATGGGCGGGAAGACGCCGGTATTGGAGCACCGGGGCGCGGTGCTGAACCTGAACGACGCCAGCCTCACCTATGAGGGCAGGCGGGTGGAGCTTACGAAAAACGAGTTTCGCATCCTTCAGACCCTCATGGAGAACAAGGGGAAGATCGTGAGCCGGGATACCCTCATGACCCGGCTGTGGCAGATGGACGCCTACGTGGAGGAGAACACCCTCACGGTGAATGTGACGCGCCTGCGGAAAAAGCTGGAGGACGCAGGGCTTTCCGACTTCATCACCACCCGGGTGGGCGCGGGCTATATGGTGGGCACGCCATGAAGGGTGAGTTTTGGCTGTATCTCAAAAGCTGCCGCCGGGGCGCGGCGGCGCTGGCTCTGTTCACGGCCATCTTCGCGGCGGTGCTGTGGCTGTATAACGTGCCCGCAGAGACGGCGCTCTACGCCGGGGGGCTGTGTGTCCTGGCGGGGGCGGTGCTCCTGTGGGCGGGGTATGGGCGCTTCCGGACCCGACGGGAGAAGCGGCTGGAGGCATTGGAAAACCTGCCCGTGTGGGCGGGGGACCTGCCGGAGGCGGAGGGCCCCGAGGCGGAGGATTTCCGGGCCATGGCGGAGAAGATGCGCGCCTCCTACGCGGACCTGGCAGGGGAGACGGACCGGGCCCGGCGGGAGAACCTGGACTGGTACACCGCCTGGGTCCACCAGATCAAGACCCCCATCGCCGTCATGCAGATGACCCTGCAGGAGGAGGACACCCCGGAGCACCGGGCCCTGGAGGCGGAGCTTTTCCGTGTGCGGCAGTACGCGGAGATGGCCCTGACCTACCTGCGGCTGGGGGAGGGGGCGTCGGACCTTGTGATACGCCCCGTGACGCTGGACGGCGTCATCCGCCAGGCGGTGCGCAAGTACGCGGCCCTGTTCGTGCAAAAGCGGCTCGCCCTCACCTACGAGCCCACGGCCGCCGTGGCCCTCACCGACGAGAAGTGGCTGTCGTTCATATTGGAGCAGCTATTGGACAACGCGGTGAAGTACACCCCCACCGGCGGCGTCACCATCACCGTGACGGCGGAGAAGGTGCTGCGCGTGGCGGATACGGGCATCGGCGTGGCGGCCGAGGACCTGCCACGCATCTTCGAGAAGGGCTTCACCGGCTACAACGGCCGGGCGGACAAGACCGCCACGGGCCTGGGGCTCTACCTCTGCAGACAGGCGGCGGACAAGCTCCACCACCGGCTCTGGGCGGAGTCCGCGCCGGGCCAGGGCAGCGTCTTCTGCCTGGACCTGCACAGCGACGAGCTGGGGGTAGAATGATACCTTTTGGAGGCCCCCTTGTGTAAAGGGAGCTGGCAGCGCGAAGCGCTGACTGAGGGATTGTGGTCTTTTACAATCCCCCCGACCCGGCCGGAGGCCGGGCCACCCCCCTTTGCACAAGGGGGGCTTTGGAGAAGGCCTGGGGTACCCCTTTACACAAGGGGGCCTTCAAACAGCTACCTTACAAAATTGTCACCTCCGGGGGCCGAAATGTCACCCGTTTCGATTTCGGCTCCCGGAGGCTTCTGTTAGGATGGGACGCGTAATGGAAGGAGGTCATGTGTATGACGATACTGCAAGTGGAGGGCCTGAGTAAGACCTATACGGGCCGGTTCGGGGCAAATCAGGTGAAGGCCCTTTCCAACGTGTCCTTTGAGCTGGAGCAGGGGGAATACGCGGCCATCATGGGCGAGTCCGGCTCCGGCAAGACCACGCTTCTGAACCTGCTGGCGGCCTTCGACAAGCCCACCGGCGGCCGGGTGCTGCTGGAGGGAAAGGACCTGGCGTCTGTGAAGGAGGACGAGCTGGCGGCCTTCCGCCGGGACAGCCTGGGCTTCGTGTTCCAGGACTTCAACCTGCTTGACAACTTCAACATCCGGGACAACATCTTCCTGCCCCTGGTGCTGGCGGGCATGGGCTATGTGGACATGGCCAAGCGCCTGCAGCCCATCGCCCAGAAGATGGGCATCACGGATATTTTGAACAAGTTCCCCTACGAGGTCTCCGGCGGCCAGAAACAGCGGGTGGCCGTGGCCCGGGCGGTGATCACGAGCCCCAAGCTGCTGCTGGCGGACGAGCCCACCGGGGCGCTGGACTCCAAGTCCTCCGACGCGCTCTTAGAGCTGTTTGCCTCCCTGAACCGGGAGGGACAGACCATCCTCATGGTCACCCACTCCACCAAGGCGGCCAGCCACGCCGGCCGGGTGCTCTTCATCAAGGACGGGGAACTGTTCCACCAGCTCTACCGGGGGGACAACACCAACGAGCAGATGTACCAGAAGATCGCCGACACCCTCACCCTGCTGGCCACGGGAGGGGAGAGCCATGAATAAGGGCTTATATTCCCGGCTGGCCCTGCAGAACCTGCGGAAGAACGGCCGCAGCTACGGCCCGTTCCTCCTGGCGGCGGTGCTCACCGTGGCCATGTTCTACATCATCCTGGCCCTGGCCGTAGACCCGAACATGGAGTCCATGACCGGCGCCACCACCATCCAGGTCGTGCTCCGCTACGGGGTCGTCGTGGTGGGCCTGTTCGCGGTCATCTTCCTTTTCTACACCAACAGCTTTCTCCTGAAGCGCCGCCAGCGGGAGTTCGGGCTTTTCAACGTCCTGGGCATGGAAAAGCGCCACCTGGTGAAGATCATCGGACTGGAGACGCTGTATGTGTTCCTCCTGAGCCTTATACTGGGCCTTATCGCGGGCATGGCGCTCAACAAGGCGCTCTTTCTCGTGGTGGCGAAGATATTGGGCGTGGCCGCGCCCCTGGGCTTTCTGCTCTCGCCCCGGCTGCTGGTTTGGGTGCTGGCGGTGACGGTGGGGCTCTTCGCGGCCATATTCCTGCTCATCTTCCTCTACGGCATCCGGCGGGTGTACGTGGCCCGGCCGGTGGAGCTTCTCCAGGCGGAGCACGCCGGGGAGCGGGAGCCGAAAGCCAAGTGGCTCATGGCAGTGCTGGGCCTTATATGCGTGGGAGCGGGGTACTATATCTCCGTCACCACCACCAACGTATTGCAGGCCATGCTGCTGTTTTTCGTGGCGGTGGTGCTGGTCATCATAGGCACCTATCTTCTCTTCACCGCCGGGAGCATCGCCCTTTTGAAGCTCCTCAAAAAGAACAAGCGCTATTACTACAAGACCCGCCACTTCACCGCCGTCTCCGGCATGATGTACCGGATGAAGCAGAACGCAGTGGGTCTCGCCAACATCTGCATCCTCTCTACCATGGTGCTGGTGATGATATCGGGGACCAGCTGCCTCATGCTGGGCATGGAGCAGAGCCTTTCAGAGCGCTATCCCTGCGACGTGAACATCCCCATGGCCAACGCCGATACCGTCGCCATGGTGAAACGGGCCGTGGCGGGGGCGGGCATCGTCCCCGAGGACGAGGTGTGGTACGAGTACGCGAGCCTCGCGGCCCACCGGATGGAGAAGGGCCTGGACCCTACCCGGGACTATTCCTTTGATACCAGCGATCAGGACCTGCTGGCGGACGTGATGGTGGTGGACCTGGCCGACTATAACCGTGTCACCGGCCAGGACTATACGCTGGCCCCGGACGAGATACTGCTCCGGGTGGACCGGGCGGAGTATACCGCCGATACCCTGACGCTCTGCGGCAAGACCTACACCGTCAAGGCGCAGGTGGATGAGATGATGAAAAACGGTGACGCCACCGCGAACCTCACCAGCACTTGGTACATCGTGGTGGCGGATAGGGAGGAGCTTGTCCGCGTCATCGCGGCCGAGTGGGAGAGCGCCGGGATGTCCAGGCTGGAGGCAAGCGGCGCTCAGCCGATGCAGTATTACGGCTTCGAGGTGCCCGGCCACGACGAGGACACGGCCCTGGCCGCCCGCAAGGCCATCCGGGCCGCCTGGAATAAGGCGGCGGAGGACGACAGCGTGGATCTCGCCGGGACTTATGAGATCCGGGCCTGGGAGCGGCAGGACTTCGTGAGCATCTACGGAAGCCTCTTCTTCCTGGGGATGTTCCTGGGGCTGCTGTTCACCATGGCGGCCATCCTCATCATCTACTACAAGCAGATGAGCGAGGGCCGGGACGACCGGGAGCGGTTCCAGATCATGCAGAAGGTGGGCATGAGCCGCTTGGAGGTGAAGCGCGCCATCCAGAGCCAGGTGCTCATCGTGTTCTTCCTGCCGCTGGTAGTGGCGGGAGTGCACACCGGCTTTGCCTTCCCCATCATCAACCGGGTCCTGGCCATCTTCAGCCTGGTGGGCACGGACTTTTATATCTGGTGTGTGCTGGGCACATTCGGGGTGTTCGCGGCGGCCTACGCCGTGGTGTACGCCCTCACCGCCCGGACCTACTACCGGCTGGTGAGCATGTGAGGGGGCGCGGGATGAGAGTCATCGTATTCATCTGCCTGCTGGCCCTCATGGCGGGGTGCCTGCTGCCCGGGTGCACCAAGGAGGCGGTCCTGGACGTGTACGGCCAGGCGGTGGAGGTCCTGGGCAACGTGGGCCTCACCGCCGGCCCCGCCCTTCAGGGGGAGCGGAAATTTGGCGAGGATAAATATACAGGCACGTACCATGCGAATTATGTTAACTTCACGGGCGAGGAGGGCCTTTTCGGCGGCACCATGCTTGAAAAGAGGGAGAGCGAGCACGTGACCGTCTCCGGGGCTATCCGCTGTGAGGACGGCCAGGGCAAGCTCATCTGGAGCTGCGGCGCGTCGGAGCCGGTGGAGGTGGCAGCGGGGGAGGGGGACTTCTCCCAGACCGTGTACCTCAGCCCCGGCAGCAACTACTTCAACTTCCGGGCCGAGGATTTCACCGGGAGCCTGGAACTGACGATAGAATAAGGCGTGTTCCCGCGTTTTTGCAAAACGCGGGAACTTTTTTGCAAAAAAGGCGTCCAATGGGTTACAATGGATGTAAGGAGGCGGTTTGCGTGAGGAAACTGTTGGCATGGACGCTGATCATAGCGTGTCTCGCCGGCTGCGCGGGACAGCGGCAGGGGAAAGAGGCGCCCCCGGAGCCGGAGCCTGTGGAGGATACAGAGGGTATGGAAGACGTGAAGGATACAGAGGACGTGGAGGGCGTCGATCTGGCCGCGTCTGTGACGGCCCGGCCCGTGGAGGGCGGGGAAGTGACGGAGGACATGGCCCTCGCGGCCACCGGCTTTGGGCTGGATCTTTTTAAGGCGAGCTTGGAGAGCGAGGATCCCCTGGTGTCGCCTCTGTCTGTATTGGAGGCCCTGGCCATGATGGCCAACGGCGCGGCGGGGGACACCCTTACCCAGATGGAGAGCGCCTTTGGCGGAGACATCCAGGCGGTGAACGAATTCCTCCTGGCCTACCGGGAGAGCCTGGGCCGGGGGGCGGCCGTCGCCAACGGCATATGGCTCAACCAGGACGCGGGCGCTGCCGTGAAGGAGGGTTTTCTCCAGACCAACGCGGACTATTACGGCGCGTCGGTCACAGAGCGTCCCTTTGATGGCGGGGCGCGGGACGAGATCAACGGCTGGGTGAAGGACCACACCGCCGGGCGCATCGAGAGCATTTTGGATGAGCTTGACCCTGCCGCGGCGCTGGTGCTGGTGAACGCCCTGGTCTTCGACGGCACCTGGGAGGATATTTACCGGGAGGACCAGGTCCGGGACGGGACTTTTACCAATGCCGCCGGGGAGAGCCAGGACGCGCAGTTCATGTGGTCCCTGGAGGACGAGCTTCTCCAGGACGAGCACGCCGCCGGGTTCGTGAAGAACTATGAGGGCCGGGACTACGCCTTCGCGGCGCTGCTGCCGGAGGAGGGCGTGACCGTGGAGGAATACGCCCGGGGCCTCACGGCGGAAAGCCTGCGAAAGCTGCTCACGAAGTCCCTTGCGGAGCCGGTGAGCGCGGCGCTGCCCAAATTTGAGGCCAGCTGGGGCGGGGAGCTGTCCGGCGTCCTCGTGGACATGGGCATGGCGGATCTCTTTGATCCGGCAAAAGCCGACCTCTCCAACATGGCGGACGGGGCCGACGGGGCGCTCTACGTCAGCCAGGTGCAGCACAGGACCTTCATCCGGGTGGACGAGAAGGGCACCCAGGCCGGGGCGGCCACCGCCGTGGAGGTGCGGGCGGCCGGCGCCATGGACCACATGGAGGAGGTCGTGCTGGACAGGCCCTTCCTCTACGTGCTCATGGACGGCGAGAGCCGGGTGCCCCTCTTCATCGGCGCGGTGACGGACCTGGGCTGAATCGCAAGGAAAAACGTAGACGGCATGGCCTCGGCCATGCCGTCTTTTTGTGTCCGCAGGAATTACAACTAAATTACATTATCTTCTGGGAACTCTGGTATAATGGGCCTGAAGAGCTTTATGGGGGGAGATAGGAGATGAAAAACCGCATCCTGGTGGTGGAGGACGACGAGGGCATCGCCAGCGCGGTGGCGCTGAATCTGCAGTTCGTGGGGTACGACTACGCCCTCTTTGACGACGGGCGAAAGGCGGCGGACTCCCTGGAAGATGACCACGCCTACGACCTGGCCCTGCTGGACATCATGCTGCCGGGGATGGACGGGTTCGAGCTGTTCGGATACATGGAGCGGTACTCCATCCCCGTCATCTACATGACCGCCAAGACAGACTCCGCCTCGGAGATAAAGGGCCTGCGGGACGGGGCGGAGGACTATATCGTCAAGCCCTTCGACACCCTCGCCCTCATGGTCCGCATCGAGAAGGTCCTGCGCCGGACCGGGCGGCTCAATACCGTTTACCGGGTGCGGGACGTGGAGCTCAACAGCGAGACCCGCGCCGTCACCAAAGGCGGGGAGCCGGTGGAGCTGCAGCCGCTGGAATTCGACGTGCTCCTGCTGCTTTTGAAGTACAAGAACCTCACCGTCACCCGGGAGCAGTTTTTGTCCGAGATATGGGGCTATGACTTCGTGGGGGAGACCCGGGCGATCGACATGAAGATCGCCGGCCTGCGGAAGAAGCTGGACCTGGGCGACGCCATCAAGTCCATCCCCAAGCGGGGCTACCGATTGGAGGACCGCTGACATGAAGCTGTGGCAAAAGGCGTCGGCGCTGTGCGCCGCGGTGTTGGTGACGGTGGTGGCAGTGTGCTCAGGGCTGCTTCTGCTGTACGCCCAGAGGACCATCCTGGACCGGGCGGAACAGCAGACCATGGAGCGGCAGTGGGCCCTGGCGGCCTCCTTCGAGACCATGACCGGGTACTATCTGCTGAGCTCCGACCCGGCCGCGGTGCGGGACAGCCTGGTGCGGTACTGCTTTTCCAAATTCGCGGACGCCGGGAGCGTGCTCGTCCACGGGGAGGACACGGTGTTCATCCAACAGGAGGTGGACCCGGCGGCATTGCTGCCCATGGAGGCGCTGACCGGCGGCATCCAGACCCTGCCGGTCCGGAACGGGGAGGCGCGGCTTTTTATCGCGGGAAGCCGGGTAGATGTGGGCGGCGAGCCCTACGGGGTCTACACCGTGCAGGACGTGTCCGACATCTACCGTGCCGCCCGGACCATGACCGGCGTGTTCGTCCTTGTAAGCCTCGCCGGCGCGGCCCTGGGCGCGGCGCTCATCACCCTTCTCATGCGGCGGGGGGCGCGGCCCCTGGAAAGCCTCGCCGCCGCGGCAAGGCGCATCGCCGGGGGCGAGTATGGCTGCCGGGCAGCGGTGTCCGGCGGCGACGAGATAGCCGCGCTGGCGGCGGATTTCAACACCATGGCCGCCGCGGTGCAGGACCGGGTGGCGGAGCTTGAGGACACCGCCCGGCGGCAGGAGCTCTTCATCGGCGGGGTGACTCACGAGTTCAAGACGCCCCTGGCCTCCATGCTCCTGCATACTCAACTTCTGCGCTCCGCCAATATGGGAGCGGAGGAGCGGGACAGATCCCTGGCCCGGATAGAGGACCAGTGCCGGTGGCTGGAAAAGCTCACCCAGACCCTTCTGAAGCTGCTCACCCTCCGGCAGGACATCCCGGTGGAGCCCGTGAGCGCGGACGCCCTTATTGAGGACGTGAGGGCGTCGGCGGAGCCGCTGCTGGCGGCGCGGGGCGTGGCCCTTTATACGGACAGCGACGGCGGGACCATCGCGGTCAACAGGGACCTGATGCGCTCGCTGGTGGTGAACCTGGCGGACAACGCCGCCAAAGCCTACGACCCGGGCAACCCGGACGCCGCCGTCTGGCTCACGGTCCGGGACGGGTGTATCGAGGTGCTGGACCGGGGCCGGGGCATCCCGCCCGAGGCCCTGCCCCACATCTTTGAGCCCTTTTACATGGCGGACAAGTCCCGCAGCAAGAAGCAGGGGGGCAGCGGCCTGGGGCTGGCGTTGGGCAAGGCCATCGCCGACGCCCACGGGGCCAAAATAGAGGTGACCAGCGCCCCGGACCAGGGCACCAGGGTGCGGGTGCTGCTGAAATTACAAGTTCATGACAACGAATTGATAGATTCGCCTCCCCCGCCGGTGGGAGAATGAGCCCATCACGAAAAGGAGGAACTATCCCATGAGAAGAACGGCGATCATCATTCTTTTGCTCCTGGCCCTGGTCCTGAATATGGGCGCGGGCCTGCGGGCGGGGGATGAAACACCTCCGGAGCCGGAGGAGCTCACACCCAATACGGAGCCGGAGGTCCTGGGGCCATACAAGCCGGCCATCACCACCGGCCCGGACAACAGCGCCCTCTACGAGAAGGCGGCGGCCTATACCGGAAGTGAGAGCCTGGCCGCCCGGCTGGGGGACCCCACCCATGTGGAGCGCGGCTTTTCCAGCAGCGACGGCAGCCTCACGGTGGATGTGGACGCGGATGTGGTCGTTCCCGACGCGGCCGCCGCGCCCCTCATCCGGGTGCGGAACGGGACCATCACCCAGGAGCAGGCGGACGTGCTGCTGGACGAACTGGTGCAGACTACCCTCTATGAGACGCGGCTTCCCCACACCAGGGCGGAGCTGGAGGAATATCTGCGGCAGCTGCAGGGGATATTGAACGACCAGCTGGAGAGCGGGGTGGCGCCCGAAAACGGGCCCGATTCGGTCCGGGAGGAGATCGCGGCGGTGGAAAAGGAGCTGGAGACTGCCCCGGAGACGGTGGAGCCCCAGCCTATCGACGGGAAATTCAGGACGAACGATATCGACGGCTCCCTGTTCATCGAGGGCAAGAGCGACAGCGAGTATCTGCGCGTCCGGGTCCTTGACGGCCTGGGCGGCGCCAGCGCCCTGTATACCAGGGGCGTCATGGACAGCGGCAGGCTGCTCCATTTCATACTGCCGGAGAACTGGGAGCGCACTTACGAGGGGATAGACTTGGATGCCATCGAGGATGTGACCTGCACGGCCGATCAGGCCCGGGCCCTGTGCGACCCCATCGTGGAGGCGCTGGGCATAGAGGATATGGCCTTTCAGTCCGCGCGCAAAAAGGTCGCCGGCGAGTTCGGCGGCAGGCCGGATCAGTGCTGCTGGGTGCTGCAGTACACTCGTGCGCCGGGCGGGCTTCCCATCACCTACACCACCGCCACCGGCGACGCCATGACGGACGGACCGGTCTATCAGCAGCCCTGGCTGTACGAGACCATGACGTTCTATGTGGACGACAGCGGCGTCGCGGGCCTGTGGTGGGAGTCGCCACACGAGATGGGCGAGCATGTGACGGAGGACGCAGCGCTTCTGCCCTTTGACGAGGCCATGGCTGTGTTCGAAAAGCTGCTGACGGTGGCCTGGGACGGCGGCGCGACCGCCATTCCCAGCATGTCCGCGCTGGATAATTACCCAGGCTATGCGGCCCGGCAGGACGGGCTTAAGCTCCGCGTGCATGTGGATGAGATACGCCTGGGCTACGCCCGCATCGCGGAGATGGATAAGACGGGCGTGGGGCTGCTGGTGCCGGCCTGGGACTTCTTCGGGACCGTCACGGATGAGAATGGCCAGGTGGTCTTCGACGCCGCCGAGACCAGCTTTCTCACTATCAACGCCGTGGACGGCGACATCATCGACCGGGGATTTGGGTATTAAAGGAAATGACCACGATATAAAAAGAAAGCCTCCCTCTGATGTGTACCGCCCCATAAAAAGTGGACAGAGAAAAGAAACGCCCCTGAGTGAAATAGTCAAGGGTTAGTAGACACAAAAAGTATCGGGTCAAGCCACCAGTTCTGTGCGAAACAGGACTGGTGG
>CANRNF010000022.1 GCA_947631865.1 uncultured Oscillospiraceae bacterium | reverse complement strand
CCGCCCTCGTCATAGCCCACGTACCCCGGAGGGGCGCCGATGAGCCGGGAGACGGAGAACTTCTCCATGTACTCGGTCATGTCGATGCGGACCATGCTCTTCTCGTCGTCGAAGAGGGCCTGGGCCAGGCTCTTGGCAAGCTCCGTCTTGCCCACGCCGGTGGGGCCCAGGAAGAGGAAGGAGCCGATGGGCCGGTTGGGGTCCGCGATGCCCGCCCGAGAGCGCAGTATGGCCTCGGTGACGAGGCGCACCGCCTCGTCCTGGCCCACCACACGCTGATGCAAAATGTCCTCCAGGTGCAGCAGCTTTTCCCGCTCGCCCTCCATGAGCCGGGCCACGGGGATGCCCGTCCAGCGGGCCACGATGCCGGCGATCTCCTCCTCGGTCACCGCGTCCTGGACAAGGCTCTCGTCCTTCCGGGGCGCGGCCTCCGCTTCGGAAAGCTTCTTCTGCAGGGCCGGGATGGTCTCGTATTTGAGCCTCGCGGCCTTCTCATACTCATAGTTCTGCTGGGCCCGCTCCATCTCGGCGGTCTGGCGCTCCAGTTCGGCCTTCAGGCCCTTCACCGCGTCCACGTCCGCCTTTTCCGCCTCCCAGCGGGCCTTCATCTCGGCGAAGGTCTCCTTCTCGGCGGCCAGCTCGGAGCGCAGCTTTGTGAGCCTGTCCTGGCTGAGGCGGTCCGTCTCCTTCTTGAGGGCCATCTCCTCGATCTCCATCTGCATGATCTTCCGGCGCACGTCGTCCAGCTCGGAGGGCATGGAATCTATCTCCGTGCGGATGAGGGCGCAGGCCTCGTCCACCAGATCGATGGCCTTGTCCGGCAGGAACCTATCGGTGATATACCGGTTGGAGAGGGTGGCCGCCGCCACCAGGGCCGCGTCGTGGATGCGCACGCCGTGGAATATCTCATATCGCTCCTTGATGCCCCGGAGGATGGAGATGGTGTCCTCCACTGTGGGCTCTTCCACCATCACCGGCTGGAACCTACGCTCCAGGGCCGCGTCCTTCTCGATATACTTCCGGTACTCGTCCAGGGTCGTCGCGCCGATGCAGTGCAGCTGGCCCCGGGCCAGCATGGGCTTTAAGAGGTTGCCCGCGTCCATGCTGCCCTCGGTCTTGCCGGCGCCCACGATGGTGTGCAGCTCGTCGATGAAAAGGAGTATCTTCCCCTCGCTCTTGGCCACCTCCTCCAGCACGGCCTTCAGCCGTTCCTCGAACTCGCCCCGGTACTTGGCCCCGGCCACGAGAGCGCCCATGTCCAGGCTGAACACGGTCTTGTCCTTCAGCCCCTCGGGCACATCCCCCCGGACGATGCGCTGGGCCAGGCCCTCGGCGATGGCGGTCTTGCCCACGCCGGGCTCGCCGATGAGCACCGGGTTATTCTTTGTCTTCCGGGAGAGGATACGGATGACGTTCCGTATCTCCGTGTCCCGGCCGATCACCGGGTCCAGTTCGTTGTCCCGGGCCCGCTGGACCAGGTCCGTGCCGTACTTCTGAAGGGCGTCGTAGGTGTCCTCCGGGCTGTCGGTGGTGACGTGGCCGGTCTTGACCTTGGCCAGCTCCGCGGTGAAACCGTCCTTGGTGATGTTATATTGGCGCAAAATGTCCCGGATGGCGGGGGTGGCGTGGGCGAAGATGCCCAGCATCAGGTGCTCCACGGACACGTACTCGTCTTTGAGCTTATCCGCCACCTTCTGGGCGAAATCCATGATCTTTCCGAACTCGTTGGAGGGGTAGATACTCTGGGCCCCCTGGACTTTGGGCAGCCTGGCGATGGCGGCGTCCAGCGCCCCCAGGACCCCGTCGCAGTCCACGCCCATCCGGCCCAGCAGGGTGGGGATGAGACCCCCGTCCGCGTCCACCAGGGCGTAGAAAAGGTGCTCCGGCGTCAGGTACTGGTTGTCGTTTTCCCGGGCCATTGCCGTGGCGTTGTTGATGGTCTCTATGGTCTTCTGTGTCAGCTTGTCGCTGTTCATGGCAGATCACTTCCTTATGATAATTCTTTATGTGGTGTAAGGGGGGCCTCGCCCGACAGTATTCCTGCGCTAAGGCTCGCTTCGCTCGTCAACCGCGTCCGGGACACTGCCGGTTCTCGCCGCCCGTCGGGTGGGAGCGCATGCCGACGGCGCTCCAAGGAGGCAGCGTCCCTCGAACGAACATTGTTGAGCGAAGCGAAACCGTTCGCGAGGGATGTTGCCGACGCAGGGAGCGCCATGGCACCACGCAGGTTAGCGCAGTTTTTGCTCCTTACAAAATCACATTCCCCGCGCGGAGCCAGTCCAGGTATTCCGCCTCCACGTCCCGGGGGGCCATGTTCCCGGCCAGATACCCTTTCATGAGCCGGTCGAACAGCCGCACATAGGCGCTGATGGCCGCGGCCACGTCGGCCGTGGCGTAATCCCGCCGACCGGCAAGTTCCAGAGAACGGGTAAAGCGGCCGGGATACAAGGCGTACTCCACCGGCGTGGCGTGATAGGCCGCCACCAGTTCGTCCTCCACCTCTTTCCACAGCCGGAAGAAGCCGCCCATGGCGTCCAGAAGCTCCTGGGACTGGGTGCGGAACACCACCGCCAGCTCCCCCATGGCGCCCTCCCTGTCCCGGTACAGCTCCACGGAGTACTTCACCGTGGGCCGGTAGCGGTACTGCAAACTGGACTTCATGCTCATAGTGGTGGCGTTGGGGGCCACGAAGGGCACCAGATCCGAGTCCGCGCCCAGTATCTCGCCGATCTGGCGGAAGATGTCCTGGACCCGGCGTTCCGGGGTCACCATATCCGTGTACTCGGCCAAAATCTGGTTCACCAGGGCCGAGCGGTTGGTGCCCATCCGGTGGGCCAGGGCGTCCACCGCCCGGACCACGTCGTCCGAGAGCATCAGGCTGTACAGGGTCTTTTTCATATCTCTCACCTCGAAAAACATTCTACCGCAGCGCATTAAATTTGTCAAGCGATTTATATAAATAATTCACACATAATTTTAGTTTTTCCCGCAAAAAGCCGCCCTATCCCGGGAGGGACAGGGCGGCGCATATCGCAGAATAATAAAACGGAAGCGAAGCCCGGTCAGGGCGAGCCGCGCGGCATTCCCGCGCGTGAAGTCAAAAGCCGTTGTACGACAGGCTTTTGACTTCCTGCCGGCGGGATCCACTCTCGCCGAGCAGTTTTAATCAGCGCGGTCAAAAAACTCGTTTTTTGACAAGCTCAGCTTGTTATCACGTAGGAATCGCCCACCTCCGGGACAATGCCGATGAGGGGCACGAACCGCACGTCCCCCTCCCCGGCGTTCATCTTGTCCAGGGCCAGCTCCATGTCGTTTGCCAAAATGGACGGGTCGGTGGGGCAGTACAGCCGGGCGAACAGCCGCCAGAAAATGCCGATGTCCTGGCCGGTCTGGCTTCCCATCCCCTGGCGCAGGGAGGTGCCGTTCAGCCGCACGGACACCGCCGTGCCTGTTCCCTCCAGGGCCAGGGCCACCCGCCGGCCAAGCTGGCACACGGCCACCACCGGGTCGGGGCTGGTGCGAAGCTGGGTGGTATAGGTAAAGCCCGTCTCCGAGTCGGTGGTGGGGTGCTCCAGGTCCGCCAGGATGATCTCGTCGAAGCCCATGCCGGCCAGCTCTTCCGCCAGATCCGTGATGTAGGTGCGGACGGTCTGGTTATAGGGGTCCACCCAGCTCCGGCCATCCCCGTCCCGATAGGACATGCCGTCCTTCACCAGGGCCACGGTCCAGTTCCGCTGGGCCAGCAGGGCGTCGGTGAAGCAGCTGATCTGGGCCACGGCGGACTTGCCCGCGTCGTGGAGAGCCGCCACGGCCGCCGACACGTCCGTGACGCCAGAGGTGCCGTAGGACACGGCGGTAGCCACCGCGGAGGGCCAGGCCAGCTGGCCGCCGGCGTCCTTCATCTGCAGGACCGCGGCGTTATAGTCCCCCGTGACCACGGAGTTCACCGCCGCCTCCAGACCGCCGCCGGTCACCTCGGCGATGGGTATGAACCGGCCCTGGATGGGCTTTAAGTCCTCCCAGCCGCCCAGGTCCACGTCCTCAAAGTCCGGGTCCTCCCAGATGACCTGCACGTCTACCGGTTCAAAGGTGGGGTCCGGCTGGACCACCGCGGGGTCCTCCTGAGGGGCTTCCTCCTCCTTTTTGCCAAAGGGCAGCTCCAGATGCGCCCCCTCGTCGTCGTACACCGCGTACTGCTGCAAAAAGTAGAACAGCGACACGGCCCCGATGAGAAGGAACGCGAACACGAACAGGAATATGTTCAGAGGCACCTTGAATTTCCGGCGGCCCCTGTATATGTCCTTGGGACGGTAGGGCATTTATTTCTCCATATCGCGTATCTGGCCGATACGCCGGGTGTGGCTCTCCCCGTGGGAAAAGCCCGTGTCCAGATAGGTGTCCACGATGCGCTTGGCAAGCTCGGAGCCCACCACGCGCCCGCCCAGGCACAGGACGTTGGCGTCGTTGTGCTGGCGGCTCATCTCCGCGGAGAAGCAGTCTCCGCACAAAGCCGCCCGGATGCCGGGTATCTTGTTGGCGGCGATGGACATGCCGATGCCTGTGCCGCAGACCAGGATGCCCCGCTCATAGGTCCCCTCCACTATGGCCCGGCAGAGCTTATCGGCGTAGAGGGGGTAGTCCACCGGCTCGCCGCCGCAGCCCAGGTCCTGGACGGGGATGCCCCGCTCGTTCAGATGGTCGATGATGATGCCTTTCAGGGCATAGCCTGCGTGGTCCGATGCGATCGCGATCATAAATGAACCTCTCCTTTTTCACAGTGGGATGAATTCTGGTCTCCGCTGGGCGAATACGGTCACGTACTTAAAGCCGCAGGCCTTCAGGACCTCCTGCCCCTGGTCCACGCACTTGGCCGCGTCCTGGGGCTTGTGGGCGTCGGAGCCCACGGTGACGATCTCGCCGCCCAGGGACTTATAGAGCTTCAGTATCTCCTCCGAGGGGAAGGGGCCCACCCCGTCCCGCAGGCCGGAGCAGTTGATCTCGATGCCCCTGCCGTTTTGGACGAGGGTCTTCAGGAGGCGCTCCACCCTGTCCCCGTGCTCCCGGAGGGTCAGGCCCGTGTCCACCCCCTGCCAGGAGGCATAGCGCCGGAAGTAGCCGATGTGGGCCATCACGTCGAAATAGTCAAGGTCCGCCACCCGCTGCAGGTCCCGCAGGTAGATGTCTATGAGCTCCCGGCGGAACGCCGGGTCCCGGTAGTCCTGGAAATAGTAGTCCCCGTGCTCTTGGGAGATGTGGTAGGACCCCAGGATGAAATCCAGCCCTGGCGGGGTGGACAGCTCCTCGGCCAGCTCCGGGTGGAAGATGAGCTCGGCCAGCTCCATCCCCTTGCGCAGGTGCAGGTCCCCGGGGATGCGGTCCTTCACCGCCTCGTAGGCCTCCCGCTCCCGCTCTGCCACGGTGCGGCAGGCCGGGTTGAGCTCCAGCGTATGCCAGTCCACCGTGTCGCAGTGGTCCGTGATGCAAAGGTACCGGACCCCCGCGGCGTACTCCGCCATGACCATGTCATAGTAGGGCGCGCTGCTGTCCTGGGATATATTCGTATGGCAATGAAAATCCACTAAAACGGCCATGTGTCTGCAAACCACCTTAAGAAGATACGGCAGTACTCCGTGCTGACCTCGGTACCGGCCAGGACGGGATAGAACATGCCGAAGAGCACGACCGAGACGGCCGTGAAGCCCCCCACCGACGCTTTCCAGCTGGCGTCCCAGCGGCGCAGATCCGCGAAGAGATAGCCGATGGCCAGCACCAGGAACACCCCGCAGGGGAAATAGTGATAGGCGAAGGTGAGCCGGCTCACCAGCACCCAGGGAAGCAGATTGGCAAGATATCCGATGAGGATGAACAGGGCGTTCTTGTCCCGCTCCCGGATGGCCAGCCAGCCCATGCCCACCATAGCAGCCAGACCGCCCCAGGCGACCATGGGGTTATTGAACGCGCCGAAGCGGATGGTGGTGCCGGCGCCGGGGTTGTCCATGTAGTACAGGATGGGACGCACGTCGAACAGCCACTGGTACCACTTGGAGGCATAGGGGTGGGTGGCCACCAGGTCGGAGTGGTAGTCCCACATATAGGTCTGGTTGTCCAGCACCACCTGCAGGTACTGGGGCGAGAACCACCGGAAGGGCCCGCCCGCCCCCTGGCTGGGGCCGTAGGCCCAATAGCTGCAATAGTACACGGCGCAGGGCACCAGCACGAAGAAGATGAGACACCAGCCCACATTCTGGAGAAACTCCCACCGGACCGCCTTCTTCTCCTTCACGAAGCGGCTTATCCAGTAGGCCAGCCACAGCACGCCGAGACCCGCCCCCGCATAGACGCCGGTCCACTTGCTGGCCGCGCCGAAGCCGAAACTGAGGCCCGCGAGGCCCAGCCACAGCAGCCGCTTCTTCTCCCTGTCCGGCGGCTCCGTCAGCCACATGTACATAAAGAGGTACATGAGGATGGTGAAGAACACTCCGTAGGAGTCGATGGTGGCCAGCCGCGTCTGGACAAAGTGCATGAAGTCGAAGGCGAACACCGTGCTCCCGGCCAGGGCCACGGAGAGATAGCCGAACATGCGCTTCAAGAGCAGGTACAAAAACGGCAGCATCAGCACGCCGAAGAGGGTCCCCATGAACCGCCAGCCGAAGGGCGTCATGCCGAACAGCCGGATGCCCAGAGAGATGATCATCTTCCCCATAGGCGGGTGGGTGATCTCGTAGGGCCAGCGCTCCTGGATGTGCTCCAGGGCCGTGCGGGGGAAGTATATCTCGTCGAAATAGGTGCCGTTTTTATAGCTGTAAGCGTCAGGGATCGTGTCCTGCTCGTCCAGGAGCATCTCGCAGCCCGGGGCGGCCGTGATCTCCGACGCGTCTATCAAAAGCCCGTCCTCGCCGTAGACGGCCACCTCTCCCAGGTACTCCTCACCGCCGGAAACGATGCGGATATACCGGCACTCGCCCCGGTCCCCGTTGAGGATGGCGTCGTTCCAGCGGAACAGCTGGGTGTACTGCTGGGTCATGCCCGAGGTGCCGTTGGCCTGTATCTGGTCGGTCCAGGTCTCCCCGTCCACGGAAAGCTGCAGCTCATAGTCCGCCGTGCACAGGCCGGACCAGTAGCGGATGCCGCTGATCACCTGGGGATGGGCCAGCTCCAGCTGGGCATAGGTGTTGCCCTGCTGGAAGTGGAGGTAGGTCTGGGGCGCCTTGGTGGAGCCCAGGCCCACGAAGGCCACCACGGCGTAGACCGCCGTCAGCGCGCCCACCGCCAGCCAGTCCCTTTTCTTCATGGACCGGTCCGGCTCGGGGCGCGTTTGCTCCGCCGCCGGGACCAGGGCGTTTTTCCGATGGATATCCGCCCATCGCCAGCACCAGAGCAATATCCCTAAGGCCACCGCCAGGGGGAAGATGATCGTCAGATGGGATGTGATCTCGCTCAAGGTCATATATCGGGATTCCTTTTCCGAAAGTCCGCATAAGTAAACAATCGTAGTTATTATATACCAAAACCGGGGACACTTCAATGTCCCCGGTAAAGATTAAGAGAATGTTCGTTTTTTAAAACCGCTTTTTCCGCTTGCCGCCCGTCTTCTCTCCCGCCAGGTCCGCGAACTCCTGCAGAAGCTCCTTCTGCCGGCGGCTCATGTTCTTGGGCGTGGTCAGGTCTACGGTCACGAACTGGTCGCCCTTGAGGCCGGTGCGCACGTTGGGCACGCCCTTGCCCCGCAGGCGGAACACCGAGCCGGTCTGGGTCCCCTCGGGTATGTTCAGGCTCACCTGGCCGTCCAGGGTAGGCACCTGGATCTCCGTGCCCAGAGCCGCCTGGACGAAGCTGACGGTGGCGGTGGTGTAGATGTTGGTGCCCTCCCGCTGGAAGGTGGGACTGGGCCGCACCTGCACCGTCACCAGCAGGTCCCCGGCGGGGCCGCCGTTGGCCCCGGCGTTGCCCTGGCCCCGGAGGGAGACGGTCTCCCCGTCGTCGATACCCGCGGGGATGGACACATTCAGCTTCCGCTGGGCCCGGATGGAGCCCGCGCCCCGGCACTTGGAGCAGGGGGAGTGGATGATCCGGCCGGAGCCGCCGCACTTAGGGCAGGGGCCGGTGGACTGCATCATGCCGAAGGGGGTGCGCTGCTGGCGCATGACCGTGCCGCTGCCCCGGCAGTCGGGGCATATCTCCGGCGTGGTGCCGGGGGCGCAGCCGGTGCCCTTGCAGTCCGGGCACTGGTCCACCTTGGTGATGTTGATGTCCTTCTTGCAGCCGAAGGCCGCCTCCTCAAAGGAGATGGCCAGGCGCACCCGCAGGCTCTCGCCCCGGCGGGGGCCGGTGCGGTTCTGCTGCCGGGCGCCGCCAAAGCCGCCAAACCCTCCGAATCCGCTGAAGATGTCCCCGAAGATGTCCCCCAGGTCTCCGAAGTCCCCGGTGAAGCCGCCGGCGTTGGCGGCGAAGTTGGGGTCCACCCCGGCAAAGCCGAACTGGTCGTACTTGGACCGCTTCTCCGGGTCCGACAGCACGGCATAGGCCTCGTTGGCCTCCTTGAAGCGGGCCTCCGCGTCCTTGTCCCCCGGATGCAGGTCCGGGTGGTTCTCCTTGGCGGCCTTGCGGTATGCTTTTTTGATCTCCTCGTCCGTGGCGCCCTTTTTGAGCCCCAGGACCTCATAGTAATCCCGTTTGTCTGCCATTAAAATCACTACCTCTTAGGCCCCCTCAGACGAGGGGGCTGTCGGCGTAGCCGACTGAGGGAGGGAAAAAAGACTTTCTCTCCTTCCGTCGCGGCTGTCGCCGCGCCACCTCCCTCGTCCGAGGGAGGCTTTTTACAGGGTGGGCGCGGAGTGCCCGCGCCCACCGTCATGCTTACTTATTGTCCGGATCGACCTCGGTGTAGTCCGCGTCGTAGTAGGTCTGGCCGTCGCCGCCCTGGCCGGGGTTGCCGCCCATGTCGGGGCCGGGGCCGGCGTTGGGACCGGCGCCCTGGTTGGGGGCCGCCTGCTGGTACAGCTTCTCGGACACCTTGTAGAAGGCCTGGGTCAGCTGGTCGGTAGCGGTCTTGATCATGCCGCTGTCGGAGCCGGACAGGGCCGTCTTCAGGTCGGCCAGCTTCTTCTCTACCTCCGCCTTGTCGGCGGCGTCCAGCTTGTCGCCCATCTCCTGGAGGGTCTTCTCGGTCTGATAGACCATCTGGTCGCCGGCGTTGCGCACGTCCACCTCTTCCTTGCGCTTGGCGTCCTCGGCGGCGTACTGCTCGGCCTCCTTCACGGCCCGGTCGATCTCGTCCTTGGAGAGGTTGGTGGAGGCGGTGATGGTGATGTGCTGCTCCTTGCCGGTGCCCAGGTCCTTGGCGGACACGTTCACGATGCCGTTGGCGTCGATGTCGAAGGTGACCTCGATCTGAGGCACGCCCCGGCGGGCCGGCGCGATGCCGTCCAGGTGGAAGCGGCCCAGGCTCTTGTTGTAGGCGGCCAGCTCACGCTCGCCCTGGAGGACGTTGACCTCCACGCTGGTCTGGTTGTCGGCCGCGGTGGAGAAGATCTGGCTCTTGCGGGTGGGGATGGTGGTGTTGCGCTCGATGAGCTTGGTGCACACGCCGCCCAGGGTCTCGATGCCCAGGCTCAGGGGCGTCACGTCCAGCAGGAGGATGCCCTCCACGTCGCCGCCCAGCACGCCGCCCTGGATGGCGGCGCCCACGGCCACGCACTCGTCGGGGTTGATGCCCTTGAAGGGCTCCTTGCCGGTAAGGGCCTTGACCTTCTCCTGCACGGCGGGGATACGGGTGGAGCCGCCCACCAGCAGGACCTTGGACAGCTGGCCCGCGGAGAGGCCGGCGTCGGACAGCGCCTGCTGCACGGGGCCCACGGTCTTCTCCACCAGATGGGCGGTCAGCTCGTTGAACTTGGCCCGGGTCAGGGTGATGTTCATATGCTTGGGGCCGGTGGCGTCGGCGGTGATATAGGGCAGGTTGATCTCCGCGGTGGTCATGCCGCTGAGGTCGCACTTGGCCTTCTCGGCGGCCTCGCGGACGCGCTGCATGGCGGAGCTGTCGGTGGTCAGGTCCACGCCGTCGGAGCGGCGGAACTCATCCACCAGCCACTTGGTGACGGCCTCGTCGAAGTCGTCGCCGCCCAGGCGGTTGTTGCCCGCGGTGGCCAGCACCTCGATGACGCCGTCGCCGATCTCCAGCACGGACACGTCGAAGGTGCCGCCGCCCAGGTCGTAGACCATGATCTTCTGGTCGGATTCCTTGTCCAGGCCGTAGGCCAGGGCCGCGGCGGTGGGCTCGTTGATGATGCGCTTGACCTCCAGGCCCGCGATCTTGCCCGCGTCCTTGGTGGCCTGGCGCTGGGAGTCGGTGAAGTAAGCGGGCACGGTGATGACCGCCTCGGTGACGGTAGTGCCCAGATACGCCTCCGCGTCCTTCTTCAGTTTGGACAGGATCATGGCGCTGATCTCCTGGGGGGAGTAGCTCTTGCCGTCCACGGTCACACGGTAGGCGGAGCCCATCTCACGCTTGATGGAGGAGATGGTCCTGTCGGGGTTCAGGACGGCCTGGCGCTTGGCCATCTGGCCCACGATGCGCTCCCCGTCCTTGGAGAAGGCCACTACGGAAGGCGTGGTGCGCGCGCCCTCGGCGTTGGTGATAACGGCCGCCTCGCCGCCCTCCATGACGGCCACGCAGCTATTGGTAGTACCCAGGTCGATACCGATGATCTTTCCCATTTTGATGTTCCTCCTGTATTATAAGTCGTAAATTATTTTTATCCTGAAGTCCCTTCCGGGACGGGTATGCGCTAATTGGCCACCTGGACCTTGGCGAAGCGGATCACCTTGTCGCCCAGCATGAAGCCCTTTTCCAGCTCCAGGACGATCTCGCCCTCGCCGTACTTGTCATCCTGGATGTGCAGCAGCGCGTCGTGGAGATTGGCGTCGAACTTCTTGCCCACGGTCTCGATCTCCTTGACCCCCAGGCCCTCCAGGATGGACTTGAGCTGGTTGAAGATGCCTTCCACGCCCTTGCGGGTCTCCTCGTCCGTCTCGTGCTGGATGGCGCGGGCCAGGTTGTCGTACACCGGCAGGAACTTCTTCACCGTGTCCGCCCGGACGTCGGCGTAGATGCTCTCCCGCTCTTTGGCGCTGCGGCGGCGGTAGTTGTCGTACTCCGCCAGCATGCGAAGGTACTTGTCGTTGGTCTCGGCGAGACTGGCCTTCAGCTTATCGGTCTCGCTGGGCTCCGCCTTGGTCTCCTTTGCGGGAGCTTCCGCCTCCGGCGCCTTTTCCGGGGCCTTCTCGGCCTCTTCCTTCTTGGGCTCCCCGGGCTTCTGGGCGTTATTCTTCTTCTCTTCCTTCTTGCTCATAATGACCACTTTCCTTCAATACCAATTTGTTGTCCAGCCCCCTGGGGGCGTCCGTCCCCGCCAGCATCCGGCTCAGGCCGGCGGCGATGTAGCTCAGCTTGGCGGCCACGCCGGAATAGTCCATTCTCGTGGGTCCCACCACGCCGATATAGCCCCGCATGCCATCCCCGGCGTCGTAAGAGGCCATGACCACGCTGGAGTCCTTCAGCTCCTCCGCCATGTTCTCCGGCCCGATGGTCACCCGCACGCCGTCCGTGCCCATGCCCGCCGGGGGCAGGTCGTCCATCAGGTGGCTGCCCTCGGAGATGAAACTCATGAGGGCGTGGGCCTTGTCCGGGTCCCGGAACTCCGGCTGGTCCAGGAGCCTGGACTGGCCCGCCACCCGCAATGGCGCGGTCCGCGCCGCGGCCAGGCACTCCATGGTGAAGCTGGCCACCACGGCCACCAGGCCGTAGGTGTCCCCCGCCGCCCGCTCCGTGGAGCGGATGATGGAGTCGGTGATCTCCCGGTCCGTCACGCCGGTGAAGTTGGCGTTGAAGAGGCTGGAGAGGGTGGTGATCTGCTCCTGGTGGACGGAGAAAGGCAGGTGGATCAGCTTGTTCTTCACCGTGTTGTCCGTCAGAAGGGCCACCACGATGAAGGTGTTGGCGTCCACATAGATGAAATCGAAACGCTTCACCGCCACCGGCGGCTTCATGGTCAGGGCGTAGGCCGGGTACTGGGTCATGGAACTGGTCAGCTGGCCCACCTCCGCCATGAGCTTTTCGATCTGCTCGTCCTTGCGGGCCAGCTTCTCGTTGATGGCGGCGGTCTCCGCCTCGGAGAGCTTCTGCTTCTCCATCAGCTCATTGACGTACAGCCGGTAGCCCGCCGGGGAGGGCACCCGTCCCGCGCTGGTGTGGGGCTGCTCCAGGTAGCCCATGGCGGTCAACTCGCTCATCTCGTTGCGGATGGTGGCGGAGGAGCAGCCGATGGTCTGGGCCAGCGCCTTGGAGCCCACCGGCTCCGCCGTGGCGATGTAGCCCTCCACGACGGCGGTCAGTATCCTCTTTTTCCGCTCGCTCAGTTCCATGTCCGCCTCCTGGCATTCCCGGCTCTGCGCTGCTAGCACTCTTTCTATCCGAGTGCTAATTTACCACGTCTTTCAGTATCTGTCAAGGGCCCCTTCCTTATAATTTGTAATTTGTTCATATTCCGGGAGGGTAAAACAAAATGCCGCGCCGGACTTGACATACAGTCCCTGCGCGGTCTATAATAGGCATACAAAAAGGGCGCCGTGACAAGCGGTTAGCCCCTGCTAGTTAAAGTTCTTTTGGAGAACCGTCACCGGCCAGGGTGGCGGTTCGTCCTTTTTACGGTCAGCGTTATCGTATACCTTCCGATATGTAACGTCAACGTAATAGGCATAAGCCTCACCCCCTTTCGGGGAGTGTGACTAACCGCCCGCCGTTGTTCAGCGCCCTGGTGCCGAAGCACCAGGGACAGAATATCACACCATTCGGCAAAACGCAACTCCCCGGGACCGCCGTCCCGGGGAGCATTTATTCTTCTGACTTGATATACATTTCCTCCGCATCGCATTGCGCCTGCCGGAGAATGTCAGCGGCCGCATTCGGCGCATCCGACCCCAGCTCCTCCAGCGCGTCTGTGATGGCATTGAACAGCAGATGATACATCCTCTCGTAGTCTGTCATCCTATTCTCCTCCGTACACCAAATGTTGTATTCAAGGCATAATAATACATCGTTTGATGTATTTTGTCAACATCATTCGTTGTAATGAGGCATAATAACGCCATCAATACAAGGGGAGGGATGGCGTCTGTATTACAGAAGGATACGGGACTTGCGGGAAGACGCCGACCTGACCCAGGTGAAGCTGGCGGAAAAGCTGGGCATGCACAAGACCACCTACACCAACTATGAGCAGGGCAAGCGGGAGCCGCCCTTTTCTTTCATCATCCGGCTGGCTGATTTTTACGGCGTGAGCTGCGACTATATCGCCGAACGGGACCCCCGCAGAAAGAAATAGAAAAGTAAAAACTCCTGAGACGCAATGTCTCAGGAGTTCTTGCATCAATTGAGGAAGTCTCTCAGCTTCTTGGACCGGGAGGGATGGCGGAGCTTGCGCAGGGCCTTGGCCTCGATCTGGCGGATGCGTTCCCGGGTGACCTGGAACTCCTTGCCCACCTCCTCCAAGGTGCGGGTACGGCCGTCCAGGATGCCGAAGCGCAGCTCCAGCACTTTTTTCTCCCGGGGGGTCAGGGTGTCCAGCACGCTCATGAGCTGCTCCTTCAGGAGGGTGAAGCTGGCGGCCTCGGAGGGTTCGGAGGCCCCCTCGTCCTCGATGAAGTCCCCCAGATGGGAGTCCTCCTCCTCGCCGATGGGCGTCTCCAGGCTCACGGGCTCCTGGGCGATCTTCAGGATCTCCCGGACCTTTTCGGCCGGGATGTTCATCTCCTCGGCGATCTCCTCGGCGGAGGGGTCGTGGCCCAGCTCCTGGAGAAGCTGCCGGGAGACACGGATGACCTTGTTGATGGTCTCCACCATGTGCACCGGGATGCGGATGGTCCGGGCCTGGTCGGCGATGGCGCGGGTGATGGCCTGGCGGATCCACCACGTGGCGTAGGTAGAGAACTTATAGCCCTTGGTGTAGTCGAACTTCTCCACGGCCTTGATAAGGCCCAGGTTGCCCTCCTGGATCAGGTCCAGGAACAGCATGCCCCGGCCCACATAGCGCTTGGCGATGGACACCACCAGGCGCAGGTTGGCCTCTGCCATGCGGCGCTTGGCCTCCTCGTCGCCCTCGGCCATGCGGGCGGCCAGGGCCACCTCCTCCTCCGGGGTCAGCAGGGGAACCTTGCCGATCTCCTTGAGGTACATGCGCACCGGGTCGTCGGTGGAGAAGCTCTCGGCCACGGCGTCCGTGTCCACGATCTCCTCCTCGGTGACCTCGCTGATCTCCAGGTCCGCCAGCTCCTCCAATTCTTCCAGTTCCGGCAGGGCGTCGTCCTCCAGGGGCGGCAAAAACTCGTCCCCGGCGGTGTCGATGCCCAGGTCCTCCAGCTGGTCGTAGACGGCGTCCACCTCGTCAGGGGTCAGGCCCATATTGTCCAGCACGTCGGAAAGTTCCTTGCTGGTGAGCTTGCCGGCCTTTTTGCCCTTCTCGATGAGTTCGGCGATCTTCTCCTCGTTGGTCTTCTCCTTGGGCTGCTCCTTGGGCGCGGCAGCCGCGTCCTCTTCGGCGGGAGCGGCAGGATCCTCCGCCGGGGCGGCCTTCTTCGCCCGTTTCTTCGCCGGCTTCTTCTCCACAGGCGCGGCCGCCTCGACGGGGGCAGCCTCTTCAGCGGGGGTGGTCTCCTCTGCCACGGGAGCGATCTCCTCCACAGGCGCCGGGGTCTCCTCAGTGGGTCTTTTTTTCTGTGCAGCCATCCTTATGAACCATACCCTTTCGTTTGTTTCAGCTTTTCCGCGTACACCCGCAGGTCGTCGCCGGCGGTGGTCTTGTCTCTCTGGGCGCGCATTTTGTTTATGTAGTCCGCCATGGCCTTGTCCGCGGCCGCAGCGGTGATCTCGTCCCGCTGCAATATACCGGCCAGAAGGGCCGTCTCCTCCGGGGAGAACTGCTGCTCCAGGGACGCCATGGTCACGTGCTCGCCCTGACTGGCCCGGGCCGCCACGGCCTCATAGAGCCCGCCCAGGGCCGGGGACGTGAAGTCCTCCTTAGTGAGGGGCAGGTCCTTAAACTGCTCCGGGAACCGGCACAACAGGTTCAGCACTCCCTCCTCCGCCACGGCGCTTGGTACGTCCGTGTATCGGAGGCTCCGCTCCGCGGGCTGGGCGGCCCGCAATGGCGCGGCGGCCTCCCGCTCCCGCTTTTTCCGGGCCGCGGCGGCGTTCTGCCGCCGGACCTTCTCCACCTCCAGCATGAAGGCGTCCTTGGACACGTTGGCCTTCTCCGCGGCCCGCATGCCGTATATCTCCCGCTCCACGCTCCCGGGCAGGGAGGCGATGAGCCGGGCCGCGGCCCGCAGATAGTTCAGCCGCCCGTCGTCGGCGGTGAGGTCGAACTGGGCCGCCGTCTCCTCCAGGCGGTACTCCATCTGGTTGCCGCTGCGCTCGATGAGCTGGCGGAACTTGTCGGGGCCGTTGGCCTGGACGAACTCGTCCGGGTCCTTGGCCCCCGGTATCTTCACCACGTGGATCTTCAGGTCCAAAGGCTGGAGGATGCCGATGGCCCGCTGGGTGGCCTTCTGGCCGGCGGCGTCCGCGTCGTAGGCGATGACCACCTTCTGGGTGTAATTGGAGATCAGCCGGGCCTGGTCCGGCGTGAGGGAGGTACCCAGACTGGCCACCGCGCTGTCGAACCCGGCCTGATGGAGGCTGACAACGTCTATATTTCCCTCCGCGAGAAGAATATATCCGCTTTTGGACTTTTTAGCCAGATTCAGGGCGAATAGGCTCCGGCTCTTGCTGTAGACCAGGGTGTCCGGGCTGTTCAGGTACTTGGGCTCCCCGTCCCCCAAAATGCGCCCCGAAAAGCCTATGACGCTGCCCCGCACGTCGATGACGGGAAACATGAGCCGATCGCGAAAATAGTCGTAAAGACCGCCGCTCTTCCCCACCCGGGAAAGGCCCGCGTCCACCAGCTCCTGGCGGGTGAAGCCCTGGGCGGTCATGGCGTCGGTAAGGCTCTGCCAGCTGTCGGGGGCCAGCCCCAGTCCGAAGCGGATGACCGTCTTCTTGCTGATGCCCCGTTTTTGCACATACGCCTGTCCCGGCCCGCCGGCGGGGCCCATGAGCTGGGCGTGGAAAAACCGCGCCGCCTCCCGGTTCAGGGCCAGCATCCGCTCCCGCCGGTTCCGGCGGGGGTCCGGGGCGTCCTCGGGCACCTCCATGCCCGCCCGCTTGGCCAGAAAGCGCACCGCGTCCGGGTAGTCCAGGTTCTCGATCTCCATGATGAAGCCGATGACGCTGCCGCCCTTGCCGCAGCCGAAACAGTGGTAGATCTGCTTCTCGCTGTTGACGGCGAAGGAGGGGGTCTTCTCCCCATGGAAGGGGCACAGGCCGAATAGGTTGGCGCCGCTGCGCTTGGTGAGCGCCACGTAGGAGCTGACCACGTCCACGATGTCGCTGCGCTGGCGCAGCTCCTCAATGAATTCCTCGGAAAATGCCATGGACGGATCCCCCCTTCGCTGGCTCTTGGCCTGTTTATACTTACTTCACCGACCAGCTGGCCGGGATGAAGAGATTCTCAAAGGCGTAGATGGCAAAGCTGTCGGTCATGCCGGAGACATAGTCCGTCACGGCCACGGCCACGCCCTCCCTGTCCGCGATAGCCCGGAATTCCAGAGGGAGCTTGTCCGGATGCTTGCCGTAATACTCCATGATAGGGGCCAGGATGCCCTTGACCTTGGACTCCTCCCCCTTGGCGGTGGGGTTGTGGTACACCGCCTGGTACATGAACTCCTCGAAGGCGGTGTAGACCTTATCCATCTCGTCGGAAAACCGCACGACGCCCTCCCCGCTGGACCGGATCACGTCCGTGACCATGGCGTTGATGCGCCGGGAGTTGCGGGTGCCGATCTTCGTGCGGATGAGAAGGGGCACGTCCGTGGCCTGGACGATGCCCGCCCGTTCCGCGTCGTCCAAATCGTGATTGAGGTAGGCGATGTGGTCCGCCAGGCGCACCACGTCCGCCTCCAGGGTGTCCTTCGGCTTGCCGGTGGTGTGGTTCAAAATGCCCATACGGGTCTCCTGGCACAGGTTCAGACCCCTGCCGTCCTTTTCCAGCTTGTCCACCACCCGAAGGCTCTGCTCATAGTGGTGGAAGCCCCCGGTGATGTCCCGCAGCGCCCGCTCCCCCGCGTGGCCGAAGGGGGTATGGCCCAGGTCGTGGCCCAGGGCGACGGCCTCCGTCAGGTCCTCGTTCAGCGCCAGGGCCCGGGCGATGGTCCGGGCGATGCGGGCCACCTCCAGGGTGTGGGTCAGGCGGGTCCGGTAGTGGTCCCCCTCGGGGCGCAGGAACACCTGGGTCTTGTGGCGCAGGCGGCGGAAGGCCTTGGAATGGGTCACCCGGTCCACGTCCCGCTGGAAGCAGGTGCGCACCTCGTCCTCCGGCTCCGGCATGGGCCGGCCCTTGCTGTTCACCGACAGGGTCCCGTAGGGCCCGATGATGAGCTCCTCCTGCCGCTGGCGTATCTCCCGAAAGCTGGGCGTATCCGACATGTTCGTTTACCCCATATGTAAAAAGGTATCGCAAAATCACTTTGCAATACCTCTATACGCCGCATTTTTGTTTTTTCCCTTTTTTGTTTGAAAAAATTTTTATGACGTTTTCGGAGCCAAACCTGACTTTTACGCGATGGCCGCCCCCGCCCGGTTGACAGACGGGGCCGCAAACTTTAAAGTAGGATAAGCTCTATGGAAAGGCGGTGCTCTCATGGCGGACTGGCAGGAAAAGCTGGACGAATTTGTGGCCCGGCACGGCGAGGATTACGCCCAGCAGCAGGTGGATTATCTGGGCGTCAATATCGGCGGGGAAGAGCCGCTGTTCAAGATATACTACAAAAATGACTATACCAGCGCCCGCAGCGAGGGACGGCAATCTTCCCTCATTGACCTTCTGCGGGAGCGGGATATGATAAACTTTCTCACCCTGGCGGAGGACACCGGCAGCCGCCGGCGGTACCGCTATGATATCGGCCTCAAAAGACGCACCGGCGAGAATATGGAGGCCCTCTTCTCCTGGCTGGGCGGCCACTTCGGCGTGTTCTCCCAGCGGGAGGCCGAGATCCGAAAGCTGGCCGCCATGCCCATATGCGATGCGCGGGTGTTTCCGCTGGCCGGCATGCACTTTCTGGGCTTCGTCTCTGAGGACGACCGGGTCACCGCCCTGAAATGCCACTATCTCTGCCGCAGGCATAAGGATGTCTCCACGCCCTCGCGGCTGGGCCGTTACGACAGCGGCTATTTCCTGACCTATCTGGAGCAAAGCGGCATACCCGCCTTTCGGCGCCTCTGCCCCCTGGTCCGGGACGTGCTCGGCTGCTGCGGCGGACATGTGTTCATGGTCGGGACGGACTACTGGCTCACCGGGGAGCGGAAATATAAAATTTACATCGCCGATCCGATATTCCTCTATCAGGGCCTGGCCGAGGCGTTTGGGAAGGAACTGGACCCCCTGCTGCACGAGCAGCTCGGGGAACTGATGGCCTGGGACGACGCCCGTCCCCGGTTTACCTGCACGATCGTCGCCCTGGCCCTGGACGACCGGGACCGGCTGACGATGAATTTCTATTATCGGGAAACGCAAGAACTTGCCAAAAGCCTCCCTCGGACGAGGGAGGTGGCTCGCCCGCCAGGGCGAGACGGAGGGAGAGATAGATCATTTCCCTCCCCCAGTCTCGCTTCGCTCGACAGCCCCCTCGTCTGAGGGGGCCTTATTCTATACGTTGGATGCTAAGTCGCGCCGCGCCGCTTTTCACCAATTATGGGGGTCAGCCGCGTCTTCTACTGTTTGTCCTCCTTGTCCTCCCATTTCCACACGGGGATTTCTAAGGGGATCATTATGGGAATGGCCGATCGTCCGGCCCCCGGCGACAGCGCCCAGGGCGTCGTCGGACAGCTCGCCGGTCACGGCGGCTTTCACCCGGTCCAGCAGGGCCTGGGCCTGCTCCACGGCCAGCTCTTTGCCGTATTCCCTGGCAATGGCAATCACATCCTCCACAGACTTCGCCTCTTTCAGCTTCCCGATCATTTCCTCGTTCATGGATGCTCCTCCTCTTTCAGACTTTTCTATTTGAAACGCGCTTCGCGCCGTCTCTCCACTTTGTGTTCCGTCTCTTTATACGTCCCATCCGCCCAAAAGGGCCGGCGCGGAGCGAAACTTTTTCTCTTTTAATTTTAACATAGCCGGGCCGGCGTCTTCAACGCGCCGGCCCTGACGTTTTCGGGATCAAACCTGACTTTTACGAATTCCCAAGCCTCTTCTTATCGTTCTGACGGCGTTACCGCCGCTCGTCCGTTGGTAGCATCCGTCACCCGGCGGGAGAACGTCTCCGTCTTATCCGCCAGGAGCCGCACGGTGAGCTTTGCCCGGTCCGGGTCGGAGGCATAGTCGCTCTCCAAAAGCGCCCCCTCATACTCCCGGATCAGCCGGTGGACCCGGTCCACGCTGTCCCAGGGGCAGGCCACGGCGAGCTCCGCCATCTCCGGGTCCGGCTCGGTGCCCGCGTCCGCCAGGGCCAATGTCGCCGCCTTGGAATAGGCCCGGACCAGGCCGCCGCTGCCCAGGAGGGTCCCCCCGAAGTACCGGGTCACCACGCACAGCGCGCCGTACAGGTCCGCGCCCTTCAGCACCGCCGCCATGGGCCCGCCCGCGGTGCCGCCCGGCTCCCCGTCGTCGGACCAGCGGGCCGCCCCGTCGGGCATCACCCAGGCCCAGCAGTGGTGCCGGGCGTCAGGGTATTTTTTCTTCACCTTGGCCAGATATTCCTTGGCCTCATCCTCGCTGGCCACGGGGAACGCCTCCCCGATGAACCGGGAGCGCTTTTCCTCGTACTCCCCGGTGCCATAGCCCCGAAGGCGCATCCGCTCACTCATGGCGCTCCACCTCGTAGGGGCGTACAGCGTCCCGCAGCGCCGGCCGCACCACGGCCAGCACCTCCGCGCCCTCGTCCGTGTACCGCACGTCCAGCACGTTCGCCTCCCGGCGCAGCCGCTCCACCAGCCCGCTCTGATCGTATGGCACCCGCAGCTCCACCCTTGTCAGGTCCCCGCTCAGCTTCCGGCCGACGGCGTACAGCAGCGCGCCGGTGCCCTCCCCCGTCCGGGCGCAGACGCATATCTCGTCCTCTCCGGAGGGCAGGCGCCCGAAGTAGGCGTCACATTTATTATATACCCGCAGGCAGGGGGTCTGCCCCGCCCCCAGGCGGACGATCAGGTCGTCCACCACCCGGGCCTGGGTCTCCCAGTCCGGGTTGGAGATATCGATGACGTGCAGGAGAAGGTCCGCGTAGGTCAGCTCCTCCAGCGTGGCCTTGAACGCGTCCACCAGCTCCGTGGGCAGCTTTCGGATAAAGCCCACCGTGTCGCTGAGAAGGGCCTGTCCCCCCTCGGCCAGGTCCAGCCGCCGGGTGGTGGTGTCCAGGGTGTCGAAGAGCCTGTCCCCGGTCTGGATGCTGTCCCCGGTGAGTGTATTGAGCAGCGTGCTCTTGCCCGCGTTGGTGTAGCCCACCAAGGCCACCACAGGCACGGCGTTGCGCTCCCGCTGCCGCCGCTGGGTGCCCCGAACACGGCGCACCTGTTCCAGCTCCTCGCTGAGCTTCTGGATGCGCCGGCGGATGTGCCGTCGGTCCGTCTCCAGCTGGGTCTCGCCAGGGCCACGGGTGCCGATAGGGGCGGAGGTGCCCGCCTGGCGCTTTAAGTGGGTCCACATGCCTGTGAGCCGGGGCAGCAGATACCGGTACTGGGCCAGCTCCACCTGCAGCTTGCCCTCCCTCGTATGGGCCCGCTGGGCGAAGATGTCCAAAATGAGCCCGGTCCTGTCCAGCACCCGGACCCCCAGGGCCTTCTCCAGCACTCTTGCCTGGGAAGGGGTCAGGTCGTTGTCGAACATGACCAGGTCGCACCCCTCGTTCTCCACCAGGTCCTTGAGCTCCTGGACCTTGCCCATTCCCAGAAAGCTGTGGGGGTCCGGCTTGTCCCTGGTCTGGAGCACCGCGCCCACGGGCTCGGCCCCCGCCGTCTCCGCCAGACGCCACAGCTCGTCCATGGACACGTCGTCGCTGCGCTCCGCCTGGTCCATGCTGGCCGCCGCGAGGCCCGCCAGCGCGGCCCGCTCCTTTTTTACTGTCGTATCCTGTATGGCTGTATCTCTCCTTCTTACTTGACCACCACGTTGGACTCGCCCAAAGTCTCCTTCAGTTCCTCCACCAGGGCCGGGTGGATGAGGCACCGGGCGCCCATGCGCTTTTTCGTGTCCTCGAAATACACCACCATGCTCTCCGTACCGGGGAACATATTGAGCACCAGCTCGATATGGTGGAAGGCCGGATGGGTCCGGCTGGGCACCTTGGCCCAGAGGGTCTGCCCGCCCCCGTTCATGGGCGCGGCAGGCGCGGGCGCAGGCGCCGGGGTCCGCCGGCCGGCGTAGCCCCCATCCCGGGCGGCGTTTTTGATGGCGGCGATGGCGTTGTCCTCCAGGCCGTCCAGGGGGTAGGCCGCGTCCAGCATGAGCTGGGGGTCCTTCTCGTCCCGGACGGAGATGCGCCCGGCACAGCACACCGCCGCGTTCTCCCGCAGGTATGCCCCGCCCTGGTCCAGTGCCCGCTGGAAGGCCAAGAGCTCCATGGAGCCGGAGTCGTCCTCCAGCGTCACATAGCTCATCAACGTATTATTCTTCGTGGTCCGGGTCCGGGCGGCGGACACCACTCCCGCCAGGATCACGTACTGTCCGTCGTGGAACCGGCTGGGACCCTCCTCGCCGGTGAAGTCCTCCATGATGGCGCCGATGGAGGCGGCCCCCAGCTTCCGGGCCGTGTCCCGATAGCCGTCCATGGGATGGCCGGTGAGGTACAGGCCCGTGGTCTGCTTCTCCATCTCCATTTTCTCCCGGTCCGTGAATTCCTCCACGTCCGGCAGTTCCAGGGTGGAGGCGGGCTCGCCCCCATCCATATCCATGGAGAACAGGTCGAACTGGCCCTCCACGTTCTTCCGTCCGGCGGAGTTCACCCCCTCCAGGACCTTATCCAGCACCTGCAAAAGGGCCTTGCGCTTATAGCCCATGGAGTCGAAGGCACCGGCCCGGATGAGGCTCTCCACCGGCCGGCGGTTCAACTCCTTGCCGTAGAGCCGGCGGCAGAACTCGTCGAAGGCGGTGAAGGGGCCGGAGGCCTCCCGCTCCGCCATGAGCTCGTTCACGAACCCTCGGCCCACGCCCTTCACAGCAGCCAGACCGAAGCGGATGTTCCGCCCCGCCACGGTGAAGTCCGCGTCGGACTCGTTCACGTCCGGGGGCAGCAGGTCGATGCCCATGGCCTTGCACTCGGCGATGTACTCCGCCACCTTTCCGGGCATGTCCAGCACGCTGGTGAGAAGCGCCGCCATATATTCCCTCGGCCAGTGGCGCTTCATCCACGCGGTCCGGTAGGCCACCACGGCGTAGCACACCGCGTGGGCCTTGTTGAAGGCGTAGGAGGCGAAGTCCAGTATCTCGTCGTAAATGCTGTTGGCGACTGTCTCGGAAACACCGTTTGCCAGGCACCCGGGGATATCCCGGGCCGGGTCGCCGTAGACGAAGGCCTTCCGCTCGGCGTCGATGACGTCGTGTTTTTTCTTCGACATGGCCCGGCGGATCATATCCGCCTGGCCCAGGGAGAACCCCGCCAGGCGCTGAAAGATGCTGATGACCTGCTCCTGGTAGACGATGCACCCGTAGGTCACATCCAGGATGGGCCGCAGCAGCTCATGCTTATAGGTCACCCGTTCCGGGTGGGAGGCGCACTCCAAAAACCGGGGGATGGACTCCATAGGCCCCGGCCGGTACAGGGCGATGACGGCGGTGATGTCCTCGATGGACCGGGGTCTCAGACCCGTGCACACGCCGGTCATGCCCGCGGACTCCAACTGGAACACCCCGCTGGTATGGCCCTCGGAGAGCATGCGGAAGGTCTCCGGGTCGTCCTCGGGAAGTTCGTCCGCCCGGAAGTCCGGCTGCACCCGGCGCACCAGCGTCTCCGCGTCCTTCAGCACCGTCAGGTTCCGCAGGCCCAGAAAGTCCATTTTGAGAAGGCCCAGCTGCTCCAGCGTCACCATGTCGAACTGGCAGACGATGGACTCGTCGTTCCGGGCCAGAGGCACATAATCGGTGAGGGGCTTGGCAGAGATGACCACGCCGGCGGCGTGGGTGGAGGCATGGCGGGGCATGCCCTCCAGGGCCTGGGCGGTGTCGATGAGGTTTTTGATCCTCTCGTCGGAGTCATACATCTCCTTGAGGGGCTTGGAAAGCCGCAGGGCCTCGTTCAATGTCATGCCCAGGGCCCAGGGCACGTTTTTCGCCACCGCGTCCGTCTCGGCGTAGCCCACGTTCAGCACCCTTCCCACGTCCCGGATGGCGGCCCTGGCCGCCATGGTGCCGAAGGTGACGATCTGGGCCACGTGGTCCGCGCCGTACTTTTCCGTCACGTAGTCGATGACCTCGCCCCGGCGGCGGACGCAGAAGTCCATGTCGATATCCGGCATGGTGACCCGCTCGGGGTTCAGAAACCGCTCGAAGAAGAGCTTATACTTGATGGGGTCCACGTCGGTGATATGCAGGGTGTAGCTCACCACGGACCCAGCGGCGGAACCCCGCCCCGGACCCACGGGGATATCCCTGCCCTTGGCAAAGGCGATGAAGTCCCAGACGATGAGGAAATAGTCCACGAACCCCATCTGGCGTATGACGCCCAGCTCGTAGTCCAGCTGTTTGGTATGCTCCTCCCCGTAACCGGGATACCGCTCCGCCAGACCTTGGTAGCACAGCTTTTTCAGGTACTCGAAGCTGTCCGTCTCCCCGGCGGGGAGCTGGAATTTGGGCAGATGGTAGTTGCCGAACTCAAAGTCGAAGCTGCACAGCGCCGCCACCTTCACCGTGTTGTCATATGCCTCGGGGAAGTCCGGGAACAGGGCCCGCATCTCCTCCTCGGATTTGAGGTACATCTCCTGGACGGAGAACTTCATCCGGTCCGGGTCGTCCACGGTCTTGCCCGTCTGGATGCACATGAGCACGTCCTGGATGGGTGCGTCCGTCTTTTTCAGGTAGTGGGCGTCGTTGGTGACCACCATGGGGATACCCGTCTCCTGGTGGATGCGGATGAGCCCCTGGGCGGCCCGGCGCTCCTCAGGGATACCGTGGTCCTGCAGCTCCAGGTAAAACCCGTCCTCGCCGAACAGGTCCCGAAGCTCCAGGGCCCGGGCCTTGGCGGCCTCGTACTGGCCGTTCACGATCTTCTGGGGGATGTCCCCGGCGAGACAGGCCGACAGGCAGATGAGCCCCTCGGCGTGCTCATGCAAGAGGTCCCAGTCTATCCGGGGGCGGATATAAAAGCCGTTCACGAACCCCTCGCTCACCAGCTTGCACAGGTTGTGATAGCCCGTCTCGTTCCGACACAGGAGGATGAGGTGAGAGTAGTTGTTGTCCACGCCATACTCCTTGTCCGTCCGGCCCCGGGGGGCCACGTACACCTCGCAGCCGATGATGGGCTTCACGTCCGCCTTCCGGCAGGCGCGGTAAAAGTCCACCACGCCGTACATGACCCCGTGGTCGGTGACGGCCAGGGCGTCCTGGCCCATCTCCCTGGCCCGGACCGCCATCTCATCGATGCGGCAGGCCCCGTCCAGGAGGCTGTACTCACTGTGGACATGAAGGTGTACGAAGCTCATATCTTCTCCTCATTGACCGTCCGGGCAAGCTCCAGGAGCTTTCTCAGCCGGTGGTTCATGCAGCTTTTCGTCACAGGCGGATAGGCCAGCTGGGCCAGGTCCGACAGGGAGCAGGAGGGGTTCGCGATGCGCAAAAGCGCCGTCTCCTGCAGCGCCGGGGGCAGGGCGTCCAGCCCCGGCCCCGCCTCGATGGCCCGGATGGCGGCCAGCTGCTCCGCCGCCGCGTCGGTGATCTTGTCGGCGTTGGCCATGTCGCAGTTGGTGAGCCGGTTCATGGCGTTGGCCATGTGCTTTTCCGCCTTGGCCTCCATGATGCCCATGGCGGAGACGCTGGCCCCCAGGGTCACCAGAAAGTCCTCGATGACCCCGCTGCGTTTGAAATAGGTGATCCACGTCCGGCCCCGCACCGCGTCCCGGGGCTCGAATCCCATCTCCAGGAGAAGGGCGTGGCTCTCCCGGCATACGCTCTCGTGGCCGGTGGCCAGCTCCAGGTGATAGCTGCGGCGGGGGTCCGTGACGCTGCCGCCGGCGAGGAACGCCCCCCGCAGGAAGGACACCCGGTCGCACTCCTGCTCCACCACCGCGAGATTGATGTGGTGGGATACCGCTCTGTCCGGGTCATAGCCGAAGGCGGTGAAAATGGCCCGGAGCTTGTCCGGGTCGGTGATGAGAAAAGACCGCTTGCCCGCCCCGTCCTCGGGGGGCAGCACGTCGAAGTCCACGTTGAAGGCTCTGCGGAACAGTTTGGGCAGCCGGGCGGCGAAGGCGTCGCTCTCGGTCATGATCCGGATCTGTCCCAGAGAGAAGGTATTGGCGTACAAAAGCACCCCGTAGGCCTCCGCCAGGGCGCAGCACCGGCGGGTGAGCCCCGCCCGGCACAGCTCCGCCTTTACATCCGATGAAAAGCTCATGACCCGCCGCCCAGCTCCCGGTGTATCACCGTCACGGCGGCCATGTCCTTCAGCGACTCGGCCAGGGCCTGGGCCATGGCCACGCTCCGGTGGCGGCCGCCGGTGCAGCCTACCGCCACGGTGAGCTCCCGCCGGTCCGCCTCGAAGAGGGGGATGGTCAGTTCCATCAGCTCCGTGAGCTTCGCCAGCATGGCCTGGGCGTGGCCATTTTTAAAGACGAAGTCCGCCACGGGCTGGTCCAGCCCGGTGAGCTCCGCCAGGTCCGGCTCGTAATAGGGGTTGGGCAGGCACCGCACGTCGAAGACCATGTCCGCCTCCGGGGGCAGGCCCCGCTTATAGCCAAAGCTCATCACCGTCACGGCGAAGGGCAGCTCCTGCTGGTCAAGGCACCGGCATATCTTCGCCTTCAGCTGATTGAGGGGCGCGGCGTCCGTGCAGATGATGCAGTCCGCCCGCTCGCGGACAGGCGCGAGGAACTCCCGCTCCCGCTCCACCGCCTGGGCGATGGTCTGGCCCCGCTTCCCCAGAGGATGGGGCCGGCGGGACTCCTTGTACCGGCGGATGAGGGTCTGCGTTTCCGCCTCCAGGTAGAGCATCTTTACGGTGCAGTCCAGCGCTTTGAGCTCGTCCAGCGCCTGGGTGAGTTCCGCGCAGTCCGTCACGCTCCGGGCGTCCATCACCAGGGCCACCCGCTCGTACCGGCCATGGGTGGCCAGGCACAGCGCCGCGAACCTGCCCAGCAGCGCCGCCGGCAGGTTGTCCACGCAGTAATAGCCCAGGTCCTCGCATATGTCCGCGGCCCGGGTCTTGCCCGCGCCCGAGAGGCCCGTGATGATGAGAAACTCCATCTCTATCTCCCCAGCACCAGCACTTCCGGCTCCAGCAGGATGCCGTTTCTGGCAAAAACCGTCTTTTGGATGTGGTCCATGAGATGCAGGATGTCGGCGCAGGTGGCGCCGCCGGCGTTCACCACGAACCCCGCGTGCTTTTCTGACACCTGGGCCCCGCCGATGGTGAAGCCCCGCAGGCCCGCCTGGTCGATGAGGGCCGCCGCGTAGCCGCCCACGGGCCGCTTGAAGGTGCTGCCCGCCGAGGGCATATCCAGGGGCTGGCTGGCCCGGCGCTTCGCCCCCAGCTCCCGCATTTTGCCCTGAATGGCGTCCCTGTCGCCGGAGGACAGGGCGAAGGAGGTGCGCAGTATGACCACCTCCCGGCCCGAAAAGATGCTGTGCCGGTAGGAAAAATCGTGCTCCGGTCCGGTCACGGTCCGCAGGACAAGCTCCTCGTCCAAATACACCGTCTCCGCCACGGCGTCTTTCAGCTCCCCGCCGTAGGCGCCCGCGTTCATGACCACGCCGCCGCCCACGCTGCCGGGGATGCCGTGGGCGAATTCCAGACCCGTGAGTCCGGCCTCCGCCGCGGCCATAGCTGCCGCTGCCAGGGTAGCGCCGCAGTCCGCCGTGACAGTGCTGCCCTCCACGGTCACCTGCCCCACCCCGGGGCAGGAGGCCACCACGAACCGGTCCAGACCCTCGTCCGGGGGCAGGATGTTGGTGCCGTTGCCGATGATGAGAGGCTTCACCCCGTGCTCCCGCAGCAGACGGCAGAGCTTTTCCAGCTCCGCCGCCGACCGGGGCAGGGCCATGGCCGCCGCGGGGCCGCCCACCCGGAAGGAACAGTGCTCCGCCATGGGCTCCCGCTCCCGCAGGTCCAGCCCGGGCATGATTTTACGTATGTCGTTTACCAGCTTTGAATAACCCATAAAGCCTCGCAGAGTTCGCCTCCGCAGAGGCGAATAAATTTTACTTAAAATCCCAGTCCCAGATCCACGCTCTCGTCCACCCGGCGGGCCAGGTCCTCGGCGGCGTTGTAGCCAGTCTTCTTCTGCCGGTTGGTCATGGCCGCGATCTCCAATATGACGGCCAGGTTCCGGCCGGGCCGGACGGGGATGGTCACCAACGGCACGTCCACGCCCAGGTACTCGGTGGTCCGGGTGTCCAGGCCCAGGCGGTCATAGTGCTTCGACTCGTCCCACAGCTCCATCTGCACCACCAGGTCGATCTGGCAGGAGGGCTTCACCGCGCCGATGCCGAACACGCTGGGCACGTTGATGACGCCGATGCCCCGCAGCTCCATGAAGTGCTTGATGATGGACGGGGACCGGCCTTCCAGGTGGAAGGAGGATGTCCGCAGGATCTCCACCGCGTCGTCCGCGATGAGGCGGTGGCCCTGCTTCAAAAGGCCCAGGGCGGTCTCTGACTTGCCCACGCCGCTGTCGCCGATGATGAGCATGCCCTCGCCGTAGACCTCCATGAGCACCCCGTGGATGGTCTCCCGGGGGGCCAGGTGATAGCGCAGGGAGTGGATGAACCGGGCGGAGAACTCAGAGGTATCCACCGTAGTGGTCAGGAGGGTCACGCCGTACTTCCGGGCCATCTCCAGACACTCGGGCAGCACCACCTCGTCATGGGCCACGATGACCGCCGGGGGCCGCCGGCTCATGATGGCGGCGAAGCCCGCGGTGCGCTGCTGGCTGTCCTGCTCCTCCATCATGGCGTTCTCGCTGCGGCCGATGACCTGGATACGGTTGGCGTCAAAGTGTTCCAGATAGCCCATGAGCTGGATGCCGGGACGGTTGATGTCCATGGAACCGACGCGGATGGACTCATAGTCCGGGGAGGCGTAGACCACCCTCAGCTCGTGCTCCTTCGCCAGCTCCGGCAGGCTCACAAAGTATTTCTTCTCCAAGCGGACCACTTCCTTTGCATTTTATGTCTATTATATTTTAATACAGAACCGCCTTCGGCGCAATCGTTCCCGCCGGATTTTTTCAAGTTTTTCCCGGTCGTGAAAAAAATGCTTGCATTTTGTCTTAGGCTCTGTTATTATATTGAGGCTGTCCGCCGGACAGTAGGAAGGAGCTGATTACGATGGCAAAATGTGAGGTTTGCGGAAAAGGCGTGACTTTCGGCATCAAGGTCAGCCACTCCCACCGGCGTTCCAACCGCATGTGGAAGCCCAACGTAAAGCGCGTGAAGGCGGTCGTGGACGGAAAGCCCCAGCATGTGTATGTCTGCACCCGCTGCCTGCGCAGCGGCAAGGTCCAGCGCGCCGTCTGATTTTCCGTAAATACAAGAGCCCGGAGCAACGCTCCGGGCTCTTTCCTTGTTTGTGAAGGAATCTCTCCCTCCGTCTCGCCCTGACGGGCGAGCCACCTCCCTCGTCAGAGGGAGGCTCCAAGCGGAATGCGCGGGGCATTGGCCCCGCGCATGTATTATTCTTTCTCCTTCTCCCCCAGCTCCCGCAAAGCGTTTCGGGCCGCGGCAATGACGAACGCGGAGAAGGTGCAGTCCTTTCCGGCGATGGCCTTCTCAATATCATCAATGACGTCGTTGGGGAATCGGATGGTCTTGTTGGTCGTAGCAGGCGTCCTTGGTATCTCAAATCCGGCCATGCCCTCACCTCGCTTCTGCTTCATGCAATACATATCATAATGCGATACGCGCCAAAAATATGCATTGCAATTGCATTGCGTTAATGATAAACTATCGCTGAAAGGGGGCGATACTATGCCGGATTACCAGAAGATGTACTATATCATGTGCGCGGCAGCCAGCAAGGCGCTGGACGCGCTTCCCGGCGACGGGGCGGCGGCCGCGAAGGTCCTGCAAAAAGCCCTGGAAGAAGCGGAGGAGATATATATCCAAACCTGCGGGGATACTGAGCAGTAAAAGGCCCCCTCTGACGAGGGGGCTGTCGCCGCTGAAAGCGGTGACTGGGGGAGAGAAGTAGATTATCTCTCCCTCCGTCCCGGCTTCGCCGGGCCACCTCCCTCGTCAGAGGGAGGCTTCCAAGCAGAATGCGCGGGGCAATAGCCCCGCGCATGTATTATTCTTTCTCCTCTTCTTTTTTGCTCCGGGTGACCCGGACCTTCTCCACCCGCTTGTCGTCCGCCTCCAGGACCGTGATGTTCAGGTCCTCATAGGTGACGGCGCTGCCGGCGGAGGCGTAGCCCTCCATGAGCTCCATGACCCAGCCGCCAACGGTCTCGCTCTCGAAGTCGAACTCCTCGCCGTCCAGGTCCACCAGCTCCAGAAAGTCCTCTATGGACAGGTCCCCGTCCAGCTCCCAGCTGTCCTCGGAGGTCTGGACCACTTCCTCCTCCACCTCGTCGGTCTCGTCCCAGATGTCGCCCACCAGGTATTCCAGCACATCCTCCATGGAGATGACGCCGGCGGTGCCGCCGTACTCGTCGGTGACGATGGCCAGGTGGGTCTGCTGGGCCCGGAGCTTCTCCAGCACCGCGGGCAGCTTCACGGTCTTGTACACCCAGCAGGGCTCCGTGAGCAGGTCCCGGATATCCACATCGCTGCTGTCCAGCAGAGCTCTATAGAGCGTATTGAGGTGCAGCACGCCGATGATGTTGTCCGTGTCGCCCTCGTAGACGGGCAGCCGGGAGTGGGGGCAGTCGCTGACCTCCTCCAATATCTTCTCCAGGCCGTCGTCGATGTCCAGGGCCATCATGTCCACACGGGATGTCATGGCCTGGCTGGCGGACACGTCGCCGAAGTCCAGGGCGGCCTGTAAAAGTTCGCTCCGGTCGTCGTCCAGCACGTCCTCGTCCTGGGCAGTCTCGATGATGGACTGCAGCTCCTCCACCGCCGCTTCCTGAGCGTCCTCCTGGTCCTCGCCCTTCAAGGCTTTGCCCACCAGACGGGTGAGGGATACGGCGCACCACACCAGGGGGGACAGCACCACCGCCAGGGCCCGCAGGGGCCCGGCCACGGCCAGGGAAAAGCGGGTGGCGTTCTTTTTCGCGATGATCTTGGGCATGGTCTCGCCGAAGATGATGACCAAAATGGTCACGCACACGGTGGCCGCGGTGGAGGCCAAGCCGTCCGTCACGCCGGTGCGCATGGCGACGCCGATGGCGATGACGGAGCTGATGGAGCTGGCCGCCACGTTCACCAGGTTGTTGCCGATGAGGATGGCTCCCAGGGCCTTGTCAAAGTCATCCAGGAGCTTGATGGCGCTTTTGGCGCTGGCGTTGCCGTCCTCCGCGGCGTTCTCCAGGCGCAGCCGGTTGGCGGAGGACAGGGCCATCTCCGACGCGGAGAAGAACCCGGACAGGGCCAGGCACACCAGAAGGGCCAGGATATAGCCGATCATTCCGCCCCGCCCCCTTTCTCCGTCTCTTCCGCCTTGGGCAGGAGGCGGACCGTGAGCTTGCGGATGCGGTGCTGGTGCACGTCGGACACCGTGAACTCCAGGTCATGGTAGATGAATTTATCCCGCTGCTGGGGCATGAGGTCAAAGTGCTCCAGGGTCCACTCGGCCAGGGGCTTGTGGACCAGCTCCTCGTCGTGGTCCGGGTCCTCCCAGCCCAGCTTTTCAAACAGTTCGTCCACGTCCAGCCGGCCGTCGGCCTCGTAGCGGCCGCCGCCGATGGGCTGGAACAGCTCCTCCACCTCGTCCTCCTCGTCCCAGATCTCGCCCACCAGCTCCTCCAGGATATCCTCCACCGTTACGATGCCCAGGGTGCCGCCCCAGGGGTCGGTGACGATGGCCATGTTGGAGCGGTTTCGGCTCAGCTCCGGCAGGAGGTCGTCCACCTTCGTGGTGGAGGGGACGAAATAGGCCACGTCCAGCAGGCCGCGGATGTCCGTATCGTCCCCCTGGCTCAGCCAGGCCTTGATGTACTTGCGTATCTGCAAAATGCCGATGATCTGGTCGATCTGCCCCTCATAGACGGGCAGGCGGGTGTGCCGCTGGGAGCGGATGAACCCGATGACCTTCTCCGCAGGCCAGGCCACGTCGATGGCCGCCATGTCCACCCGGGCGGTGAGCACATGCTCCACGGTGATGTCGCCGAACTCCAGCGCGGACTGGACCAGGTCTCCCTGGTCCTCGTCCAGGCTGCCCGCGTCGGTCATGTCTTCGATGAGGTCGTAGAGCTCATCCTCCGTCACGGACACCTCGCCCTCCCCCTTGGAGAGCTTGGCCGCCGCCTGGCCGATGAGGGTCAGCACCGCCGCCACGGGGGCGAAAAAGTGCATAAAAAAGCACAGCGAACCGGCGGTGCCCAGGCAGAACCGCTCGCTGTATTTTTTCGCGATGGACTTGGGGAGCATCTCCCCGAAAAAGAACAGGACCAGCGTCGTCGCCAGCGTCCCCCAGGCCACCGCGCCCATGCCGAAATGGTGGGTCACCAGCACGGTGACCACTGCCGCGGCGGACAGATGGGCGATATTGGTGCCGATGAGGATCGTGGTGATAGCCCGGTCGAAATTATCAAGCACCCACATGGCCTTTTTGGCCCTCGCATCCCCCTTTTCCTGGCGGACGCGGATGCGGGTCCTGGATACGGAGGCGAAGGCCGTCTCCGCGAAGGCGAAGTACATGGCCATGCCCACGAGTGCGATCAGAAACAGGATAGACAGCCAACTGCCATCATCCATCTGGAAAAACCACCTCTTGCTTTCCAATGTTAAATCGATTTGGTATTATAGCATATCATAAATTTTTCGTCAACTGAGCGAACCATCTTCGGTCCCGCGGCGATATACAGGCGTACACACCAGCGGGGAAAGGGGGCCTGTCCGTGGACGGCTTGCGCGCGAAAGTGGATACGGACGGTCTGGCGGACCGGTACGGGCCCATGCTCTACCGCTTCTGCCGGAGCCTGGCCTTCTCCAAAGAGGACGGGGAGGACCTTTTCCAGGATACCTTTTTAAAAGCCCTGGAGCGGCCCCGGAAACTCATGGAGGACCCGAAGAACTTCCTGTTCTCCACGGCCCTCAGCCTGTGGCGCAGCCGCCGGCGGAAATACGCCCGCCGGGAGCGCATCGCCCCCTCGGAGCCTCTGGAGGACCGGACTCTTCCCGGCGGGGACGACCCGGAGGCCAGTCTGCTGGCACGGGAGGAGGAGCGGCGGGTGCGGCAATTGGCGGCCTCCCTGCCGGAAAAATACCGCCTGCCCCTGGTGCTGTACTATTCCATGGAGATGAAGGTAGCCGACATCGCTTTGACCCTGGGTCTTCCCGTGGGGACGGTGAAGCGCCGTCTGCACACGGCCCGGGCCCTGGTGGAGAAAGGACTTGGGGAAGATGAAAACTGATACCGATGTGCTGCTCCGCCGGGCGCTGGCCCCAGCAAGCCCGGACCCGGCCCTGCTGAGGCGGGTAAAGGCGGTCATGAGAAAGGAGCAGGATATGAGAACGCACAAATACACAAAACGCATCGTCACGCTGGCCCTGGCGGCGGCGCTGGTGCTGGCATTGGGGGTCACCGCCTACGCCGCCCTGGACGGGGCGGAATGGTTCAAAAGCTGGTTCGCCACAGCGAGCCAGACCGAGCTCACCGAAAGGCAGAAGGAGTATATCGACCGGGCCGCCGCGGACGTGGGCCAGTCTGTCACCGCCGGCGGCTGGACCGTGACATTGGGATCAGCTATGACCGACGGAGAGCATGTCTTTATGACCCTGACCGCCCAGCCCGGGGATGGGGAGACAGAGCTTCACGACACTATCCTGTACGGCCGGCTGACCAGCGGGGACCCGGATGCGCCGGAGGACCTGTTCACCGGCGCCGGGATGAGCCAGTTCGACCAGACAGGCGAGATGCTCACCCAGGTCATGGAGGCGACCGTCCACTCCAAATACCTGGACCGGGACATCGACTTCTCCAGCCCGCTGACGCTTACGGTGGACTATCTGAAGAACGGGTATGACGGCGAGGAGACCTATGTCGAGGGCCCCTGGGTGTTCCAGTTCACCCTGACGCCCGGTGAGAACGGGGAGATAGAGCTGGTAGACGAGCCCTTCACCGCCAGGGCCCGGTTCGCCCACGACTATCTGAACGGCGAGCCCTTCGACAGATCCACTCTGGAGCCGGGCACCATGATCGACAGCGCCGACGGCTTTGAGGTCCGGTATGAGGAGGTAGACGTGACCGTCACCAGTCTGAAGCTCAACTCCATGGGCGCCGTGTGCACCTTTGTGTACGAGGGCGAGTACGGGGAGGGCGAGGGCCCGGAGAGCGGCCCCGACATCGGCCAGGACTTGCAGGTCGAGCTGGCCGGCGGCAGCGGCCGGGCGGAGATCGTGGGCTCCGGCGGCGGCTGGCGGGAGGAGCTGCAGGCCCACGTGGACCACTACGAGTTCGCCGCGCCCATCGACCTGGACGAGGTGACCGCCGTCACCTTCCAGGGCCATGAGCTGACGGTCCCCGGCGCCTGAGCTGTTAATAAACCATTCATCTTTTGTTTACAAATCATTACAAGTTTATTCACCAATCCCCGGGAGGAGTGCGGTATCATACAGTCACAAGGTCAAGGGAGCGAGCCGACGCCCCCGGGACCGAGACAGCAGAGATCACCCATCGACATTTTCATTTTTCACTCCTCTCTTCTTTGTTGCGGAGCCGGTCACCCTCGGGTGGCCGGCTTTGCACTGTCGGCGGGCGAGTAAATTTTTATTGACAAAAAAACGAGTCGGCGCATATGATGCTCCATAGGAAAGGAGGCGGCGGTATGTTTCGGTTTTTGGCGTCCCGGTTCATCAAGGACTGGGACAAGACGGACCAGCCCCAGGTCCGGGTGGCCTACGGCCAGATGGCAAGCATTCTCGCCATCGTGTCCAACGCCGCCCTGTTCCTGTTCAAGCTCCTCACCGGTCTCGCCGCCGGGTCTGTGGCCATCGTGGCGGACGGCGTGAACAACCTGTCCGACGCGGCCAGCAACATCATAACCCTATTGGGCTTCCGGCTGGCGGCCCGGCCCGCGGACGCGGAGCACCCCTACGGCCACGGGCGGTATGAGTACCTGGCCGGGCTCACCGTGGCGGTGCTCATCCTGGCGGCAGGGCTGGAGCTTCTCAAAAGCGGCGTGGAGCGTATTTTGCACCCCCAGACGCCCATATTCTCCTGGGCCATGGCCGGGGTGCTGGCCGGGTCCATTTTGGTGAAGCTGTGGATGATGGCCTTCAACGCCGACGCAGGCAGGCGCATCGCCTCCGGGACCCTGGCAGCCACGGCGGCGGACAGCCGCAACGACGCCATCGCCACGGGCGTGGTGCTCCTGGGCATGGGCATAGCCCGGCTCACGGGCCTGGACCTGGACGGGTATCTGGGCGTGGGCGTGGCGCTGTTCGTGCTCTGGAGCGGGTACGGCCTTGTCCGGGGCACCCTGGACCCCCTGCTGGGGCGCATGCCCGCCCCGGACGTGATAGAGGCCATCCGGGCACGGATCATGGCCTGCCCCGGCGTGCTGGACACCCACGACCTGCTGCTGCACGACTACGGCCCCGGCCGGCGTTACGCCAGCGCCCACGTGGTGGTCTCCGCCGACGAGGACATCATGGCCCTGCACCGGTCCCTCATCGCCCTGGCCGACGAGTTTTTGGAAAAGGACGGGCTGCACATCCTGTTCCAGCTGGACCCGGTGGCCCCGGGGGACACCCCCGAGAACAGCCTGCAGACCTACGTCATGGGCCGCATCGCCCCCCTGGACCGGCGCTTCACCATCCATGACATGGACATTTCCCAGGAAGGCTGCCGGACCCGGGTCCGCTTCGACTGCTTCGCCCCGCCGGACACGGACATTCCCGAGGCCGCCCTGCGGCGGGTGCTGGAGGACGCGGTCCGGGAGCAGTACCCGGAGGCGGAGGTGGCCATCACCATCGACAGGGATTACATGGCACCAAGAGGGTAGCGTCTGAACGGCTTTGAAGATTCGAGGGCCTGGCAACGGAGGGGTTCCGTAAGACAGTATGACACCGAAAAATTGAAAAGTGGTAACTGCCTTACGGAATTGGAATCGACAGAGCAGACAGCGGCTGGTGCGAAATGCACCAGCCGTTGTCTGTTGTAATCTGCTTAAAACTTTTGAAGTATGTCACGCAATGGACCCCAGTTTTTGATGGGTGCCGTATAGTATCATTCCCCCTTCAACTTTGACGATTTGAACCTGTTGCGCCGCAAGGGATTCAGAAGCCCTAAAGCGTAACATAGGCCCCCATGAACTCATGGCATTACAAGTACCGCGATAAGTAATTAAATAATTTGAAGTATGTGACGCAATAGACCCCGGTTTTCGAGGTGTGCCGTATACTACCCTTACCCCCCTGACTTTGGTGCTCTGAAAGCCCCACGCCGCAAGGGGTCTGACCGGCCAAAAGCGTCACATCGAAGCCTTGTTTTCACCGGGTCACACATATAGCAACAATCATTAAATAATTTTAAGTATGTCCGCATATAGACCCTCGATTTCGGGTGTCGCCATATACCACCATTACCCCCTTGCGTTTAACGGCTCCAATCCCTTGCGGCAGAAGTGGTCCAGGGCACTTAAATGCGGACATCGACCATTGATGTGTGGGGCAAGGAACAGATACTGCAAGATGGGCGACAGCAGAAATGGCTGTCGCCCATCTTACAGACAGGGAGAGCGGAAGCAGGCGGGGCTGTCAATGGCGGCTCGGGGAGCCGTTCATCTTGACCATTGACAGCAACGGCGGCTTCTGCTACGGATGCTCGTGCTGGGACCGCAGAGGCAGAGGGAATGTTTTGGGTTCTGTTGGGGAAACAGCAATAATTATTCATCCCGGCCCACAAGGTAATCGAGAGACACTTGAAAGAAATCCGCAATTACCTTCAGTGTTTGTATGGACGGTTTCCTGTCTCCGTTCTCTCATACCTCCCGATCATATTATCTGACAATCCACACAACTCACTTAATATTCTTCCACTGAGCTTCTTTGCCTCCCGAAGTTTACGCAGGCGGGCGGGGAAAAGATCATCACTCATGTGCTTCACCTCCCGTGTTTCTGTTAGGGGTACTTATACTGGAAACGTGACCGGGGTGGCGGAGCAGGCTCATCATTTATCACCATCTTCATTTGGATGATGCTGACGTTGTGTTCCTGCTTGCACTTTGGGCAAAAGAGGGGGAAGTTCAGCAGAACCGAATTTTCATAAACCTTTATCCTCGTTTTATTCCTGCAAACAGGACAATGCACCCATTTAGCTTCGGAGTTGTTTATATTGGCGGCTCTGCTGTCTGTATAGTTACCACCCCTATCTCGCGTAAAATCAATACCAGTCGTGCTTTTCATTTCTATCCAGCCCGTTGATCTGATCCATCTCGTCCTGGGTAAGTTCAAAGCCGAACAGGTCCAGATTCTCCCGAATGTGGTCCGGGTTGCTGGAGCCAGGGATGACCACCACGCCCTTTTGCAGATCCCACCGCAAAATGACCTGCGCGGAGGACACGCCATGGGCCGCCGCGATGGCGGAGATCGTCTCGTTTCCCAAAAGCTCCGCCGTGTAGCCGCGTCCGCCAAAGGGATACCAGCCCTGGACCACGATCCCCAGGCTCTGGATATAGGGTATCACGTCGTTCTCCTGGTAGTAGGGGTGTATCTCGTTCTGCACCAGGGCGGGCATGATATTCACCTGGGGCAGAAACTCCTCCAGCTCCTTCACATACCAGTTGGAAAGGCCCAGGGAATGTATCTTGCCCTCTGCCACCGCCTGCTCCATGGCCTTGTACGCCTTTACGTCGTTGGTGCCGGGGTGGTGGAGCAACATCATGTCGATATAGCCGATGTCCAGTTTATCGAGGGCCTCCTGGATGGCCTGTTCGGGGTTCGCATACTGCGCTCCGGGGTATATTTTGGTAATGACGAATATCTCCTCACGGGGTATGCCGGAGTCCCGGACAGCCCGGCCTACGGCGGCCTCGTTGCCATACATATAGGCGGTATCTATGAGCCGCCCGCCTGCTTGCAGCAGGGCGGTGACGGAGTTATAGCATTCTTCATCGGAAAGGCTGTATGTTCCCAGGCCCATGATAGGCATTTCGTAGCCGCTGTTGAGCATAACGGTTTTCCTTTCAAAGTCGAATACGCCGACCTGCGGAGCGGCCTCTATGCCGCACTCAACCAGCCATGCGGCGATCTCATCCCTGGTCGTCCCAGCGGGGAAACGGGTCCCGTCCAGCCAGTCGGCGTCCGGCGCCAGGGGGTACAGGTCGTCGTCACTGGAACCGATACCGCTGGAATGGGACGTGCAGAAGGGCAAGATGGTCTTGCCGGAGAGATCATAGCCCTCCAGGAAGGTTGAGATGATCCGGGGGGCCTGGCCGTGCCATATAGGATAGCCCAGCAGCACAGTGTCATACTGTCCCATATCCTCCACGCCGCCCGCGATGGCAGGGCGGGCGGAGGGGTCGTTCTGCTCCTGGTCGGCGCGCCCGCCGGTATAGTAGGCCAGGTCCGCGTCCGTGTAGGGCTCGGCTGGCACGATCTCATAGATGTCCGCGCCCAGGATGTCCGCCGCATGGTCCGCGATCGCCTTGGTGGTGCCGGTGGCGGAGAAATAGGCGACCAGCACTTTGCTGCTGGCCTCTGCCGCCGCAGGCACTGCCAGGCAAAGGCACAGGCATATGGCCAGCAGCAGGGAGACGGCCCGCCTCATGACAGATTCTCCCGGAAGAATGCCACCAGCTTATCAAAGGGGATGGCGTTCTTGCCGCCGCCGTCATAGAGGTCGGTGTGTACCGCGTCGGGGATGATGAGAAGCTCCTTATTGCCTGCCCAGGGATTATCCTTCACCATGGCGGCGTAAGCATCCCGGCTGAAGTAGCAGGAGTGGGCCTTCTCCCCGTGGACGAGCAGTACGGCGGAGCGTATCTCGTTGGAATAGCGCAGGATGGGCTGATTCATGAAGCTCATGCAGCCGATGACGTTCCAGCCGCCATTGGAGTTGAGGCTGCGGGGGTGATAACCCCGCGGGGTCTTGTAATAGTCGTAGTAGTCCTTCACGAAAAAGGGCGCGTCCTCCGGAAGCTCGTCCACCACGCCGCCGCCCAGGGCATAGCTGCCCGCCTTGAAGTCCGCGATACGCTGAGCATTCATGGCCTTTTTCTTCTCATAGCGGGCGTCGGCGCTATCCTCGGCGTCGAAATATCCGTTGGCGTTGACACGGGCCATGTCGTACATGGTCATGGCCGCCGTGGCCTTCACCCGCGTGTCCAGGGCCGCCGTATTGATGGCCATGCCGCCCCAGCCGCAGATGCCGATGATGCCGATCCGGTCCGGGTCCACGTTCTCCTGGACGGATAGGAAGTCCACCGCCGCCTGGAAGTCCTCGGTGTTGATGTCCGGGGAGGCCATGTA